>NZ_CALDMP010000015.1 GCF_937915125.1 uncultured Ruminococcus sp. | reverse complement strand
AATACACAAAGTATTCACTCCGCTTTTTGTTTCATCTGACGAAAAATCTGACTGCGCACCTGATGCACAATCTTTGTGCGGTATTGCCTTAAGGAAGAAGTTTTATCATAAGAAGTTGTCGGAAATAAATCGGTTCAGTCTCCTGATATTAGTATTCATCATAATACCCAGTATCAAAGTGCTCATTCACCCGTGCATCCGAGAAGAAATTGTCACTGAGTGGAAGAATAACATAGATCTCACTATATTCCTCTTCATCGTCCGATGTCACGTAGGGATAGAGCCAGACTTCTGCATATGCCTCACCAGCCTGGACCGGTCTGTCCTCTGCATATTCCAGAAGCAGCGCATAGCTCTCCAGTTCGCCCAGCGGTGCATCGTCTGCATCGTCATAGCAGTTTGCATATTTGTAGGAGCCATTGATCGTTCTGCCGTAGGCATTGACATTCAGTGAAGCGTTTATATTGGAATTGTGCAAGAATGCGTCACGGGAATCTGCCTGTGCATCGTAGAGCATATCATAGTATTTCTGGAGGGTTTTCGGCATCAGATCGGCATAGATCGGACAGCTGATAGTCAGATTATAGCCATTTGCACGGAAGGTGTAGCCGAAGCTTACTGAGCCGCTTGCATATTTGGTCTGCTTTTCATAGAACTTTTCAAAGGGAACGGTTTTCAATTCTTCTATGTAGGAGTCATACAGGGATTCTACGTCAAAGTCTTCCGCACCTGTGTATGTCTCTAAGTACAGCGTGTTCTCAACCGGTTCCGGCGGCGTCATCCATGCCTTGACGAAGTCCTCGTTGCTCTGTAACGACTCAATAAGTGTGTTGGCTTCGGAATTCGGGATCATAACGGAACGATACAGGGTATCATCCTTGGTGCGGATGGTGACAGTATAATCTGTATATGCCTGTGCGCCGGAATAGTTATAGTATTTGTTAAAGTAGGAATCGTGTCCCTTTTCCCATGTTTCAATGTTCTCATTCAGGTAGTAGGATACCAGAGAAATGACGGTGGGATCGGTGATCTTGATCTTCTGGCTCTCCAGATTTACGTACTCTCCATATTCCAGATTGGCACCCTGATAAAGGGTATTGTTGCCGCTCCGGAAAGATACGCTTTCGATCTCCTGCACTGCCGGACGCTGATCCAGGATCTTTTCTTGCGCCACATGCATGCCCAGCAGGATACCGCCGTTCAGGACAGCCAATACTGCCAGACCCGGCATCGCCCGGAGCAGATTATGCCATTTTTTTGTGGTGATCAGCTCATAGGTGAAATAGATCAGGAGGGCAATGATATACAGGATCAGGAATACAAACCAGTCATCGCCGCTCAGCCCCTGTTGCAGACAAGCGTGCAGTGCCGCAGTGACAAAGACACAGTAGGTCATAGTTACCACAATACGGTAGATATTCTGGAGCATCCGGCTGGGTGCCGACTGTCCGGCGGCTTCACTGCGGCGGCGGCAGAACAGCCATGCGCCAACGGCGAAGTAGATCAGTGCCAGAAGCAGGGTGTAGACGATCGCCTGCCAGCCGGGCTTGAATACATTGACAATGCTGTCGCTGAAGTTGATACCAAATAATCCGTTGACCAGAGAGAACAACAGGTTGTTGCTGCTGCGGAAAAAGCTGTCGGATTCCCCTGCGCCGTACATAAAGGGCATATTGCCTGTAACCGCTTCGCTCAGGAAATAAATGCAGAACCGAGGCAGAAACAACAGGATGGCGGAAAACAGCACGTTTGTGAATACAGTTCCCGTGAGACTCATGGCAATGAGAATGCCGGAAATCATCAGGGCACAAGTGAGGAAAATACTGCACAGATAGGGCAGAATGGTGTCGTATAATAGAGTGATGTACTGGTGGGTGATGGCACAGGAGATGAGAGAAACCACGGTGCTCACTGCCATCAGCAGTACGACCCACAGGAGAATTGCTCCGGCATAGCTGAGATAGAGGGTGATGCGTTTGTGGGGCATTGCGTGATACAAATCAGAAGCGGCACGGCTGTCCAGAAAGTGGAACAGTACCAGAGCCATCAGCGGTGCAGCTAACAGCACTACAAGCAGCAGGGGATTTGCACTCCAGGCATTCCACGCCTCTGTGACATAATAGGGATCATTTGCTACATTGACCACATGACTAATGGGCATAAACAGGGCACCCAGTACCATAATTACCATGGCAAGAATGCCGATCATCTGGCACTGCCGGAATCCCTCCCGCAGCAGTCCCAGGGAAAATATTGATTGCTTTTTATTCATCTTACAAATCCTCCTCTTGCGTGAAAATAGGTCACTGCACATACTGCCGCCAATCCCAGCACCAGCAGCAGGATGACCAGATTGGTCAGAAACTGACGGCGCATTTCCCGTCTGTCATGATGATGGTAGGAATAGCGTTTCTCAAGATTTTGCACTTGTAGCACCCTCCTCGTTCATTTCGTCGATCTGGAACGTATAGCCCAGGGTTTCCATTTCATAGGTGAAAATCTCCTCCAGTGACAGGGGGAGCACATCCAGGAGAATGGGCTGCATGGCACGGAGTTTCTCCACAATATCGTCACGGTCACCACCTACGATCATATTTGCCACGCTGCCGTTCTTTTCAAAGTGGGAGATCTGGATGCCGTCGAACTTGGACTTATCATATTCCTCCCGGAATGCGATCTGAATCTTGAACTGGGAGGTCTTGAGGTTTTCGATGTCGCTTTCCAGCACCAGACCGCCCTTGTGAAGCAGTGCCAGCTGGTCGCAGATATCCTCCAGCTCCCGGAGAGAGTGAGAGGTGATAATTGCCGAAGCCCCTCGCTCCAGAACATCCTCGCAGATCAGCCGCTTCACGAAATTTCGCATGACCGGATCCAGACCGTCAAATGTCTCGTCGAAAAAGAGGTAGTCCGGCTTGCAGGACAGTGCCAGAATGGTCGCTGCCTGGCGGCGCATGCCCTTGGAGAATTGTCCCAGAGATTTGTTCCGGGGCAGCTGGAGCTGGTCGCAGAGCTTGTGGAACTGTTTCGGATCAAAATCCGGGTATGTATTGCGGTACATCCGTTCCATGCGGTTTAGATTGGCGCCGGCGAGGAAGTACAGTTCATCGGGCACATAGGCAATGCGGCGCTTTACGGACGGATTATCCCAGACCGGCTTTCCGTCAATGAGGATTCGGCCGCCGTCCGGCTGGTATACACCGGTGAGGGCACGCAGAAATGTGGATTTTCCGGCGCCGTTGGAGCCGACCATGCCATAGATGCAGCCGGAACCGATGGTACATGTGACATTTTCCAGTGCGGTGAAATCCTGAAACCGCTTTGTGAGATTTTTTACTTCGATCATACTGTAGTCCCTCCCGATTGGTTTTGATTTTTTGCGTCTGCAAATGCCTGTTCCACACAGGCACTGATCTCTTCTTTGGTCACGCCGGCAATCGCCAGCTCTGTGAGCAGTTCTGTCAGATCTTTCATCTTTGCACGCCCTTTCTGTAACAGCTTCTCCTGTGCGTCTGCGCAGACAAAATAGCCTTTTCCCGGTACAGACTGGATCAGCCCACGGGCATCCAGGTCTGTATATGCCTTTAAAATGGTACGGGGATTGATGGAATTGGTCATAGAAACGCTCCGCACCGATGGGATCTGACTCCCCGGCAGAAGCACGTTTGTTAAAATAAAGCGTTCTACCTGTGCAATGATCTGCTCATAGACAGGCTCTCGTGACATGGGATCAATCTGAAACATGGCAAAACCTCCATTCCTGTTCTGATGTATGCATGTGATTCCAATTCAGTTTCAGCATAATTGTTTATGCGTTGTATGCGTTATAAGTGTTGTACACTTCATGCAACACATACAGTATAGCATATCCCAAAGACGTTGTCAAGGGGTGTTGGAAAAAATTATTTCAATCGTAGGGAACGACCCCCGTGTCGTTCCCTTCAACATGAAGCATCTGACGGCATAACAAAAATTATTTCGTTCGATGTGGAACATCTGGCGGAACGACACGGGGGTCGTTCCCTACGAGAATCTGCTTTGATTCGTGAAAAATTCCCTCTTGACATCTCTTATAGAATCTGCTATAATATGAATATGAAAACCATTTTCAAATTGGAATCGAACGGGGGACGTGAAGCGCCCCTGTTTTTCTGCCTTATGAAAGGAATCATATGAGACGAAAATTGGCACTGACGCTTGCTGTATGCCTGGGGTGGTGTTTTCTGCTGACAGGCTGCGGCGAGGCCGTGGAAACTGTGGGACAGGTGCAGGTGGTCTGCACGATATTCCCGGAATATGACTGGACACGCCGGATCGTCGGTGATGTGGACGGGGTGGATGTGACGCTGCTGGTGAAAGGCGGCACAGATCTGCACAGCTATCAGCCGTCTGTAAAGGACATTGCCGCCATCTCCCGGGCAGATGTATTCTGCTATGTGGGTGGTGCGTCGGATCAATGGGTGACGGATGTGCTGGAAACGGCGGAAAATGACACTGTCCGGGTCGTTTCCATGATGGAGGCGGCAGATGCTGACGAGGAAGTGATCGTGGAGGGAATGCAGGAAGAGGAACATCACCATCATGACCATGAGGAACACGAGGACGAAGATCACGACCACGAAGAGGAGGAAGAACTGGACGAGCACGTCTGGCTCTCCCTGCGCCGGGCACAGCCCGCCTGCGAAGCTATCCGGGATGCCCTTTGCGAAGTGGACCCGGCGCATGGGGCGCAGTATCAGGAAAACTGTGCTACCTATATTCGTGAATTGCAGGCACTGGATGAGAAATATCAGGAGATGATGGCGGATGCTGTGCGCAGTACCATTCTGGTGGCAGACCGGTTTCCTTTCCGCTATCTGGCAGAGGATTATGACCTGACCTATTATGCGGCATTTCCGGGCTGTTCCGCAGAGACGGAGGCAAGCTTTGAGACGATTGCCTTTTTGTCCCGGAAACTGAAGGAATTGAAATTGCCCTGTGTTCTCGCTGCGGAAGGCAATAATCAATCCCTTGCCCGGACAGTGCTGGAAAACGCAGATTCTGATGGGAAAATATTGGTGCTTAATTCTCTGCAATCTGTGACCCAGGAGGAAATGGATGACGGTGTGACCTACTTGTCACGGATGGAGGAGAATCTGGAGGTATTGCACAAGGCATTAACTGTGGAATGAGGATGTTAAGGAAGCACTGATTTAAAATAGAAAGTATGGTGAAAGATATGGCACAGCTGACTTGTACCGACCTGACCTTGGGATATGAGGGGGTGCCGGTGACGGAGCATCTGTCCTTCTCGGTAAATGCCGGGGATTATTTGTATATTGTAGGAGAGAACGGTTCCGGAAAAAGCACGCTCATTAAGGCGCTGCTCCGGCTGAAAGCACCCATGGCAGGAAAAATCGAAACTGGTGACGGCCTGCAGCCGGAGGAGATCGGCTATCTGCCCCAGCAGACGGCAGTGCAGCGGGATTTTCCGGCGTCAGTGCAGGAGATCGTCCGTTCGGGCTGTCTGAACCGTAGCGGATTCCGTCCCTTTTATACGAAGCAGGAAAAACAGCTTGCCCAGGAAAACATGGAACGGCTGGGAATTGCCCATCTGGCAAAGCGGTGTTATCGGGAACTGTCCGGCGGTCAGCAGCAGCGTGTCCTTCTGGCACGTGCGCTGGGTGCGACTCAGAAAATGCTGCTGCTGGATGAACCGGTGACGGGACTGGATCCCAAGGCGCAGACGGAGCTGTATGAGCTGATCCAACAGCTGAACCAGCAGGACGGCATTACCATACTTATGGTTTCCCACGATATGGAAGCGGCGGTGCGATACGCCACCCATGTGCTGCATATCAGCAAAACGCCGCTGTTTTTCGGGACAAAAGCGGACTATCTCAAGAGCAAGATCGGGCAGGCATATACCGGGGAAGGGACGGTGTGAACAATGGGACTCTGGGAACAACTGACAGGCTATCTGTCCTTTACATTTGTGCAGTATGCGCTGATTGCCGGGGTGCTCATTGCCCTTTGCTCTTCGCTGTTGGGCGTAACACTGGTGCTGAAACGGTTTTCTGTCATTGGCGATGGATTGTCCCATGTGGCATTTGGTGCTCTGGCAATTGCCACGGTGCTGCGGCTGGACAATGAGATGATCCTGGTTATGCCGGTGACGGTGGCATGTGCAGTATTGCTGCTGTGCGCCAACCAGAGTGCAAGGATCAAGGGGGATGCCGCTATTGCCATGCTTTCGGTGAGTGCCCTTGCCATAGGCTATCTGGTGCAGAATCTATTTTCCGCTTCGGCGAATGTTTCCGGGGATGTGTGCAGCACTCTGTTCGGTTCCACGCTGATCCTGACTCTGTCGGAAACAGATGTGTGGCTCTGTGTGGCTATGTCTGTGGTGGTGATGGCGATCTTTTTCCTGTGCTATCACAAGATCTTTGCAGTGACTTTCGATGAGACATTTGCAGCGGCAACGGGTATCCGTGCGAGAATGTACAATTTCCTCATTGCCGTGGTGACGGCAGTGATTATTGTCCTTGCCATGAATTTGGTGGGGTCTCTGCTGACTTCGGCGTTAATTGTTTTCCCTGCACTGTCGGCAATGCGGCTGTTCCGGAGTTTCCGGGGTGTGATCGTGTGTGCGGCGGTGATCTCAGTGGTATGCGCTGTAGGCGGACTGCTGATCTCCATTCTGGCGTCTACACCGGTAGGTGCAACTATTGTTGCAGCGGATCTGGTGGTGTTTCTGGGATGCTGCGGCGTGGGAGCGCTGGTGCGGCGGAAATGATATGAGGTCACCTCTAAAAACCCCGATTTTTAAAAATTGAATAACGCATTTAAGCCATTTCTGGGCAATCATTTCAGCAAAAATATAGGGCAATACCGCACAAAGATTGTACGTCAGATGCGCCGTCAGATTTTTCGTCAGATGAAACAAAAAGCGCAGTGAATACTTTGTGTATTCACGAGCATTTTTGTGAAATATGACGGAAAAGATGCAAGCATATGACGTGCAAAGCCGTCAGGCGCTCTTTGTGCGGTGTTGCCATAGGTTTTTAGAGATGCCCATGATAATGAAACGGGCGGACAGGTGGAGTTGTGTCCGCCCGCTTTATATCGAACTTTGTAAAATTGACAGACACTTTTTCCCGTGCTATAATAAAAAGAGGAAAACACGCCATACTATGCAGGAGGAATCCTATGCGGATACGATATCTTTTTCTCATTCCCGAAGCGGTCTTATTGTTCTTTTTTGTTGCGCCGGTGTTCAAGCGCATTTGCAATCCTGGCAATATCGGCGGTGCGCTGGGCTGTCTGTTTCTGATGGCACTCACGCTGTTTCCCCATGCGTTTGGGCAGCTGTTCCGCCGGATATGGGAGCATCTCCCCGGGAAGATCGGGCTGTCTGTGCTGGGCGTATTGGTCGCCGCCGGGCTGATCTTTTCCGGCGTCATGTCCGTGCAGATGGCACGTGCCATTGCGCATACACCGGAAACTCCCGAGACAGTTGTGGTACTGGGCTGTAAGGTCCGGGGCACAAAGCCCAGCGCCATGCTGACACGTCGGCTGGAGGCGGCACTGGAATATCTGAACGAAAACCCCTCTGTTTCCTGTGTCGTTACCGGCGGACAGGGTGCCGGGGAGGATATTCCGGAGGGACAGGCGATGAAAATCTGGCTGGTGGAACATGGCATAGCGGAGGAACGGATTCTGGTGGAGGATGCATCGGCGGATACCCAGGAAAATCTCCGCTATACAGCGGAAATTCTGGGGGAAAACGGACTAGGCACGGAAATTGTCATTGTGACGGACGGATTTCACCAGTATCGTGCCGGACTGCTTGCGGAAAAAGAAGGGCTGGAAGCATCGGCATACAGTGCCTATACCAATCCGCTCTATGTGCCCACCTATTGGGTGCGTGAGTGGATGGCATTGTTTCAGCTGCTGGTGCTGGGTCACGGTTGATGGAAATGAGGCATTAGGAGTGGCGGTATCGCCTGCGGCGATGGATTTTTATTTTCAAATGGTACAAGTTCTACTATCCTTCGTTACATATGCTACTGAGAGAGGAGTGTTTTCATGCTGGAGCAATTGACGCCGCGGGTGTACCATCTGCGGTTTTCCCAAACAAAGGATCGTCCGTCTTTGGGATACATCCGGGGAGATCGGTTTTCCCTTATGGTAGACGCCGGGAATTCCCCGGTACATGTGCAGGAATTTCGGGCAGCAGTGGAAGAAGCCGGTTTTCGTCCGCCGGATTTGGTGGCACTAACCCATTCCCACTGGGATCATTGTTTCGGGTTGAGTGCGTTGGAAATCCCATCCATTGCCTGTGTACAGACACGCCAGTCTCTGGAAATGGTGTCAAAGCTGCAATGGACGCCGGACGAACTGGAGAAAAATGCGGAAAAGGGCATTGTGCCCCGTCTGTGTGTCCCGCGGATCCGGGAACATTTTCCGGAGCTGGAAACCATCCGGATAGCACTGCCTACGCTGACATTTTCCGAGTCCATGACCATAGATCTGGGCAACTGTACCTGTGTTCTACAGCATGTGACCAGTCCCCATGCCAGAGATACAACGATCGTGTGGGTGAAAGAGGAACGCATGGCGTTTCTGGGGGATGCAGTCTATCAGGAACTGGTAGGGGATGTATGGACAGAACGTCCGGAGAAGCTGCGGAAACTGGTAGAGGAACTGACACCGTTGGATTTTACCATGTGTCAGCCAGCGCATCAGAGAGCAATGACAAAGGAGGAGCTGCTGACCTGGTTTGCCCGGCGAATTCAGCGCGCAGAGGAAGTATAGGTAAGGCAACACCGCACAAAGAGCGCCTGACGGCTTTGCACATCATCTGCTTGCAGATTTTCTGTCATATTTCACAAAAATGCTCGTGAATACACAAAGTATTCACGAGCTTTTTGTTTTATCTGACAAAAAATCTGACTGCGCATATGACGTACAATCTTTATGCGGTATTGCCATAAAAATGGGGCTGTTGCAAGGACAGTCAAATCCTGGTTCACGAGGCGATTGGGCATCGCACCGTTTTCCTGTGGGATTGACTGTCTGCAACAGCCCTTTTGTTATGCTGTAGTATGTACCGTTTTCTTTTTCCAGATACGTTCCAGAGCGAGACCTGCCAGGAAAGCGACCACATCGCCGAATGTGGAAATAATACGCATGGTGACGGCGTAGAGCATAATGGTATCCGTGCTCATAAAGCTGCCGCACATGAGTACCATGACAGCTTCCCGGATGCCGATGCCGCCGGGTGCACCGGGGGTAACGAAGCCGATGATCCACGAGAAGAGGTATGTTCCCAGAAACAGCCCCATTTTTTCCGCCGGAACGTCAAACATGAGATATGCCGGCACGGCGTACATTACAGTAGAGATGACATATTGGGTCAGATAAAGCAAAAACACCATGAGAAGCCGTGGGAGAATACTGCGGCTCAGAAGCCGGCGGTATTTTTCGAAGTACCGCCGGAGATGCTCCCGGAATTTCCAGCGCAGAATGACAATTGCCAAAGCGAGTACCAGGATACCCACGCCCAGGACAATGAGGAAATTCCTGCGGTAGGTCACGATGAGTTCCAGCATATCCCGTCCCATGAGGATGACAATGAGCAAAAGGGGCGTGAGCATACAGCAGATAATATCCAGCACTGTGGCACATGCCACATCTACGTGGCTGATATGGAGGTCAGCGGCAAGCTGATTCCGTCCCACATACTGAAAGATGTTTCCGGGAACGTATTTCATCAAATTGGACTTGGTATAGACCGGGAGGGCATCCCGGACGGGAATCTGGATACCGGAGAGAATGCGGATGAACCGCAGCCACGGCATGGTCATAAAGAGCACCATTGCCGCCTGCACCAGAGTGCAGCCGCAGATAATGGCGAGGGTCTTTCCGTGGGCAAACATAGACCAGTCCACATCCATGGTGACGATTTTTTTCACCACAAAGACCATGGCAATGACAGTGATGATCGTGCCGATGAGTTTATAATATTTTTTGAGAAATCCCATGAAACGTCCTTTCTGCGGCATCTGCCGCCGAGTGAAGTTATTGTCTATTGTAGCATGTTTTTGGGGGAATGTCAAACCGCACTCCGCCACCATTGCCACGCAAATCAATTTTTAGATTATATGCTGTAAAATAAATCATTCTATGTAAGGGCGAACATTGTTCGCCCGCCAAAAATCCAGGCAAACCGCAACGAGCGACCAATGGTCGCCCCTACAATAATCCATATTTTACAAAAATTGATTTTCGTGCACCATCGCAAAAAATGTTGCATTCTGGAGAAATATGTGGTATAATATAGGAGTATTCTAATTTTGAGAGGAGTTTTTGTATGAAGAATTTCAAGAATATTCTTGCGGCAGTGATCGCCGGAGTGGTTTGTGCGGTGAGTGTACCGTGGACAGTCAGTGCCGCAGAAGCCGGAGAAACTGGAACCTATGGCGATTTGACGTACACCGTGCTTGAGGATGGAACTGTTGAGATCACGGACTGCGATGAAATGGCTACGGAAGTGGAGATTCCGGCGGAGATTGATGGGATGGCGGTGACCAGCATTGGAGGTGGTGCTTTTTATGACTGCACCAGTCTGACCGAAATTACCATTCCGGACAGTGTGACCAGCATTGGAGATTATGCATTTGAAGAATGTATTGGTTTAACCGATATCACCATTCCGGACAGTGTGACCAGCATTGGAGAGTTGGCGTTTTATGGGTGCACCAGTTTGACAGAAATCACCATTCCGGACAGTGTGACCAGCATTGGAGGGGATGCATTCTATGAAACGCCATGGCTGAAAGCAAAACAGGAAGAAGATCCGCTTGTAGTAGTAAATGATATTTTAATTGATGGGAAGACATGTACCGGTGATGTTATGATTCCGAATACGGTGCGGTGTATTGGAAATAAAGCATTTTTCGAGTGTGATTATTTGACTTCTGTTGTAATTCCGGACAGCGTGACCAGCATTGGAGATAATGCGTTTTGTTACTGTGACAGTCTGACTGAAATTATCATTCCGGACAGTGTGACCAGCATTGGAATGGATGCGTTTTATGGGTGCACTAGTTTAACGGAAATCACCATTCCGAACAGTGTGACCAGCATTGGGTGGGGTGCGTTTAATGGATGCACCAGTTTGACCGAAATTACCATTCCGGACAGTGTGACCAGCATTGGAGAGAGTGCGTTTGATGGGTGCACCAGTTTGACCGAAATTACCATTCCGGACAGTGTGATCAGCATTGGATATAGGGCGTTTTTTTGGTGCACCAGTCTGACCGAAATTACCATTCCGGACAGTGTAACCAGCATTGGAAGGGATGCATTCTATGAAACGCCATGGTTGAAAGCAAAACAGGAAGAAGATCCGCTTGTAGTAGTAAATGATATTTTAATTGATGGAACGACATGTACCGGTGATGTTTTGATTCCGAATACGGTGCGGTGTATTGGAGATGATGCATTTTCCGGTTGTGATTATTTGACTTCTGTTGTAATTCCGGACAGTGTGACCAGCATTGAAGAGGGTGCGTTTTCTGGGTGCACCAGTCTGACCGAAATTACCATTCCGGACAGTGTGACCAGCATTGGAGGGGGTGCGTTTTCTGGGTGCACCAGTTTGACTGAAATTACCATTCCGGACAGTGTGACCAGCATTGGAGGGGGTGCGTTTTATGGGTGCACCAGTTTGACAGAAATCACCATTCCGGACAGTGTGACCAGCATTGGAGGGGATGCATTCTATGAAACGCCATGGCTGAAAGCAAAACAGGAAGAAGATCCGCTTGTAGTAGTAAATGATATTTTAATTGATGGGAAGACATGTACCGGTGATGTTATGATTCCGAATACGGTGCGGTGTATTGGAGAGTCGGCGTTTCGTTGGTACACCAGTTTGACTGAAATTACCATTCCGGACAGTGTGACCAGCATTGAAGGTTATGCGTTTTCTGGGTGCACCAGTTTGACTGACGTTTATTACAGCGGCACCGAAGAAGAATGGAACACTATTTCCATCAATAATATAGAAGGCAGTAACGATTTACTTTTAAACGCCACAATCCACTTTAACAACGTCGGAGAAACTACTACAACAACAGAAACCACCACGACAGCAGAAACTACCACAGAAACTACCACAACAACAGAAACGACAACAGACACCACAGAGCTTCCCCAATCCACCGGCGACATCGACGGCAACAACACGGTCGATGCCAACGATGCCTACCTCTGTCTCCTCGCCTATGCCAAACTATCTGTGGGCAGTGACTCCGGTCTGACCGATGCCCAAATTCAGGCAGCAGACGTAGACGGCAGCGGAACCGTTGACGCAAATGACGCTTACTATATCTTGCTGTACTATGCAAAACAATCCGTGGGACAGGATGTCTCCTGGGCGGAGCTTCTCAGCTGAGCCCTTGCTTCAGAACTTTTTCAAACCGGAACGGCACTGACCGCTCCGGTTTTTTGCTGTCCATCTGCAAGAAACGGTGCATACCTGCATAGAATAAAGACAGATCATCAGAACAGGAGGCATTCTCTATGTGTGGAATCACCGGTATGGTGCATATGGAACAGGATTTGCGGAAACAGGCGTCATTGCTGCGGCAGATGCAGGAAACGCTCAACCGACGAGGCCCCGATCAGGAGGGCATTTTTCTGGGGGAACACTGCGCATTGGCGCATACCCGTCTTGCAGTCATTGACGTGGAACACGGCAGGCAGCCCATGGAGACGACCGTCAGCGGCGAGACCTATACCATCGTCTATAACGGCGAGCTGTACAATACCCCGGAACTGCGCGGACAGCTGGAACGGGAAGGCGTACAGTTCCAGACCCACTGCGACACCGAAGTGATCTTGCAGTCCTACGCCAACTGGGGGCCTCGGTGTGTGGAACAATTCAACGGTATTTTCGCCTTTGCCATCTGGGAACACCACGCCCAGCGACTCTTTCTGGCGAGAGACCGCATCGGCGTAAAACCGCTGTTCTATGCAGAAATCCCAGGCGGTCTGGTGTTCGGCTCCGAGATCAAGGCACTCCTGAAGCATCCTGACGTGCCCCACGAGATCGACAAGATCGGTATTTCCGAGCTGCTCCTCATGGGGCCGGGACGCACGCCGGGTTATGGCGTGTTCCGGACGGTGCGGGAGGTGAAGCCGGCGTACTGCGGCTATTATATGCAGGGCACACTGCATCTGCACCCGTACTGGGAACTCCACGCCGCTGTCCATACAGAATCCTTTTCCCAGACGGCGGAGCATGTCCGGGAGCTTGTCACCGATGCAGTCCGGCGGCAGCTGGTGTCCGATGTACCCATCGGCACGTTCCTTTCCGGGGGATTGGATTCCAGCCTGCTTTCGTCCCTGGCGTGTCGGGAACTGCACAGCCGAGGGGAAGAACTGCATACCTTTTCCGTGGATTACCGGGACAACGACCGCTATTTCCAGAAAAGTCACTTCCAACCCACAAGCGACCCTACCTATATCCGCTGTATGGAACGATATCTGGGCAGCCAGCACCACTGGACGGTGTTGGATACACCGGCGCTGGCGGAGGCACTTTCTGCGGCAGTGGAGGCGAGGGATTTGCCGGGCATGGTGGATGTGGACAGTTCACTGCTGCTGTTCTGCCGGGAGATACGCCAGGAAGTCACCGTTGCTCTTTCTGGGGAATGCGCAGACGAATTGTTCGGGGGCTATCCCTGGTATCGTGACCCGGATGTGCGCCGTGTGAACGGTTTCCCATGGGCACAGAGCACCGCCTATCGCAGCCAGTTCCTGCGCCCGGAATTTGCGGCGGAAATTGACGCCCAGCAGTATGTGCAGGATGCCTATGCACGTACCATTGCCTCAGCGGAAAAGCTGCCGGACGATTCACCGCTGGAGGCACGGATGCGGGAAATGATGAAGCTGAACCTGGATTGGTTCATGCAGACGCTGCTGGATCGGAAAGACCGCATGAGCATGTACAGCGCATTGGAGGTGCGTGTGCCCTTCTGCGATTATCGTATTGCGGAGTATCTGTATAATGTGCCCTGGGAGTATAAGGACTGGAACGGCTATGAAAAGGGATTGCTGCGGACTGCCATGCAGGATGCTCTTCCGCCGGAGGTGCTCTGGCGGAAGAAAAGCCCCTACCCCAAGACACACAACCCCAGCTATCTGGCTGCGGTGTCCCATATGCTGGAAGAGGTGGTGCGTGACCCCCAGTCTCCGGTATTACAGCTGGTGCGCAAGGATATGCTGGAGCGTCTGCTGGCGAGCGAGGAGTCGGTACAGTGGTATGGCCAGCTCATGACACGGCCGCAGATCATGGCGTATTTTGTGCAGATAAATGATTGGTTGATGCGGTATCAGGTGAAGATCGTGTGAATAAACGGTGCGCATTCTTTTGGGGTGCGCACCATTTTTTGTTGAAATTTCTGAATTTTCATGACAGGATTGCAATCGCATTGGATTTATGGTATAATATGAAAAATACACTTTAAAATAGGAGGATAAAAAATGAGGACGTGGAAAAAAATTTGTGCCGTGGTGACGGCGGGAGTTATTTGTGCCGTGGGTTTGCCGTGGACGGTCAGTGCTGTGGAAGTCGGAGAGACCGGTACTTATGGCGATTTGGCGTATACCGTGCTTGAGAATGGAACTGTGGAGATCAGAAGCCGTGATTCTTCTGCAACAGAAGTGGAAATTCCGGCGGAAATCGATGGAATGGCAGTGACCAGTATTGGAGATGCTGCGTTTTACAACTGCACTAGTCTGACTGACATTACCATTCCAGACAGCGTGACCAGCATTGGAGAATCTGCATTCAGATACTGCGAAAGTCTGACCGAAATTACCATCCCGTACGGCGTGACCAGCATTGGAGATGCTGCGTTTGATAATTGCACCAATCTGACTGCAATTACTCTCCCGGACAGTGTGACCAGCATTGGAGAGTTGACGTTTTGGGAGTGCACCAGTTTGACAGAAATCACCATTCCGGACAGTGTGACCAGCATTGGGTGGAGTGCGTTTTATGGATGCACCAGTTTGACAGAAATCACCATCCCAGATAGTGTGATCAGTATTGGAGGGGGTGCTTTTAGTGGCACTCCATGGCTGGAAGCAAGAAAAACAGAGAATCCTCTTGTAATTATTAATCACATCTTAATTGATGGAACCACTTGTGAAAGTAATGTTGTTATTCCGGACAGCGTGACAGGTATCGGAGCGGGTGCGTTTGAAAGCTGCACTAGTTTGACCGCAATTACAATTCCAGACAGTGTGACAAGCATTGGAGATAGTGCATTTTCTGATTGCAACAATCTGTCCGAAATTATCATTCCGGGCAGCGTGACCGACATCGGAAGTCATGCGTTTAACGGCTGCACTAGTTTGACCGCAATTACAATTCCAGACAGTGTGACAAGCATTGGCAGTTGGGCCTTTAACGACACGCCGTGGTTGGAAGCAAGACAAGCAGAAAATCCTCTTGTAATTGTCAATCACATCTTAATTGATGGAACCACTTGTGAAGGTGATGTTATCATTCCGGACGGAGTAATAAGTGTAGGAAATAGTGCGTTTTGGCATTGTACCAGTCTGACTGAAATCATCATCCCGGACAGCGTAACTAATATTGGATATCTTGCGTTTTGCTACTGTCCAAGTCTGACCAAAATTACTATTTCAGATAGTGTGACAAGCATTGGAGATAGTGCATTTTCTGATTGCTATGGTCTGACTACAATCACCTTCCCAGACAGCCTGACAAGCATTGGGGATGGTGCATTTTCTAATTGCGGGGGTCTGACTACAATCACCCTCTCAAATAGCTTGACAAGCATTGGAACTGCAGCATTTTTAAGCTGCGAAAGTTTGACCGATGTTTATTACAAGGGCACGAAAGAAGAATGGAATGCCATTGAAATATATTCAAACAATTATTGCTTGATAAACGCCACCATTCACTTTGAGAGTGAAGCTCCTGAAATCATTTATTCCACCGGCGACATCGACGGCGACAGCACCATTGACGCAAACGACGCCTACTTCTGTCTCCTCGCCTACGCCAAAATCTCCGTCGGTCAGGACTCCGGTCTCACCGATGCACAAATACAGGCGGCAGATGTGGACGACGACGGCAGTATCACCGCCAATGACGCTTACTATATCCTGCTGTACTACGCAAAGAAATCCGTAGGTCAGGATGTTTCCTGGGATAATATCTTATATCCCTCTATGTACTTGTAAGGTTCTGATAACGCCCTCAAAATAACACAACAAAACCCCGTGTGCACAATACACGGGGTTTTTCCATTATTTAAGCTTGTTCTGTTATGAGCGGACGGTTCAAAATCTGCATGAATTCGTCTCCGGTGATGGTCTCGTGCTCGTAGAGATACTTTGCGATCTCGTGGAGTTTTCCCTGGTTTGACTGGAGCATCTGCATGGCACGGTCATACTGGGTCTGAATGATTTCCGTGACCTTCTTGTCGATCTTCGTCTGGGTCTCCATGGAACAGGTGAGGCTTGCGTCACCGCCCAGATACTGGCTCTGTACCGTTTCCATTGCCACCATGCCGAATTCTTCGCTCATGCCGAAGCGGCTCACCATAGAACGTGCCAGCTTCGTCGCCTGTTCAATATCGTTGGAGGCGCCTGTGGTGATCTCGTGGAATACCAATTCCTCTGCGGCACGTCCGCCGGTAAGCGTGGCGATCTTGTTCTCCATCTCCGTTTTCGTCATGAGGAAATGCTCGCCCTCGTCCACCTGCATGGTATATCCCAATGCGCCGGATGTCCGAGGAATAATGGTGATCTTCTGCACCGGTGCGGACTGAGACTGCATTGCTGCAACCAGGGCATGCCCTACCTCGTGGTAGGAAACAGTGAGCTTCTCCTTGTTGGAGAGTACCCGGTTTTTCTTCTGATATCCGGCAATGACAACTTCCACGCTCTCCATGAGATCTTCCTGTGTGGCACAGGATCTGCCCAGTCGTACAGCACGCAGTGCGGCTTCGTTGATGATGTTCGCAAGCTCCGCACCAGATGCACCAGCGGCTGTCCGTGCAATGGCGGAAAAGTCCACGTTGCCAGCCATCTTGATCTTTTTCGCATGGACTTTCAGAATATCAATGCGCCCCTGGAGATCGGGCAGCTCTACGGGAATTCGCCGGTCGAATCGTCCCGGACGCAGTAATGCCGGATCCAGGGATTCCGGACGGTTGGTGGCGGCGAGAATCACAACGCCCTTGGAACCGTCGAAACCGTCCATTTCCGTGAGCAGCTGGTTCAGGGTCTGTTCCCGCTCATCGTTGCCGCCCATCTGACCGCCGTCACGCTTTTTACCGATGGTATCGATTTCATCGATAAAGACGATACACGGTGCTTTTTCGTTTGCCTGCTTGAACAGGTCACGAACCTTTGCCGCACCCATACCTACGAACATCTCCACGAATTCCGAACCGGAAATGGAGAAAAAGGGCACATTTGCTTCGCCGGCAACTGCTTTCGCCAGCAGGGTCTTACCGGTACCCGGCGGGCCTACCAGCAGCGCACCCTTTGGCATGGATGCACCGATCTCCTTGTAACGCTCTGGCTTGTGGAGATAGTCTACAATCTCGGCGAGCAGTTCTTTCGCCTCCTCTTCGCCGGCAACGTCCTGGAATTTGATGCCCGTGGTGGACTTCACATAGACCTTGGCGTTGCTCTTGCCCATGCCGAACATCATGGAACCATCGCCGCCGCCCATACGCTGTGTCATTTTCTTGCTGAAGAAGTGGAACACCAGGAACATCAGGGCGATCGGCAGGACATAGCTGATTAAAATGTAAAGCAGGGGATTGGTGCCGCTGTCAATCTCTGACTTGAATTCTGCGCCGGAATCATAGAGACGGTCGATTAAATCCGGATCGTTTAACGTTCCGGTGCGGTAAATATGTTTTTCGTCCTTGTCGGTAAAAGTGATCTGGCTGGATTCGATCTGTACGGATCCGATCTCCTTGTCCTCCGTCATGCTGATAAAGGTGTCATAGCCGACTTCCTCCACCTTGTGGTTGAACAAATTCGGGAATACAAACGCCTGTAACAGCATAAATACGCAGAGGGCGATGATCCAGTAGGAGATCAAAGGCTTCCGGGGTTTCTTTTGTTCTTCCATATACACGCTCCTGTAGAACGGTGCAAAGCACCCATTGGCAATTGCTTATGATAGTACACATCATAACATATAAATTTGTCGAACGCAAGCGTTCTGTGTGAAAGTTTGATGATAAATCCAGCCGATGTGCCGGGCTTTCGTAGTACCCTGTCACATCTAAAAGTTTATTCTGTTGCAAACGTCCCACCGGGACGTTTGCAAAATTTCATATACTGAAAAGGTCTCACAAGGCGGGGCGGTCTTGTTCGCCCCGCCTCGAAAAAGCTGTCGCTTTTTCTCACCACCCTCTCCGCGCGCCGGAATACGGCGCAGGGTATTTCGCCGTCTGCGGACGGCGACCAGGGACGCTGTCCCTGGACTCTGCCAAGGCTTGCGCAGCCCTGGACCTGCGCCAGCTGTGCTCAGCTGGACCAGCATGATGAGCAACCTTTTTGAAAGTGGATAAGATATATTTTTAGATGTGACAGGGTAGTAGATAGAATTGAGGAGAGAGCGCAAATGATTTCCATGTGCATTCGAAAGCTGCACTTGACAGTCATTTCAAAGAATGCTATAATTGAAGAAAATAAAAACAACATTGGAACAGCCGTCCGGTGCAATGCCTTGGCGGCAGGAAACGGAGGAAACAACATGGCAAAAGCAAAGAAAGAAAAATTGCAATCCGAGCCGGGCACTACAAGATCCGGGAAGAAACCCGGCGGCGGTGCTGTCATTGGTTCGGTTTTGTTGTTTATTCTGACATGTATTCTGGGCATTCTCTTCTTGTGCAGTATGACAATGCGCACGGCACTGATCCAGGGGAGTCCCTCGGCTGCGCTTTCTAAGGTCGACCTGTCTCAGGCGGAGATCACAGAGAACGGCAAGACCCAGAAGCTGGGCATATGGATGTACGACTGGTACTTATGGGATGCGCCCAATTTGTCCCAGGAATATGCCGAAATAGTGACGGCACAGCCGGAAGTCAACGAATTTTTCCGCGATTATCTGGATGAATTCGGGGCTTATCTCACCAAGGAAAGCGACACCCTGCCGGAACTGGATGTGAATGACATTGCAGATCTGATGCAGGTGGATCTGGCGGCACGGATGCAGAAGGAGACCGGCGTGACCTTTGCAGAAGCAGATCGCCAGTCCATCCAGTGGAGCATGGGAGATGATATCGCCGACTGGAATGAGACGCTCCAGGCGACTGTGGGCTCCGGCTTCGGGAAATTTTTCGTGCGATTCTCCTGCACTATGCCGGGTGTGATCACCTTTGGTATTCTCACCATTATCAGCTTTATTCTGTGGCTGTGTCTGGCAATCAAAGGGCACTGGCGCAAGGGCAGATTCCTCACAGGCTATGGCTGCGCAGTTGCCATCCCCAGTCTGCTTGTACTGGCAGCCAGCGGCGCGCTGCTGTTGCTGGTGCATGTATTTGACGTGATCCCGGCACTTTCTTTTGCGGCGGAGGGACTTCCCACGCTATTGATGCCGGTGGTGTGGTCCAGCCTGACGGTGGCGCTCTGCGGCATGATCGTGGCATCCATCGGCATCTGCACCAACGCAGTTGTCAAGGCGAAACGGAAAAAGGCAGAAACTGCGGCAATGCAGCCGGCAGCTCCTGCGGCAGAACCGGAATCGGCTCCGGAATTCGTCTACGCTGCGACACCGGAAACAAAGGCAGAAGCCTCTGCCGCTGAACCCACGGCACAGTTCTGTCCCCACTGCGGCGCACAGAATGAACTGGGCAGTAAGTTCTGCGGCTCCTGCGGTCAGGAAATGTAATTGTACATAAGGCAACACCGCACAAAGAGCGCCTAGCGGCTTTGCACGTCATATGCTCGCATCTTTTCCGTCATATTTCACAAAAATGCTCGTGAATACACAAAGTATTCACT
>NZ_CALDMP010000014.1 GCF_937915125.1 uncultured Ruminococcus sp. | reverse complement strand
GAGCGCCACCTTGCCAAGGTGGAGGTAGCGAGTTCGAGCCTCGTAATCCGCTCCATTTGCATTGTATTATCTCTTCCATTGTAAAGCGTACAAGGTTCGTGCTTGTGCGCTTTATTTTTTTGTTGGGATGAAATTTGGTCGCCTGAAATTTTGGTTAAAAATGAAAATAACCGCCCCCTAGCTTCCAACTTGGGCGGTTATTTTCGTAATCGCTAAATTTTTGGGAGCGACCGTCGTCCGAAGTTTCGCAGAAATGACTTCGGCAGACTTACCGGAAACGGTGAGTCACTCAGGTGTGCTCTTTTCATTTTTATTATAACAGATTGCGGGAAAATTTTCAAGGCATTGTTTTTCGTGAAATTGCATGTTTATGGTAATATATGTAGGAGCGAACATTGTTCGCCCGTCAATTTGAGATAACCATCACCCGGGCGAACGCAGTTTCCCCCTACAAAAACCCCGTCAACTACGCCATTTTGGGTAATTGATGGGGTTTATTTATCATTTGTTCTACTCAACAGATAAGCTACAGAAACATGATGAAAATCTGCCAGACGAATGCAACCGCGAATACGGCGTACCCATGTGGGCGGCGGAAATTGTGCTTGCACTGCGGTCAGAATGCCCGGGAATCCGGCGCCATGTGGCGGTGCCCTATGAAGATCAGACAGCGCTCTGGAACGAGAATGCCAGAGAACGGTATTTTGCCATCCATGAAGCGGCGGATACAGTGGGAATTTTGATGGGCTCCCTGCAAACGGATGTGGAAAGAGCGTACCATCTTGCAGAACAGGAAATGCTCCGCCGGAGCACCGTTGTTCTGGCGGTCGAGAAACACAGGGAACAGCGGAAAATATGGGTTTGACGGTTTTATCTTTGGAAAAAATATGATTCGCAGGATGTGACAGGAAACGCTTGACACACCTTGCTGCTCCATGGTATAATCAGGACAATGAAATAGAGAGAGGTTAGTCCATGAAATTATTACACATCGGAGATGTAGTGGGAGCGGCTGGGTGTCGGTTCTTACAGGAACATCTCCCGTCCATCAAACGAACGCATCAGATCGACATGACCGTAGTCAACGGCGAAAATTCCGCCCAGGGGAACGGCATCACCAAACACTCCATGGAACAGATTTTTTCCGCCGGAGCAGATGTCATTACCACCGGCAATCACTGCTTTAAACGTCGGGAAGCTCTGTCTATCTATGAGAATCCCGTGGTGCTCCGTCCGGCGAATTATCCTGAGGGCTGCGTAGGACACGGCGTCTGTACCATTGACTTCGGGCCGTGCCAGGTGGCAGTGCTGAATCTCTCCGGTACGGCTTATCTCGACCCCCTCGACAATCCTTTTACCGTTGTGGAACAGCTTCTGGAGGAGATCGAGACGCTGAATATTCTGGTGGATTTTCACGCCGAGGCTACGGCGGAGAAAAAAGCCATGGGATTTTTCCTTGCTGGAAGAGTTACCGCAGTGGTGGGAACCCATACCCATGTGCAGACCGCAGACGAGACCATTCTGGAGGAACATACGGGCTATCTGACTGACGTCGGCATGACCGGACCGGAAAAATCCATCCTGGGTGTGGCAGTTCAGCCGGCGCTGGATCGGTTCCGGTTCCACTTTCCAACGCGCTTCACCGAGTCCGAGGAACCGTGTTTTATCAATGGCGTTGTCATTAGCTTTGATGAAAAGTGTGGTAAATGTACGAAAATTGAGCGTTTGATTGTTCGATAATGCACAAACTTTGCGCATAGGGCTTGCATTTTTACATGCTTTATTGTATAATGATGGTGTAAAAATCTCGAACAGGCAGACTGCTGCCAAAATTGTATAACAGTACGAAACAGCATTTGACAAAGAATCGTACTAAGGGAGGCATTTTATCATGGAAGTTTTGAAAGTATCATCGCACTCTTCCCCGAACTCAGTTGCCGGTGCTATTGCCGGCGTCATCCGTGAAAAAAAGATGGTTGAGGTACAGGCTGTTGGTGCCGGTGCTGCAAACCAGGCTGTAAAAGCCATTGCTATTGCACGTGGTTATCTGGCGCCCATCGGCGTGGATCTGATCTGCATTCCGGCGTTTGCGAATATTCAGATCGACGGTGAGGAACGCACGGCAATCAAATTGATTTGTGAAGAACGATAAACTCGTATACAAAGAAGAACGCTGCCAGTGTCAGATTGGCAGCGTTTTTTCAAATTCTGTTAAATTCAGGTTAAGGAGAATGATATGGATTCCTGTGATACGTTACTGGTATCTTTGGCTTTGATTTTCTGCCTGCTGCATGGCTGGTTTGCAGCGGCAATGGCAGCGGTTCGGACGCTGGGCGGTCGGCTGAAAAGTATGATGGAAAAAGAGAAAAAGCTATCCTATTATTGGGAAAAGAAAGCTGTACTGCTGAATGCGGAGACAGTGGAATTTGCAGTTTTTTGTACTTCCTTGGAAGTCTTGACGTATTTTTATGCAAGCGCAAAAGGATTTCTGCCATCTCTTCGCGCAGCAGTGATGTTTCGATATACCAATGTTGCGTTGGATGATATGCTATATGAGGGAATGCCTCACCCTTTTGCCCAGACTCTTGTTCTGATTTTGCTGTTTGGTCTGGGTGCATTGGTGCTGGCTTTGCTGGCAGACGGTATGGCGAAAGGTCTGGGGCGGAAAATTTCGCAGAAAATTGCAATAAAATCAGTGGGGCATGTGCGCCTGATTATGACACTGCTTCTGCCGCTTCGGGCGCTGCATACTGGGATGAACCAGCTTTTTGGCGGTAAACAGGTTTTAAAAGAAATGATAACGGAGGAACAGATCCTGCAAATGGTAGATGCTGTCAATGCTACAGGCGCAATCGAAGAACAGCAGCGTGAAATGATCAATAATATTTTTGAGTTTGACGACATTACCATCTCCGAAGTCATGACCCACCGCAAGGAACTGGTGGCAGTGGATGTGGAAATGGAGATCCAGGAAGTAGTGGATCTTGCAAGAGACGAAAATTATTCCCGTATGCCCGTATATCAGGACAGTGTGGATAATATCATCGGCATTCTGAACACCAAGGACTTGCTGGGACTTATCGGATGCAAGAATATTACTGGATTTTCTGTGCGTTATTTTATGCGTGAGGCGTTGTTTGTGCCGGAGACGGCAAAGTGTGACGATGTGCTGTCGGATATGTCCCGAAAAAAAATGCAGATGGCGATTGTTGTGGACGAATACGGCGGTACAGCTGGTGTGGTCTGCATGGAAGATATTTTGGAGGAGATCGTGGGCAATATCCAGGATGAATATGACGAGGAGGAAACAGCAGTGCACCGCATCACGGATTCGCTGTATACCATTGATGGACATGCCGACCCGGAAGAGGCATTCCCTTTGCTGGGACTGGAGCTGCCGGAGGAAATGCCTTTCGATACAGTCAGCGGCTTTGTGGTGGACTTGCTGGGACGTATCCCTGAAGCCCATGAAAATCCCTCTGTGGAGTGGCAGCATGTGCGGTTTACGGTGTTGGCAATGGAGGATAACTGGATCTCGAAGATCAAGGCGGAAATTCTGCCGGTGGAAAAAGGGGAGAATTAGAGCACACCCTCACAATGTGGTACAGAATAGTGCAGATTATCGAGTACTTGTGTGTGATAAAGTAAAATTATGCGGTAAATCGAAGGAAAGCGGTGCAGATGTGCCGCTTTTTTAATACCTGTGCATAATTAACAAGAATCAACAAAAAATATTAGCATATAATTTACTTGACAATAGAAAGCACCTGTGCTATAATAATAAAGCTGTCGCACGAGAGCGAAAGTTAAGGAAAAAGAGTGAGAAAAGCAAACGGGAGTTCGGCTTGGTTCACAAAAAATTAACTTGACAAAATCGCAATAGTGTGATAGAATAAATAAGCTGTCTGTTGATTGCAGTAGTTGAGATAAAGTGAAAAAAGCGTGAAGAATGAACGGGAGTTCAAAAATCTTCACAAAAAGTTCACTTGACAAAATCGACAAGATGTGATAAAATAGATAAGCTGTCACA
>NZ_CALDMP010000013.1 GCF_937915125.1 uncultured Ruminococcus sp. | reverse complement strand
TTTATGCTCGTAGAGTACATCTGACGCACAATCTTTGTGCGGTATTGCCTTAAAAGAGTAATGTTTCACGTGAAACAAACCAAGAGGTGAACCTATGAAAACCTGGAAAAAAATCATACTTGTCACGCTATGCAGCCTGTTTTTGCAGCTGCTGCACTGGGTGATCTACCAGTGGACATCCTTCCCGGCAGGATTGCTGTTTCTCACGCCATTGCTGCTGTGTGCGGTGTACCACGTTTACCAATCCGATACCCTGGAAAACCGTGGAATACGCCGGCTGCATGTATTTTTCGGCGGCGTGCTAATTCCTCTGGTGCTCAGCGTGCTGGTATCCCTGGGAATGTTCCTGCATAACCCGGATATGTCCCTGTACCACCCATTCCAAGAACCCCAGGGCGGTGCTGCGGAAACAGTGGCGCTCTATTCCGGGCGGATGATGCTCACTTCCCTGTATCTGCTGATTTTTTCCGGCATTGACGTTCTGCTGCTCCATTTGCAGGACAGCCGCCGGGAGCGCAAGTCTGCCGGAGGTGCCGCATGATCTGGCTGGGAATATTGGGGGCATTGTTTCTGCTGGTGCTGCTCTGGTTCTGCGTGGAACAGAATCTGCTGCTGGTGCGGAAAAAACAGATCACTCTGGAGCGTCTGCCACGGGAATGGGACGGCGTAACGCTATTGCAAATTTCGGATATCCATCATCGGGAACTGGGACGGGAAAATTGCCGTATCGTGCAGAAAGCACGTGAACTACAGCCCGATTATATCGTAATCACAGGCGATCTCATCTCCCGGGATATGCAGGATTTCTCCGGAATTGCGTCATTTTTACAGCAGCTGCGCAGTATCTGCCCCGTGTATCTTTGCCCGGGAAATCATGAACTGGATTTGTCTCAGGGCGTGTGGATGGAACTGCAAAAAGTGATCGGTGCATCCGGCTGTCACCTGCTGCTGAATGAAACAATTCCCCTGACTCGGAACCCCGGCGGTGCACCCTTATATCTGGCAGGTGCCACGCTGGCATCGAATATTTACCGTGACGAAAACAGGGGCTTTCGCCATCTGGCGGAATATACTGCTGCCGATCTGGCACAGGCGCTGGGGCAGCCCCAGGGATGTACCATCCTGCTGGCGCACAATCCTTTTCTGCTGGACACCTATGCCGGATGGGGTGCAGATCTGGTGCTGTGCGGCCATGTTCATGGTGGTCTGATACGCTTGCCCTTGGTGGGCGGCGTATTGTCTCCGGAGCGGCGGTTTTTCCCGAAATATGACAAGGGCTGGTACCAAAAAGGCAAGACCCAGATGTATGTATCCGGCGGCCTCGGAAAGCCGAGATTCTGCAATCCGCCGGAGATCAATTTGCTCTATTTGAACAGCGTCCAGACGTAATAGATCAGTCCATAGAGCATGGATGCCCCTGTGCCATACAGGATCACTGGTCCGGCAATGGCGAAAATACGTGTGCCAATGCCCAGGATCCAGCCCTCAGAACGTGCTTCAATAGCGGAGGAAACGACGCCGTTGGCGAATCCGGTGATGGGTACTAGTGTACCTGCGCCGGCGTGCTTGCCCAGTTTGGCATACCAGCCAAGGCCTGTGAGAATGGCGCTGATGGCGACAAGGGCAATGGAGACCCAGGCGGAGGCAGGCTTTTTGTCCATGCCGCAGTATTCTGTGAGAATATGGATGCCGGCTTCGCCGATGGTGCAGATGAGACCGCCGATGAGGAAGGCAAGGGGGATGTTTTTCCAGGATTTCGACCTGGGCGCAGTCTGATCCTGCATGGTTTTGTAAAGTTCCTGACTGATTTTCATAGTAAGCGCTCCTTTCGAGGAAAGTATGCGCAAAGTAAAGAAATTTATGCATAAGAAGTTATCACCCAGACTTGTCTCAGATTTATAATATTCGTAAGGCAACATCGCACAAAGATTGTGCGTTAGATGCGCCGTCAGATTTTTCGTCAGATGAAACAAAAAGCGGAGTGAATACTTTGTGTATTCACGAGCATTTTTGTGAAATATGACGGAAAAGATGCAAGCATATGACGTGCAAAGCCGTTAGGCGCTCTTTGTGCGGTGTTGCCGTAAGATTCCAACCACGCCGCAGGCGGCAATGAAGTTTTTTGATCCAGCAATTTTTCAAAAATGCTGGTGGGGTCAAGGGGCAAAGCCCCTTGTCGCCGTCCGCAGACGGCGAAACACCCCGGCGCATACTTTTGCGCCGCGGAGAAAAGGGGTGAGAAAAGCGACAGCTTTTCGAGGGGGCTGAACATCTTTGGTGAAGTCTGTCGAAGCCATTTCCGCTGGGCTTCGATTGGAAGCGGACAAGACCGCTTTCCCCTTGTAAACCTTTTTCAATAAGTAAAATTTTGAAAACGTCCCGGTGGGACGTTTTCAACGCAACTTCTCTCTCAATTATAAATGTTTCACGTGAAACATGTGTTCCTCGGATTTTGGCTCCAATGGGTAACGCAATATTCTGAATGTGCCTCCGCAAGACTGTCCGGCGAAATTCGCTCGCTTGTGCTCGCTGTTCGCCTGGGGCGCAAAGCCGTTGTTGGGTTGGATAGGGTGATGTACTTTTCATTTTGTTTTTTTGAGACGGGCGGCGGTTCCTTTTTTATGACGGCTTTGCGCTTTGCTGTTCTGGGTTTGGCTTTTTGCAAGGGGTGTTTCTTCTTTTTCTTTTTGCTGAAAAAAGAAAAAGAAGAAAAAAGAAAAAAGAGGTCTCGCTTCGCTCGGGTTCGGATTTGTTAACCCTATTGAATTTTTTTCCAAATGGTGTACTGATATAGTACGCCATTTTTTTGTATAATTTCATCCCTGCGGTGCATACTACTGCTGAGGTGATTCACATGGTACGCACATTATCCCGAGCCGTTTTTCAATACACTGCTCCCCCGCAGATCATCGGCTATGCATCCACTGTCGGTCAGAAAGAAGGCGACGGCCCCATGGGCAGCTGCTTCGACCACATCGAACCCGATGCCCATTTCGGACAGGATACCTGGGAACAGGCGGAAAGCACCATGCAGCGGCAGACCATTCAACTGGCATTATCCAAAAGCGGTCTGAAAGACAGCGATCTCAGCTGCATCTGCGCCGGCGATCTCCTGAATCAATGCATTGGTTCTACCTACGGTCTCCGTCCCCTGGAGATTCCCCTGCTGGGGATCTACGGCGCTTGTTCCACCATGGCAGAGGGCATTCTCGTGGCATCGCTCCTGGCGGAAAGCGGTGTGGGCGAATATACAGCGGCAGTCACGTCCTCCCATTTTTCCACAGCAGAACGCCAGTTCCGTTTTCCCCTCTCCTACGGCGGTCAGCGTCCGCCCACGGCGCAGTGGACATGCACCGCTTCCGGCGCTGTGATTCTCCAGCAGCCTGACGGCGAACCCGAGGGCGTCTGCGTCACTGGTGGCTGTATCGGCACCATGGTTGACCTGGGCGTGACCGATGCCAATCACATGGGCGCAGCCATGGCGCCTGCCGCTGCGGATACGATCGTCCGTTATCTCAAATCTGCCGGAACCCAACCCACTGCCTATGACGCTATAGTCACCGGCGATCTGGGACTGGTAGGCAGCGAATTGCTCTGTGATCTGGTCATGAAACAGGGCTATGATATTGCAAATGTGCACAAGGACTGCGGCGCAATGATGTTTGACCCGGATACCCAGGACACTCACGCCGGCGGTTCCGGCTGTGGATGCAGCGCCAGCATTCTCTGCGGCCATTTTCTCCCGTCCCTGCAGCGTGGCGGATTGAAAAAAATTCTCTTCGCCGCAACAGGCGCTCTCATGTCCCCCACGGCATCCCAACAGGGCGAAAGCATCCCCGGCATTTCACATCTTGTGGAATTGACCAGTTTTCAAAAATAAGGCATTGCATTGTGGAAAACAGGGCATAAATGAAATGCATCGTGTATAATTTCGGGGTTTACTGCGCTCAGAAAACAAAAATATTCCCAATATTGTTTGAGGCAACACCGCACAAAGAGCGCCTGACGTCTTTGCACGTCATATGCTTGCATATTTTGCGTCATATTTCACAAAAATGCTCGTGAATACACAAAGTATTCACTGCGCTTTTTGTTTCATCTGACGAAAAATCTGACGGCGCACCTGACGCGCAATCTTTGTGCGGTATTGCCTTGAATATTTCATCGCAGGCAATACCGTGCTTGTGCAAAATGAACTACGCATCCATCTTCAGACTGTTTTCCACAATTTCCAGTGGAAAACAGAAAAAATTGTGGAAAAGACTCTCGGAATAAGCGCATAGTGCTGTCAAAGGAGGAAAGGTTATGATCAAGGACTTAATCTGGGCATTTATCGTGGGCGGTGTGCTGTGCGCCATCGGACAGGTGCTCATTGACTATACAAAGCTGACCCCAGCACGAATACTGACTGCTTATGTTGTGGCAGGTGTGCTCCTGTCAGCGGTAGGCATCTACCCAAAGATGGTGGAGCTTGCCGGCGGTGGTGCCAGCGTGCCTCTGACAGGCTTCGGGAATCTCCTGGCGGAAGGCGTCAAGGAATCCGTGGACGAAAAGGGCATTCTGGGCATCTTTATGGGCGGACTTACGGCATCCTCAGCCGGAATTACGGCGGCAATGGTATTCGGCGTGATTGCAGCGGCAATTTTCAAGCCGAAACAAGACTGAAGCGTATTTATCGTGACAGTCTCGAAAATCCGGCATATCTCCCAGAAAAGCAGCGAGAAACTGCACAGGTCAACTATATCACCAAATAAGATACAAAGAACGGTCTGTGTTTTGTGCAAACAGACGAATTTCAAAAAAAACCTTGACAATTGTCTGGAAATGTAGTATACTATCATAGTCGCAGGAAATGCAGAAACGGTGTGAAATGCTGTTTCAGAACTGCTTTTTGATGTGGCGGCATAGCTCAGTTGGCTAGAGTACTCGGTTCATACCCGATTGGTCGCTGGTTCGAATCCTGCTGCCGCTACCATACGGCCCGTTGGTCAAGAGGTTAAGACACCGCCCTTTCACGGCGGAATCATGGGTTCAATTCCCGTACGGGTCACCAAATCACATTCCCGAAAATGACGCATAAACGCCATTTTCGGGATTTTTCTTTACAGCCATTTGTAAAATAATATCCCGAAAAAAGGACTGCTCCGGAACAAAACCGTTCCCGAACAGTCCTTTTCTGTAAGAGCAGTCAGCAGCCGCCCATAATCGCAGTGTTACCTGTTTTTTTTCTTTTTTCTGTGATAAGGTTGTGCCTTCGTACCGCTGGAAATAGGGGTACATTTCTTCTGTTCCTGGTAGACCCACCAGGTGAACTTGTCCGCCATAGCAAGCACTTGTTCCAATTTGACAACATGCAACATCGTTTACAATACCACACCATTCTGTTCCAACAGCGCCTGTGCCGTCTCCACGGAATCCACTCCAGTAGCATTTTTCACCGGTGCAAACTCCTTGGCACGCTCTACCTCAAATGCAAGGCAGCTGTCCTGCATGTGTACCATATCCAGCACTAGTGTCTCGAATTTATAGCCGTTTGGTTCCTCAGGCTTTATAAATTTTCCATCCTGGTTGAGATACGGGATTTTCTTGTGGGCAATGTGCAGAGGAAAATCCGATCCCAGGGTGTCCATGAGTGCATCCACCCGGAACAGATAGTTCAGAATCACGCCGAACCGATAGGCAAGACTGCCGTCCGCATTGCGCAGAGTGCGCATTTCCTCTGTCATCTCATAATATTCCACAATGGAGGGCTTGTTATCCTCCAGACAAAGCACACCCACACGCTCGTCCGGCGCTGCCTTGCTGACAACTTTTCCGCCGGATGCACAGCCCGAAGCAATGGTAGCACCAATGAATACCGGATCTGCGATCTGCTGGAGCACATTGTCCACTGCAAAGACATTGAGCCATTCAATGCCGATCTCCTCTACGGTTTTCAACAGTCCGGCACGCTGCATAGAAGAGAACCAGCCGCCGTTGCCGTTTGGTGACAGTACGATCTGATCCGGCGCAGACATGAGTACCTTTCCTGCTTCGTCTACCGCCGGTTCTGTTTCCTGTTTGAAGAAATGCACATTGTCTGCGCTGTAGCCGAAATAGTTGTGTTCCTTCAGAAATGCACGTGTTTCTGCATCATTCTGTTCGCTGGTCATGATCATCAGCGGCACATATGCACTGGCTTCGTTCGTCACCCGGAGGAGATTCTGGATAAGACACTGGAAAATATACAGCTCCCGGGTCTTTCCCATATTAAACATCCCCTTGGGATGGTCAAAGCCCAGCCGGGAACCCTGACCGCCGGCAAGGAGTACCGCACCCACCTTGGCATTTTGAATCGCCTCAATGCCGATCTTGCGATAGGTTTCCTCGTTGGCGCGGATCTCTTCTAATGTCAGTGCACCCAGGGGAGAAAATTTCCCCCGCTTCTGGGTGAGCGCACTGCGATCCCGGAACTGGGGGCGTTCCAGTCCCAGACCGGCGATCTGTTCCAACAGCTTTTCCTGCTGCTGGGGCAGCAAATTGTCATAAAACCGAAGCAAATGCTCCTGTCCGTGTGCAGTTAGATACTGCAACGCTTCCTCATATGTCATATGTCTGTTCCTTTCTGTTTCATGTGCCGGTTTTCCCCTTCTGCCGGCAGCTAGGGTGAATAAGGTAGTAACCGTATTATACCACAATATTTGAAAAAAAACAAGATGTTTTTACAGAAAAACACGCAAATCAATTTATTTTTTTCGCTATAAACCCCTCCACCGCCTGTCGGCGGTTCCTCTCCCCTTTCAAGGGCGGCTAAGAACGTCGAAATTAAGCAAATGGTGGATTTCTCGATTCATGCCTCCCCTGAAAGGGGAGGGGGGACCATTGCACAGCAATGGTGGAGGGGTTCGTACCAATACCGTATTATGACAGTTTCAAACAAAAGATTACAAAACGGGACATATTCTTTGTTTCAATATTTGTGGTAACTGCACAAGATCAGGAGTCGAATTTTGTACAAAACTATTCAGAATCGTAAAAAATTGGAACAAACCGAGCAAAAGTCTTGCAAATCGGTTACAAGCATGGTATAATAGCATATGTACGGTGACCACTGCCTCCCGGCGGACATGCTTTCTGCATGTGTTCCGGAGGACAACCGTCTGCCGTCCGTCTGTCCAAAGCATTCCGGCAGACGGGGCAATGCAGGCGGCGCACAAGTTCCAAGGGGATCGAAGATCCCAGGCGGATTGTCCGTGTTACGACAGATCCTCTGATCCGTCAGGACAATGCCGGCAGAGCGTAAAACAGCCATCCGCCCCAGGACCGGACAGGCGTGTGCCGTTGTTTTTATTCAGTTCTCTTACAATTGAATATGACGCGCATTGCAAGCGGCGGCTCTGCCGTACTGCGATGCAGCGGCTGCTGTAGACGCAAAAATCTTAAAGGAGCGAAAGTATGCGTAAAAAAATCATGGCAGTCGTTTTATCCTGTCTTACATTTCTGACACTGGTCTTTTCTTCCTTTGCTGTCCCCCTGCGGGCGTCGGCAGTTTCTGTGGATGAGATGACACAGGTCGCAGTGGAAATTATCACACGAAACGAAGGAACCTATGGTTCCATTAACCGCAACGATAACGGTGCAGTGAGCATCGGTATCCTGCAATGGCACGCAACCCGTGCACTCCAGCTGATGCGCTCGATTGCAAACGCTGACACAGCATCTGCACAGAGCATTCTGGGAAGCACTTTTTATAATGAAGTCATGACCGCCTCCAGCTGGAACACCCGGACCTTTTCTGTGGCAGAGGGCACAGCAGCATCGAACCTGCTGACCACTTCTGTGGGAAAATCCAAACAGGACGCTCTGGCATTCAGTGATGTACAGGGCTATATCAATGCCGGAAAGAAATATGGTCTGACAAATGCCGGCGTTTTGGTTTATTATGCAGAGCTCTATAACCGCGGAAGCGGCGTGGCTGCACGAATTCTCTCTGCCGCAAAGGGCAGCGGTTCCTATGCAGACATCACCCTGGCAACTCTGCACAATGCGGCACTCACTGACCGCGGAAACAGCTCCGGCTATTACACCAGCCGGCTGAACGATGCCTATAACACCGTGATCTCCCTGGGCTGGGGGGATGCGTCTGTGACAGAGGGCACATCTGCACAGCCCAGCACACCGGACACCTCTGATTTTTCTGAGAGCTATGCCGGTACATATACCGTGACCGCTTCTTCTCTGAACATCCGCAGCGCACCCTCTACCTCCGCTTCGAAGGTGGGTTCCATTCCGAACGGTGCGACAGTAACTGTTTCTTCCGGAAACGGCAGCTGGGCGGCTGTTTCGTATAACGGCGTGAATGGTTACTGCTCTATGGATTATCTGAAGGCAGCAGCTGCACAGACAACTGCTCCGGCAGCTACCACTACTGCGGCGACCACCACAACGACGACGACAACAACAGAAGCAGTTACCACCACAACAACAACTACCACAACCACCACTGCTGCGGCAGAGACGACCGCAGCACCGAGTCAGACAACCACAGCAGAAACCACTGCTGCAACGGTACAGTCCTCTGTCGCTGTTGTAGGCGTTGCCGATCCGACTTATGCTTCGATTTACGGCGACGTGAACTGTGACGGCACAGTAGATGCCGCAGATGCAGTTCTGCTGCAAAAATATCTGAACGGCTGTGTATTCCTCAATTATACCCAGCTGTCCAACGCAGATTGTCAGCGTGACAACGTACTGGATACCACTGACGTAACAGTCATTATGCAGTACCTCATCGATAATCTGATTGCCCTTCCGGTAGTATAAACCGGAGGTGCAGAATGCATTTTCCTGAGACCGGGAATATGTAAGACAACGATAAAACGACGATCCGCCGTATCACGATTGTGGTACGGCGGATTTTTGGTTATGAACTTGAAAAAAGGGACTGTTGCAGCATGGGAATCAATTTAATAGGAAAGAACCCCTCAGTCACGGCTGCGCCGTGCCAGCTCCCCTTTCAGGGGAGCCTTAGCTGCAATGTCATTAACTTAAAACGGCCTTAGCTGCCTCCCCTGAAAGGGGAGGGGAACCATTGCGCAGCAATGGTGGAGGGGTAATTTGGTTGAAACATAAGGCAACACCGCACAAAGACCGCCTGACGGCTTTGCACGGTATTGCCTTCATTTTTATCGCTCTTCTAACGGCACATAATTCTGGGGTTCGGATACGGAGAGATACGCCGGGCGAATGATCTTCCGGCAATTGATCAGCTCCTCCAGCCGGTGTGCAGACCAGCCAGCGATCCGGGCAATGGCAAAAATAGGCGTAAACAGATCCATGGGCAACCCCAGCATCCGATATACAAACCCACTATAGAAATCCACATTGGCACAAACGCCCTTATAAATCTTCCGGTTCTGGGTAATAACCTCACCGGCAAGGCGTTCTACCGTTGCATAGAGCTGGAACTCATCGTGGCAGCCCTTTTCCGTAGACAGCTGTTCCACAAAGGATTTCAGGATCACCGCACGGGGGTCGGAAACAGAATAAATGGCATGACCCATGCCATAGATCAGCCCCGTATGGTCGAAGCCCTCACCCTTCAGCAGCCCCTGCAAATAGGCACGCAGAGCGTCCTCGTCCTTCCAGTCGGGACAGTGCGCCTTCAGATCTGCAAACATCTCCATGACCTTGATGTTTGCGCCGCCGTGCTTCGGACCTTTCAGGGAGCCCAGTGCCGCTGCAATGGTGGAATAGGTGTCCGTTCCCGAAGAGGAAACCACGTGGACAGTAAATGCCGAGTTGTTACCGCCGCCGTGCTCTGCGTGGAGCACCAGACACAGATCCAGAAGCTTTGCCTCCAGTTTGGTATACTTTCCGTCGGGACGCATCATATAGAGGATATTCTCCGCAATGGTCAGCTTCGGGTCGGGCTTCTGAATGAACATGCTCTTGTCATTCCGGAAGTACATGGATGCCTGATAGCCGAACACCGCCAGAGAGGGAAACTGGGAGATGAGCTGGATACACTGGCGCATAACATTGGGCAGGCTGGTGTCGTCCGGCTTCGGGTCATAGGCGTGGAGTGCCAGGACACATTTCGCCATGGTGTTCATAATGTTGTCGCTGGGCATTTTCATGATAACGCCGCTGTTGAAATGATTGGGCAGCAGCTGATAATCCACCATCAGCTGATGGAACTGGGTCAGTTCATCCTGCTTCGGCAGATGTCCCATAAGCAGCAGATAGACGATTTCCTCAAAGCCGAAACGATCGTGGGTCACAAATCCCTCTACCAGTTCTTCGATGGGAATCCCCCGATAATAGAGCCGTCCCGGACCGGGAACTTCCCTGCCGTCCACCATCTGCGTTGCACAGACCTTACTGATGGTAGTCAGACCGGCACGCACGCCCCGTCCGTCCAGATCACGCAGTCCACGCTTGACTTCGTGCTTGACATAGAGTTCCTGTTCGATCTGATAGTGCGGCTCAGCGTCAGCAGTGAGCTGGTCTACCAGTTGCATGTCGTGCTTGTACTGTGCGATCATTTGTTGGATCTTTGCGGAATGCAGCAGTGTTTCTCTCTTCATATGGTCAGTCCTTTCTGAAGCGGCTTCTTGCCGGATGCCGGAAAACACGGCATTTCGGGCAATTTTATCTTGCTTCGTTTCACATCGGATGGGCGGATATTGTTTTTCCATTTGTGCATCTATCACCCTGCACAATATACTTATGAAAAAGTTGATTTCTTTTTATTATACCAGATTTCCACGATTCTGTCAAGCCAGCGGCTGTAAGCATCGCAAAAATCCATTTTATGACATATTACAATATTTTTCAAACAAAACATGGAACATTGTAGGGGCGAACTGTGTTCGCCCGAAAATCCTCCGAAGAACATAAGGAAAACTCATTGTAGTATTTTGTAATACTTAAAAATGTATCCTACCCGTTTTCAAAAAGGTTGCTCAGGCTGCTGGTCCAGCTGAGCACAGCTGGCGCAGGTCCAGGGTTGCGGAAGCCCTGGCAGAGTCCAGGGACAGCGTCCCTGGTCGCTGTCCGCAGACAGCGAAACACCCCGGCGCATTCTTTGCGCCGCGGAGAAAAGGGGTGAGAAAAGCGACAGCTTTTCGAGGGGAAAGCGAACAAGACCGCTTTCCCCTTGTAAACCTTTTTCAACAAGCAAAATTTTGAAAACGTCCCGGTGGGACGTTTTCAACGGAATAAATTTTAAGATGTGACAGGGTAGTAGGGGCGACCATTGATCTCCCGTTTTGGTTTGCCTGAATTTTTGGCGGGCTACAGTTGCACCGAATTTGTGTAATTGTGGGGAATATGGCGGGCGGATGATATCCGCCCCTACAAAGGGTTCTCCTTAGGTTCTTCGGGAACGGTGGGAGCAAGCCCCCGTCCTACGCTTCTGGTTTTCAAATCAATAGCAGTAGGGGCGAACTGTGTTCGCCCGCACTTCCACTGATTTACACAGCACTTGCATAAGACACTGGACTTTCTATCAAGATTATGGTATAATAATAGCATTCTCATTCTGAACCGAAAGGAAATGTTGCATGAAACGTGTGGTTCTCTTTGCAGCTTCAGCTGCCACTCTGGTACAATTTACAAAAAATGACCTCACTGCCCTCCAGACCCTGGGCTGTGAGATCCATATGATCTGCAATCTGGAGCAGCCGAATCTTTCGCCGGCTGCACTGCATGAATTTAATCAGAACAATCCGAAGCTCATCTGGCATGATCTCCCCTTCTGCGACAGCGTCCACGGGCTGCGCCGGAACCACAGAGCATTTCAGATGCTGGATGAACTGCTGGGAGAACTGAAGCCCGATCTGCTCCACTGTCACGGCACCATTGCCGGCATGTACGGACGAAAGGCTGCACGAAAGCGGCAGATTCCTGTGTTTTATACTGCCCACGATTTCCGGGTATACCGTGGCTGTGTACCGGCAGAACGGCTGTTTTTTTCCTCCCTGGAACGGCGGTACAGCAAAGATACCGATGTGATGTTCACCGTCTGTCCCGAGGACGCTGCCTATGCAGAAAAGCGGCTTCATGCCGAAAAGGTGGTCTCTCTGCCGGATGTGGGACTGGATTATGACAAATACGCCACACCTATACGCAGCCGCAGTGAGATGCGCCGGGAACTGCATATTCCCGAGGATGCCGCTGTATTGCTCTCTGTAGGAACGCTCCGGATGCAGAAGCGGCTCCGGGTGGTGTTGCAGGCAATGGCACGTCTGCGGAATCTGCAAAATCTCCATTATGTCATCTGCGGCGAGGGATCGGATATGCTGTTCCTGCAAAAACTCACCCAGAAGCTTCACCTCACAGAACGGGTGCATCTTCTGGGCTATCGGACAGATATTCCCGATCTGTTGGGGGCGGCAGATATTTTCTGTATGCCGTCCCGCCGGGAAGGCTGCGGTATGGCAGCACTGGAGGCAATGGCAGCCGGACTGCCCCTCATCACCGTGCGCAGCCATGGTACAAAGAGCTATGCCCACAATGGCGAAGGTGCCTTTTGCCTCAAGGGTGATCTCGTGGTGTCCTGTGTAGACGCCATTGCACAGCTGGAAGAAAACCGGCTTCTCCGGAAACAAATGGGTGCATACAACCGTGCCGCCGCAAAGGCATTCTCATCTGAGGGCATGATGATGCAGATGCGGGGATATTATCAGAAGGCACTGAAATGCTAATGAATGGGCTGTTGCAGACAGTGAAAATCCAACAGGAACACGGTGCGATCATGGAAATCAATTTTATAGGAAAGAACCCCTCAGTCACGGCTACGCCGTGCCAGCTCCCCTTTCAGGGGAGCCCTAGCTGCCTCCCCTGAAAGGGGAGGGGAACCATTGCGCAGCAATGGTGGAGGGGTGATTGGATTGAAACATAAAATTGATTTCCGTGCGGTGCGATCCTCACATCGATCTGTGAACCAGGATTTTACTGCCTTTGCAACAGCCCGTTATTTCTCGAAAAGATTCCCCTGCAATTCCTCCCACGGACAGACCACGGAAACCCTTTTATGGGTATCCGGGTCGGGAAATTCCACCGAAGTGCAGTGGAGCATGTGCCGCTGAAACCGGGACAGATCGCCGCCGTACAGGGAGTCCCCTGCCAGCGGATACCCCACATGTGCCATATGTACCCGGATCTGGTGGGTTCGTCCCGTTTCCAGGGTCAGCTCCAGGAGGGTATACTGTCCGTCATTGCCCAGAGGGACAAAGTGCGTCACTGCCGGCTTTCCGTCTGCTCTGACACAGCGGCGGATAATGGAGTCGGATTCCCTGGCAATGGGCGCATCCACTGTGCCGGGAGATGTGAGAATACCGCAGACCAGGGCAAGGTATCGTTTTTGAATCTGTCCCTGGAGCAGCTTTGCGCTATAGGCAGATTTTGCGATCAGGCAGATGCCGCTGGTATCTCTGTCCAGGCGGTATACAGGGCGAAAGGGCAGCGTTGGAAATGCCGCCGCAAAGACATTCCCCAGGGTATCGTCATGGTGCCTCTGAGAGGGATGGACTGGCATGCCAGGGGGTTTGTTGTAGAGAAGATAGGACGCTGTTTCCGCCAGGATCGGCACGTGAATATGGGGTGATGGTGACAGTTCTGAAGCATGTTCCGGCTCGGTGAGGACGATGCGGTCGCCGGGAAATATGGGGTCAATGGTGCGGATGGGTTTTCCGTTGCAGCAGATGCCGCCGGGGGTGTGCTTCAGCCGCACCAGCATCCGATGGGAGATGCCCTTGTGCCGCCGCAGGAATTGTTCCGCCGTCATAGGCTGTTCCAGATCATCCGCCACAAAGACCAAAGAATTCGCCATAAGTTTTATCCTTTCTTATTGCACGAGAAGTTATGTTAAAAGCCAAATCGCCGCAGGCGGCAATGAAGCTTTTTATAAATGGGAAGGTGACTTTCTGATTGTTACAGAATGCGGCGTGCTGTATTTTTCTTCTGCTATGCGCACACGGATATTGAAAAATACCGTCACCGCTACCCCTGCCCGGGGCAGAATCCATGGAATCGTCACAATGGGCAGCATCTGCATCGTATACCACGCCAGTATCCCCAGCAATTCCCGTCTGCCCCCACGCATAACATCCATGGCACGCAGCGGAATACGCCACAGCGGCAGCTCCGGCTTTGAAAACCACACAAACGGCACACAGCAAAGCCCCAGACTCACATAGATCCACACACAAAAACACGCCACGCCCAGCACCGCCAGCTGCACAGCGCCGAATAACCAAGGTGCACTTTCCCTGTGCTGCGCCGCAGTTTCCCACATCCGGTACGCTCCGAAAAAGCACACCGTCACACTCTGGAGCAGCACCGTCCGGATCAGTTCGTTCTGAAACGCCAGAAGCAGCATTTTCCCCCTGGAATAATGCCGTTTTTCCGGCAATATCCCCGCAGCACGGGTACAGCGCAGCCATACTGTCCAGCTGCACCAGATCCACGCCAGACCGCATGGAATTCCCAGGAATATCTGCACCAGCCGCCATAGTATGCCGTCCTCTGCCATCAGTGCCGCCGGCGTTTCGCCGCGGATACGCAATAACAGTACCGCCGCCGACCATTCCAGCAGCTGCATGAGACCCAGCAGCACCAATAGTCCCGGAATCTCCCACAAAAGCCGCCGGTTCTCCCGGAGTACCGTTCCGGCAAAGCGCTGTCCCTCCAATATCTGCATTCCATTCCCTCCCGTGCGTTTTGTCAGGAATAGTATGGCAGGATTGGGGGGATTCATGCAATGGCGTTTCGGTTGAGTTCTTCTGGAATACTGTAGTACATAGTCCCACTTAAAACTTCATCTTACTACAATTGAAGATTTCAGATAAATACGGCGGGAGCAAGCCCCCGCCCTACGTTTCTGATTTCCAGACAGAAAGTAAAGTTTTAAACGTGACAATGTAGTAGGGGCGAACTGTGTTCGCCCGATTATTTCCCGGCATTTCCGGCGGGCGAACACAGTTCGCCCCTACAATTTCATTCCTTGCCGTCAGCGGCGTAATTATGCATTATACGGCGTCATTCCCAATATCTCAAACGCCTGGGAGCGCTGCCACAGATCTGCGGTGATATGAATATCAAAGCCCTCTCCCGGCTGGCACTGCAATTCCTGCGCCGGAATTTTCGGCAGTCCGAATCCGGCAAGCATATTGGCAATGATGCCGCCGTGGGTGATCATGGCGCAGTGGAGCAGATCTTCCTGCATCATGTCCGAGATAACCTCCCGGAGCGCCCGGAAAATACGCAGCTGTATCTCCTTTACGCTTTCGCCCTGGGGCGGACGGCAGTCCACACCGCCCTTGAGCCACTCCTTGAAATCCTCCCGGTTTACCAGCTCATCCGCAGATTTTCCCTCGAATTCGCCGAAATCCATCTCAATGAGATTGTCCACCGTCTGCACCGGCACATCGGGAAATAAAATTTCCGCCGTTTCCATACAACGCCGCAGAGGACTGCTGTAAACACGTGCCACATTGGGGTACACAAACTCGTCCATTTTTCCGGCAAGCTCCGCCGCACCCTTGTCCGACAGAGGATAGTCCGTTCTGCCGATGTAAATGCCCTTGTCGTTTGCGGCTGTTCTGCCGTGGCGAATGACGCTGATGCGATATCCTTTCATGAAAAAGACCTCCTTATGTCTGCAATTCGAAATAAGAAGTTAGGAAATACCAACTCCCTATTTTGGCGAAAATTATTGATTTTTATCTTGTGGTCACCTCTAAAAACCCGCTCACCCGTCATCTGCGGCGCATCTTTACGCCATCTTCCCTTGTGGAAAAACTTGAAATACATCGAGTATTCCTGCGTTTTTCCGCAAGGGAATCTGTCGCAAATCTGCACCACATCTGACGGATTCGGGGTTTTTAGAGATGCCCTTATTATTTTCAGGGAAATCCAAAAAATAATTTGGTTTCAAAAAAGACAATGTTTTTCGGTTTACAATGCTGTCGATTTGTATTATAATGAGAAATGGGTTTTTTGAAAAAATCGGACAATTGCCCGAAAGGTATACTATGAAGTACACTGTATAGTATATCATGTTCCGACCATAAAGGAAAGCATTATTTTATGATTTGGAAAAAACTTTTTTCATCTGTTCTGCCTTTGGTATTTCTGACATCCTGTGCCGCACCGGCAGAACAGACCCGGACAAAAACGGTGTGGGTCATGGATACGGCGTGTACTATGACCCTCCAGGGCGGCGATACAGAAGAGGTTGCCCAGCTGCTCCAGTCTCTGGACAAAGCGCTGGACAATTATGCCCCGGACAGCGCTGTTTCCCGGCTGAACCGGGATGGCACACTGTCGGGGAATGCCTATGTATCCGACCTGGTTTCCCGGACGCTGGAGTACAACGAACGCTACGGCGACCTGGTGGATATTACCATAGGCGCTCTGACGAAGCTCTGGGGTATCACTACGGAGACACCCCATGTACCCTCCCAGGCGGAGCTGGATGGGGTTCTGCCCACGGTCTCCCCTGCCCATGTGACGGCGGAGAATGACACAGTCACTCTGACAGACGGTGCTCAGCTGGACGCCGGGGCGGTGGCAAAGGGCTATGGGCTGGACTGCGTGAAGCAGCTGCTGGATGAAGCCGGGGAGACGAGCTACGGCACAGTTTCCATGACCTCGTCCATTTTGTTTTACGGCGAAAAGCCCGGCGGAAAACCCTTTACGGTAGAGATCCGTGACCCGGACGGAGACGGCATTCTGGGGACAGTCTCTACAGAAGCCTGTTTCCTGTCCACATCCGGCGGCTATGAACGCTATTTCACCGCCGATGACGGCAAGGAATATTGTCATATTCTCGACCCTGTCACCGGAATGCCGGCGGAGTCGGATCTGACTACCGTGACCGTATTCTGCGGCAGCGGCTTACAGTCGGATTTTCTCTCCACCCTCATCTGGCTGGAGGGCACGGAACATATTGACCGCCATTTGCAGGCAGAGGACTACAAAATTGTCGCCCAGGACATAAGCGGAACGCTGTATATCAGCGATGGGCTGCAATTTGAGACAATTTGAAACATTTTTGTTTGTGAAAGAACCCCTCCACCATTGCTGTGCAATGGTTCCCCTCCCCTTTCAGGGGAGGCATTAGGTGATTATTCACGGAAAATCTGCCTCCCCTGAAAGGGGAGGGGAACCGCCGACAGGCGGTGGAGGGGTATTCAACATAAACAAAAAAATATCGTCAAAATCTGAAAGCATGAAAAGAGAGGAGAAAACCTATGAAAAAACTGCATGGTGTCCACCTGGCGCACCATAAAAACACAGAGAACAGTGCATCTGTTTCCCTGCCGCTGCCAAAGCTGGTGCGGATTCCCATGAGTATGCACATCGGCGCACCCTGTACACCTGTGGTAAAGCCACGGGATACGGTGCTGGTGGGGCAGAAAATCGGCGATACAGATGCCTTTATGGCAGTACCCATTCACTCTGGTGTATCGGGAACGGTGAAGGCGATCTCCACCTACCGCATGTCCAATGGCAGAACCTGTCCCATGGTGGAAATCGAAACGGACGGACAGCAGACCGTCTGTCCCGATGTGAAGCCCCCGGAAATTACTGACAAGGCAAGCTTTTTGGCTGCCATCCGGGAAAGCGGTCTGGTGGGCATGGGCGGCGCAAGCTTTCCCACGCACGTGAAGCTTGCACCCAAGCAGAAGGTGGATACCCTGTGTATCAATGGGGCGGAATGTGAGCCGTATATCACATCCGACTATCGTCAGATGGTAGAAGCACCTGACGAAGTACTGGATGGTGTATTGCAGGTGCTCCACTGGCTGGAGATTCCCAAAGCCATGATCGGGATCGAGGCAAACAAGCCCGAAGCCATCCGTGTCCTGACGGAAAAGGCAAAGGCGCACCCGGAGATCCAGGTGGTGACATTGCCTACCACATATCCCCAAGGTGCAGAAAAGGTGCTGATTTATAATACCCTGGGACGTGTGGTCATGGAGGGACAGCTTCCGGCAGATCAGGGCGTTATCGTCATGAATGTATCCTCTGTTGCCTTTGTGAGCCGTTACCTCAAGACAGGTATGCCCATGGTGCAGCGTATGGTGACTGTGGACGGCGATGCAGTAGGAAAGCCCTGCAATGTCATGGTACCCATGGGAACACCTGTGCAGGATGTACTGGACTTTGCCCAGTGCGACATGGAACGGGCGAAAAAGCTTCTCTACGGCGGCCCCATGATGGGCATTGCCATCCCCGACCCGGCAGACCCGGTGCTGAAAGCCAACAACGCTATTCTGGCGCTGGAGAAGTTCGTCTCCCCGAAGGCGTCCGCCTGCATCCACTGCGGCAGATGCGTCCAGGCATGTCCTCTGCGGCTCATGCCCACGGAGATCGCAAAGGCGTTCCGGAATGAGGACGCCGATGCACTGGGCAAGCTGAAAGTTACCCTGTGCATGAACTGCGGCTGTTGTACCTACGCCTGTCCGGCAAAACGTCCTGTGGCGGAAAATAATCAGCTGGCAAAGGCGTTTTACATGTCAAGCATTAAGAAATGAGAATGGATGTTTCGCTTTTGTTTACTGGTATAATACCCCTCCACCATTGCTGCGCAATGGTCCCCCTCCCCTTTCAGGGGAGGCTCGATATAGGCTCCCCTGAAAGGGGAGCTGGCACGGCGCAGCCGTGACTGAGGGGTTCAATCGTAAACAATTGGCATATCACATTTACAATAAGGAGGAAGAAAAAACATGGCATCATTATTCACCGTATCACCGTCACCTCATGTGCGGAGCGGTATGACCACCCAGAAAATTATGCTGCTGGTGGTGCTGGCGCTGGTTCCGGCAATTGTGGCGGCGACTGTGTTCTTCGGCCCCCGTGCCCTGCTGCTGGTGGTATTCTGTGCCGCTGTCAGCATATTCACGGAGCTGGTCTGTCAGAAGCTTATGAAAAAGGAGGTCACCATCGCCGACGGCAGCGCACTACTCACCGGTGTGCTCCTGGCACTGAATCTCCCGGCAACGCTGCCCCTGTGGCAGGCTGCCATTGGCTGTATTTTCGCCGTGGCTGTGGTAAAACAGCTGTTCGGCGGATTGGGCTGCAACTTCGCAAACCCTGCTATTACGGGACGTGTATTCCTGCTGTTGTCCTGCGGCGAAAGCATGACCACCTGGGTGAAACCGTTCTATTACCAGGATGGCAGTATGTTCGCCTCATCGGGCAATCTGGCAGACGGCGTGACCGGGGCAACACCTCTGGCATCGGGAGATGCAAACCTGCTGGATCTGTTCCTGGGCAATGTGGGTGGCTCTCTGGGTGAGACTTCTGCCCTGGCACTGCTCATCGGCGGTATTTTCCTGCTGGTCATCGGCGTGATCTCCTGGCATACGCCGGTATCCTATCTGGGCGGTCTGGCTGTGCTGGAGCTCTGCTATGTCCTGGCAACCGGCGGCGAAATGACCGATGTGCTCTACGCACTCCTCAGCGGCGGCGTGATCCTGGGGGCATTCTTCATGGCAACAGACTATGTCACCACGCCTATGACCGGCGCAGGCAAGCTGATCTTCGGTCTGGGCTGTGCCATACTTACCTTTGTTATCCGGGAATTTGCCAATATGCCTGAGGGCTGTTCGTTCTCCATTCTGCTCATGAACCTGCTGACTCCGTATATCGACCGTTTCACCATGACGAAACCCCTGGGTGCAAAACCTGTGGAAAAGGAGGCGAAGAGCAATGGCTGATGCAGCAAAATCCTCTGCAAAACATATGATCGTACCACCTCTGGTACTGGCACTGATCTGCGCTGTATGCTGCGGTATGCTGGCAGTTGCCAACAGCGTGACCAAGGACAAGATCGCCGCTGCGGAAGCAGACGCTATCCAGTCCAGCTTACAGGAATTGCCGGATGCAGGTACTTTCGAAGAGATTACCGATTTCACCCCGGCAGACGGCGAAAAAGCCGCTGCTTCGGCACTCTATGTGGACGAAAAGGGACAGGCGGCTGTTCTCGTTACCGCAGACGGCTATAACAAAGGCGGCTTACAGGTCATTATCGGCGTGGACAAGGACGGCGCTGTCACCGGTGTCTCCTTTGTTTCCGTCTCCGAAACACCGGGTCTGGGTACCAAGGTGGAATCCGATCCGGAACTGCTGGTAGACAAGCTGGTGGGATTAACTGACGCTGCCGCTGTGGACGGCGTGGATAATATCACTGGCGCAACCTATTCTTCCAAGGGTATGAAAGCCGCCGTCAACTGTGCACTCGAAACAGTCAGCGCAAATCAGGAGGTGATCGGCGCATGAATTACGGAAAAGAATTCACCAAGGGCATTATCCAGGAAAACCCCACCCTCGTGGGATTGCTGGGTATGTGTCCGACACTGGCGGTAACTACCGGCGCATTCAACGGCATCGGCATGGGACTTTCCACCATGTTCGTGCTGATCTGTTCCAATATCGTCATTTCCCTGCTGCGGAAGGTGATTCCGGAACAGGTGAAGCTCCCCTGCTATATTGTCATTATCGCATCCTTTGTGACCCTCATTCAGTTTCTGGTACACGGCTTTGTGCCATCACTGTACACCAGTCTGGGGGCATTCCTGGAACTCATTACCGTAAACTGTATCATTCTGGGGCGTGCGGAAATGTTTGCATCCAAGAACAATGTCCTGGCGTCTGCCCTGGACGGCGCAGGCATGGGTCTGGGCTTTACGCTGGCGCTGTTCCTCATGGGCAGTGTCCGTGAGATCCTGGGCTCCGGCACATGGTTCGGACTGACCGTTCCGGGTATGGTGAACCACACCATGAGTCTGTTTGTCATGCCGGCAGGCGGCTTCCTGGTACTGGGCTTTGTCATTGCCATTGTCTGTGCGCTGGCGAAGAGAAAGCCCCCGAAGAAGATCGGCTGTGCATCCTGTCCCAATGCGGCAGTATGCGGCGCAAAACAGGAGGAGGCTGACGCATGAGTACGTATATTACCATTATCATTGCCGCCGTACTGACAAACAACTTTGTCTTGTCCAAATTCTACGGCATCTGCCCGTTCCTGGGCGTTTCGAAAAAGCTGGATTCCAGTATCGGCATGGGCGCAGCCGTTGTCTTTGTCATGTTCTGCGCCTCTCTGGTGACCTATCCCATTTATTACTTTATTCTGGAACCACTGGAGCTCACATATCTGCGGACGGTGGCGTTTATTCTGGTCATTGCGGTATTTGTTCAGCTGCTGGAGATCGTCATCAAGAAGCTTATGCCGCCTTTGTATAAGACCCTGGGCGTATATCTGCCCCTGATCACCACCAACTGTGCCGTACTGGGCGTGACCATCATGAACATTGACGAAAGCTACAGCTTCGGTCAGTCTATGGTGAATGCCGTATTCTCCGGTCTGGGCTTTGCCCTTGCTATGGTGATCTTCTCCGGTGTACGCTCCCGTGTGGACGACGCAGAGGATTCCACACCCAAGACATTCCGGGGCGTTCCCGCAACGCTCATTGCAGCCGCCATTGTGTCCATGAGCTTTCTGGGCTTCGGCGGACTGGGTTCATAAGGAGGATGTGCCATGGAATATATCTATCCCATCTTGATTTTTGTGGTCATGGGCATTGTGTTCGGCGTACTGCTGGTGGTCATCTCCAAGGTATTCGCCGTGAAAGTGGATGAGCGTGCCGTGAAGATCACAGAAGCATTGCCCGGTGCCAACTGCGGTGCCTGCGGCTATGCAGGCTGTGCGGACTATGCTGACGCCATTGTAAACAAGGGTGCTCCCATGAATGCCTGCCTGCCCGGCGGTGCCAATGCGGCAACAGCCATCGGCGACATTATGGGCGTATCCGTTTCCGCTGCGGAACGGATGGTGCCGGTACTCCACTGCAACGGTACCTGCAATGCCACAAAGCGAAAGTTTGACTTTGACGGCGTACAGTCCTGTGCAGCGGCAAAGCGGTTCTACGGCGGCACCGGCGTCTGCGCCTATGGTTGTCTGGGACTGGGAGACTGTGTCAATGTCTGCGAGAATGACGTGATCTCCATCCAGAACGGCATCGCCACATTCTGCACGGAAAAGTGCGTCTCCTGCAACAAGTGCGCAAAGGTCTGTCCCAATGGACTCATTGAACTGCGCTCTGAGAAGAAAAAAGTGGACGTGCGCTGTTCTTCCCGGAATATGGGCAAGGTTGCCATGCAGTCCTGCGAAAATGCTTGCATTGGCTGCAAAAAGTGTGAGAAGATCTGTAAGTTTGAAGCCATTGTGGTGGAAAATGCCTATCCGGTCATTGACTATGACAAGTGCAAGTCCTGCGGTCTGTGCGTAAAGGAATGCCCGAGAGGATGCATCACCAATCTGCGGATGCCGAAGGTTGTTGCTCCGGCAGCGGAAAAGACTGGGGAAAAAGCAGAGTAAGCACTTGACATTTTCGGAAAAACCGGGTATAATAAAAGAAAGAGAGCATACCAGTAAGCGGTCTGCTCCCGAAATTGATTAGGTTTTAGAAAATAACCGTCTCAAGTTTGGTCGCTGGGGCGGTTATTTCTTTTTATGAAAAATGGCGTATAATACGGATACCAATGCAATCAGCATATAAGTATACTGAATCAGATCAGCCCAGGTTACTACGTTATCCATTTTATCACCTCCCTTTTTACAGGGAGCAAGGAACGACCGCCTACCGTTTTTGGTATGCCCTTGGTTTACCATTATACCAGATGCGACAGAAAATGTCAAATGAACCCCTTGACATTCCGGCAATGATGTGGTATGATAAAAGAAAGAGAGCATACCAGTAAGCGGTCTGCTCCCGAATTTGTAAGTAAAGTTAAAGAATAACCGCCTTACTGGGGAGTGGGCGGTTATTTCTTTTTATATCGGTTCAAAAACGTCATTGCCCCTTGCGGCGATGGCGTTTTATGCTTCGTGAATGGCTTTCGCCAGAGCTGCCAGCTGTGTTTCATCCTCTGCTTTCACCGCAGAACGGATGGAGACAACCGGCTCCAGCACAGTGAGATTTTTCATGGTGTCCAGATAGGAGTGCATTTTCTTCGCCGCTGACGGTGCCCAGGAGCCGTTTTCCACCAGAGCAATGGTGCGGTTCTGGAATGCCTTCGCCTGGAGATGGATGAGAAATTCCTCCATGGGCAGGAACACGCCGCCGTCATAGCTTGCTGCCGCCAGGACAGTTCTGTCATAGCGGAACGCCTGCTGTACTGCATCGGCAACATCGCACCGCGCCAGATCCAGTATAGTTACCGTTTCACCCATGCTGCGCAGCTGGTCTGCCAGGTATTTCGCACCCTCGGCGGTATTGCCGTGAATAGACGCATATGCCACCAGAACGCCCTTTTCCTCCGGCGTGTAGCTGCTCCAGGTCTGGTATTTTTCCACATAGGGGGTCAGATCTCCCGTCAAAATGGGACCGTGCAAGGGACAGATGGTCTGGATATCCAGCTTCGCTGCCTTTTTCAGCAGGGTCTGTACCGGCATGCCGTATTTTCCCACAATATTGATGAAATACCGCCGTGCCTCGTCCGTCCATGGCTCGTCTGTATCCAGTGCGCCGAACTTTCCGAAAGCGTCCGCAGAGAACAGGATCTTTTCCGTCTCCTCATAGGTCACCATGACCTCCGGCCAGTGCACCATGGGTGCCATGACAAAGTGCAGGGTATGGGCACCCAGAGACAGGGTGTCCCCTTCCTTTACGGCAAGGGTGGGGTTCTGGGGTGCACTCCTGCAGAAATTCGGCAGCATCGCAAGTGCCTTTGCAGAGCCAACCAGTGTCATCTCCGGATAGCGCTCCGTCAGGGCGCAGATGCTCCCGGCGTGATCCGGCTCCATGTGGGAAATGATCAGATAATCCGGCGTAATTCCCTCCAGGGCTTCGGTGAGGTTCTCCAGCCATTGTGTAGTGGCACGGGGATCTACAGTATCCATCACCGCAGTTTTTTCATCCCTTATCACATAGGCATTATAGGAAACGCCCTTGGGCACGGGATACTGGCTCTCGAAAAGGTCGATGGTCTTATCGTCTGCGCCGACATAGAAAACAGATGTACTCTGGGAAACCGGATGTAACATGAAAAGCCCTCCTTCAGAAGCATATGAATGATTATTATGGGCAACACCGCACAAAGAGCGCCTGACGGCTTTGCACGTCATATGCTTGCAAATTTTCCGTCATATTTCACAAAAATGCTCGTGAATACACAAAGTATTCACTGCGCTTTTTGTTTCATCTGACGAAAAATCTGACGGCGCATCTGACGCACAATCTTTGTGCGGTATTGCCTATGATATATAGTATACCAGCAAAACCGACAAATTTCATGAACATTTTGCAGACAATGTCGAAACAGTCTGGAGGCATTCCGGAAATCAGCAATGATTCATAGAAAAATAGCATGAAAATGGGGCTGTCTTTGCAACAGCCCCATTTTCATTTATATCTGAGAAATGTTATTCTTCGAAACCGTATTACGCCGGAGCACGCTGCCCACCAGCAGCACCAATCCTGCCGCCAGCAGAACAATGCCCACGATCAGCACAGCCTGCACCAGGGTTGTCATCGTGCCCGTAAAGACAGCATAGACCGCCGGTTCTTTCAGGGCAAACCGGGAGATCACCGATGATCCCAGCACCCATGCCGCCGGAACGGTCAGCAATACACCATCTGCAAACAGGCTTGTGCCGATCCAGTAGCAGGGACGATCTTTCAGGCATACCAGCAATCCTGCCAGCACCAGAGAAAGCACACCGCATACCACTGCCAGCAGCGTCAGCAGATTCCGGTGGTCAAAGACCTTGTCCCAGATACCGGCATCTTTCATGGTTTGGATGTGGTAGACATCCACGGCGTCCTGGACTGCCGCTTTTGCATCGGCAATGGTTTCGGACAGTTTTTCTGTGTAGATGTCGTCCTTTTCGCAGTTGTTTTCCGCCGCATACTGTTCAAAATATGCTGTGATGGATTCCTCCAGGGCGGTAAAATCAATAGATGGGTCTGTTTTATTGCCGTTTGCCTGGGAGTAATTGCCGGTGATCCATTGTTTCATGGCATCTTCCATCCACGCCACGGTGACAACATCCATATACACTTCCGCCGGAACGGCAGTGGTGTTGTATTCCATGTCAAATTTGGATTGCAGGGAATCGTGTGCCTTTTGCGGGGCATTCTGCTTTTCCAGCTGGGATACCAGCAGAGAAGAGGATGCCGTCACATAGCTGCCCAGCACGCCGCCCACTGTGCCCAGCAGCGTGAACACCAGCAGGACACTCAGCACCAGACGGAGCAGCAGACCGCCTGCACCGGATTTGTTCTTGCTCATGGTGTGCCTCCTTCCCCAGTCTGGAAAAACGCCTTATCCGTCAGCTTGCACACAACGCCCACACGCTTGGACGAGGAGCCGAGAAGCTGCATTTCACAGGTATACAGGGTGAGACGATCGTCCTCCGTCTTTTTCAGATAGGACTTATTGGAAGCATCGAACTCGATGCGTTCCGATACCTCATAGGTGAATTTGCCGTAGGTGGTGTATGCTGTAACAGTATCGCCCACTTCCAGCTGGTTCAGATCGTGGAAAAAGGTGTTCACGTGGGCACTGATCACAGAATTGCCCTCGCTGCCCAGGGCAGCCGATGCCGGGGTATGACATGCGCCCTGTTCCAGCAGCTCCGAACCGCCGCCCCAGTAGACGGGGACATACAGGTCAATGGCTTCGCTCTCCAGCACGGCGCACTGGCTGCCGTATGCCGGAATAATCACTTCACCCTCCGGAGAAGTCTCGCCGGAATAGTTTGTGTCAATATCCGTTTCCACAATGTTCAGCCCGGCAGTACCGCCCTGGGAAACGGTACCGCTGCCGTCCATAAAGCCCACACGGAGATAGGTTTTTCCCAGCTCATAGGGACGGATGGCGCAGAGCAGCACAATGCCGCCGCAGAGTAATGTCACCAGCACCGGCAGCAGAAGCTGTACCGCCAGGGGCAGGTGCATCTTGTTTTTTTCCGTATTCATGGCATATCCTCACTTCTTCGTACTGCGTACCAGGACAACACCCAGCCCGGCAGCTGCCAGCAGAATGGCACCGCCGCCCACCAGAACGGGTACGGTGTAGGGAATACCTGTGGCTTCGACAGTATCACCGAAGGTGGATACGCTCACCAGATTGCCGTCTGCATCCCGGGCACTGATGGCAAGTGCGCCGTCAGAAATGGAGTCCACGGAATAGCTCAGACCAAAGGCGTCTCCCACATCCAGCATACTGGAAACCACTTCCAGCTGTTTGCTGGTATCCATCTGCTTGAGAAAGCTGTTGCGTACATCGTTGCTCATGTTGTCCATGAATTCCGTGCGCTTGTCAGCGGGCAGGCTGTTCACATAGTTCACCTTTTCGTCCAGGGACATGTTGATGAATTCCTGTTCCGTGGGGGCTTTGGTGGTCGTCTGTGCACCTGCGGCATTTCCGGCAGCAGTTGTGGTGGTCTGGGCTGCGGAGTCGCCGGCGGCGGTGGTAGTGCCTTCGTTAATGACATCGTCAACGGCGTTGTTCCGTTCCGCTGCCCACTGATCCAGCGCAGCGATCGCCTGATCGCACTGTTCAGATGTGTAAGTGCCGCCGCCGTACTGGTTAATGCACGCCTGAATCTGGGATTCCGGCAGACCTACGGCATAGGCATGTGCAATGACATCTCCCACGGTCGTAGCGGAGGCAGTCATACTGCCCACGCCGGCAGCCAGAAGCAGTCCCAGACTGCAGACCAGCCCGGCAATTTGTTTGGTATGTTTTTTCATGTTGAAATCCTTTCCCAAAATTGGTTGGTTCGTATGTGTTCCCTGTTCTCCCCTACAAATTCGCCGGGAGAAGCACCCCTATGAGAACATGCGGACGCAAAAAATGTTCGCTTCCTTTTATTATACAGGATTTCTACCGAAAAAGCAAGACCTTTTTCATGAAATGCACGCAAATCAATTTTTGTGAAATATGGATTATTGTAGGGGCGACCATTGGTCGCCCGTTGCGGTTTGCCTGGATTTTTGGCGGGCGAACAATGTTCGCCCCTACATAAAATGATTCATTTTACAGCATATAATTTAAAAATTGATTTGCGTGCATGAAATGGTAAATTGTTGTTTTTGGCACGACCCCTCCACCGCCTGTCGGCGGTTCCCCTCCCCTTTCAGGGGAGGCTGAAAATAACTTTCTTTCGCAAATTGTGAATTTCACGAATCATGCCTCCCCTGAAAGGGGAGGGGGACCATTGCGCAGCAATGGTGGAGGGGTATTCTACAAGAGGCAACACCGCACAAAGAACGCCTGACGGCTTTGCACGTCATATGCTTGCAGATTTTCCGTCATATTTCACAAAAATGCTCGTGAATACACAAAGTATTCACTGTGCTTTTTGTTTCATCTGACAAAAAATCTGACGGCGCATCTGACGCACAATCTTTGTGCGGTATTGCCCAAAATTTATTCCGTAAACGAGACAGAAACGTCCACCACCTCGCTGTCCCCTGCGATCTCCACTACATTTTCGGAGTCGCTGTGATAGCTGTCGGCGAAAGAGGAAATGACGTTGTAGTCGGATCGTCTGCCCAACAGGTTCAGGTCAATGTCTCCCAGCTCTGCGTTGATGGTCGTTTTTCCGTAAAGGGCAGTCTTTCGGACATCCATGCTGCCGCAGTTCAGTTCGCAGGAAAGCTGGTACAGGGTGCAGTTTTTCAGATTCAGATCCCCCAGGGACAGGGTGAGGGTGCTTTCTTCGTCCTTTTTGGTTTCTGTGCAGTCGGTCATGGAGAGACTGCCGCAGTCCAGAGCAATTTCAGACCAGGCACATGTCACATCGGTCAGATTTACGTCACCCAGGTCTGCTTCGATTTTGCAGGCGTTGCCGATGGTGGTCTGTTCCAATGTGATCTCGCCGCAGTCTGCATCCAGCATTGCCGTGCCGTCTATGGTGCTGTTGGAGATGGTCACATCGCCCAGGTTACAGATCACAGTACAGCTTGCAGTATCTGCATTCTCAATGACGCATTCGCCGCAGTCGGCGTCAACAGAAATGGTGCTTGCGGTCAGGTCGGAGATGCTGCAATTGCCGCAGTCAGCACCTACGGCAATTGCCTGGTAGGATTCTTCCGGCAGGGTCACGGTGATTTTTGGCATCGGCGCAGAAATGGGACCAAGCTGAATATGGCGGTACCAGCTGTTTTTCCACTGATATTTCTGCTGGATTTGCAGCATATCGTCCTGGACGGTGACGCTGTAGGTATCCGCTTCGATATATTTCGCCTCCACAGAAGCGGTCTCGCCGGGCTGGATGGTGATGTCTGCATATTCCGCATCAATGATGACCGAGTGAAACTCCTCTTCGGGGGTATCGGTCTGGTCGGTGAGATCCAGTTTTTTTACATAACGGGACGGATTGAGTGCACCGGCGGCAATGGCTGCGGTGCTGAGAACGACGCCTGCGCCCATACAGCACAGACCGGCAATGATCCAGGGTTTCATAGGGGTTCTCCTTTCGTGAGGGGGTTTTGTTTATGGGTGTAATACCCCTCCACCATTGCTGCGCAATGGTTTCCCTCCCCTTTCAGGGGAGGCTGAATATAGGCTCCCCTGAAAGGGGAGCTGGCACGGCGCAGCCGTGACTGAGGGGTTAAACAGAGAATTATTTCTTCTGCGGAAACAGGGCACACCATAGCTTTTTTGTCGTAAAAACAGCGAATTTGACAATGGCGCAGGCGGCAATGGAAAGAGGTTTCCAGAGCAGGATCAGCACGCCGGCGCTGAATACGCCCATACCCAACAGGAGCAGCGCTGTGGGAATGTCATGGAACAGCACCAGGACAAAGCACAGGATGCCGCTCAGCAGGACGGCGGCAAAGGAAAGGGGGATACATGCAATGACGATGATCGCCGACAGCAGGATGATATACCATGCCAGCAGCAGGGACAGCCAGATGGGCGAGGTGAAGGTGAGGGCGATGATCTTCCAGAACATGCCCATGGCGGAGTTGTTCGGCGGTGCCGGGAATGCTGGGGTGGTTTGGGGCGGAATGCCGTTTTCCTGTAAAATACGCCGTGCAAGCTCTTCCGGCGTGCCAAGCGTTGCACGTTCCTCGTCACTTGCTTCCTCCAGAAATTCCAGATAATAGCGTATGGTTTCCTGCCGCTCCTCCGGCGGCATGGGGGATAACGCCCGTTCCAGCTGGGCGCAGTATTCTTGTGGGGTCATAGTAATCCTCCTTGGCGTAAAATGAGATGATATGCGGCGGGAGCAAGCCCCGCCCTACATTGGGCTTTGGCAAATTGTAATGATACGAAAAAGAAAAAACTCGTAGGGCGGGGGCTTGCTCCCGCCGTTTCAAATTATTGCGAATCCAGGAAAAAATCCACCTGGCTTTTATAATTGCACCAGTCCTTCCGGTACTGATCCAGCAGCGCCTTTCCTGTGACGGTGATGCGATAATAGCGGCGGTTTCTCCCCTGATAGGGACGGTCGTAGGTGGTCAGGCTGCCGTTTTTTTGCAGCCGCCGCAGCACAGGATACAGGGTCGATTCCGACACGGCGAAGTGCTCCTGGATATCCTTTGTGATCTGATATCCATAGGTGTCCTCCTGCGCCACCACCGCCAGCACCATGGCGTCCAGAAGCGTTGCTCCAATGGGAAATGCAGACAAAATATCACCTCCTGGATGGGATAAGCTTTTGTTTGTGGAATCATTTGCGATTCCATTTGTAGGGGCGACCATTGGTCGCCCACAGGGAAACCATTTGCAGACGGAAAACACCGGGCGAACACAGTTCGCCCGGTGTTTTCATTCTGTAGGGAACGACCTCCGTGTCGTTCCGCCAGGCAAACCGGTATGGGATGGAACGACACAGGGGTCGTTCCCTACGGCAGATGCCGATTTTTTTGTTTCTATAATACTATACAACATATAATATATGTTATGCATATATTATATCACGTCAAATAGGGTTTGTCAAACCAAATCATGGTATTTTTAGCTCTGAATGTAAATATTCATAAGATATTATGTAAATTCGAGTTCATAGTTGCACGTCGGCGTGCAACTTTTGGCCTCTGCGGCGCTATTAGTGAGAGGGGTTGTTCGCAGAGAGCAAAACCAATCGCAAAAAATCGAAAGGAGAAATGGAACAATATGGCAAACTCCAATGAATCCAAACGGCGCAGCTTATTCTGCTGCCACTATGCAAGACTGGGGGACGTGACCGAGGCGGCACGGTGTGCAGGCTATCCGCCGGAGACGGCGGCAGCAGATGGTGCAGCCATTCTGCGGCAGGGATGCTATCGGCGCATGGTAGAGACTTATCGCAGTGTCCTCCAGGACAATCCGGCGGCAGTGGTTCGTGCCGGGCTGGAACGGTTGGCATTCGGGCGCACCAATGACGCAGTACAGCTGGTGCTGGCGGAAGAGATGCCCTCGCCGGAACAGATACAGGGTCTGGATCTGTTCCCGGTGTCGTCCATCAAGCGAGATAAGAACGGCGGCATGGAAGTGCATTTCTTCGACCGTCTGAAAGCGCTGGCGTCTCTCTATGAGTACAGCGGCGACGCAGACGGCAAGGCGGCGGCACATGCCCTTTTGTCGGCACTCTCCGGGGGAACGGAGGCGGATGGGGAATGACCTTTCAGACCTTTTCCAAGAACCAGAAGCTTGCCATGTCCTGGTGGAGCCGGAAGCCCTATAGCGGCTATGACGCCATCATCTGTGACGGTGCGGTGCGGTCGGGAAAGACGCTGTCCATGTCCATCGGTTTTGTCAGCTGGGCAATGACTTCCTTTCAGGGCGGCAGCTTTGCACTCTGCGGCAAGACCATTACCTCTCTCAAGCGCAATGTCATGACGCCGCTTATGGATCTGCTGGGGAATCTGGGCTTTACCTGTCTGGAGAAAGTCAGCAAGAACTATGTGGACGTGACCCTTTCGGGCATCACAAACCGGTTTTATCTCTTCGGCGGCAGAGATGAAAGCTCTGCCTCTCTCATCCAGGGCATGACCTTATGCGGTGTATTTCTGGACGAGGTGGCGCTTATGCCGCGTTCCTTTGTGGAACAGGCACTGGCGAGATGCAGCGTTACCGGGTCACGGATGTGGTTCAACTGCAACCCCGACAGTCCCACCCACTGGTTCTACCGGGAGTGGATCCGCAAGGCGGAGGAGAAGCATGCTCTTTATGTGCACTTCACCATGGCGGACAACCCTTCCCTCTCCAAGCGGGTGCGCCAGCGGTATGAACGGCTGTACAGCGGTGCGTTCTACGACAGGTTCGTCCTGGGAAAGTGGACGGCGGCAGACGGGCTGATCTATCCTATGTTTTCGGAACAGCAGCATGTGGTGGAACATGTGCCGACATGTGACCGCTATTGGATCTCCTGCGACTACGGCACAGTGAACCCATCCTCTTTCGGGCTGTGGGGACACTGCGACGGGGTATGGTACCGGCTGAAAGAGTATTATTATGACGCAAGAACCGAGGGCGAACGGCGGACGGACGAGGAGCATTATGCTGCTCTGGAAGAACTTGCCGCCGGGTATGACATCGAAAGCGTGGTGGTCGATCCTTCCGCTGCAAGCTTCATTGCCTGCATTCACAGCCACGGACGGTTTCGGGTCATTCCGGCAGACAACGACGTGAACGCCGGGATACAGCAGGTCAGCAGCCTGCTGAAACAGGACAAGCTCCGGTTCTGCAAAGCCTGCCGGGATATCCGGCGAGAATTCAGCCAGTACTGCTGGGGCGATTCGGTTCGGGGCGATGCGCCGAAAAAGGAACACGACCACGCCATGGACGACATGCGCTATTTCGTCCGCACCATTGCCTGCCGGAACGGCGCAGACGCATTTTTTGCCGTTTCGGCGAAACGGTGAGGCGTTCTGCGAAAGGAGGTGAAATGAAATGGGATTATTTCCACGAAAGAAGAAACCGCCGGTTTCCGGGGGTGTGCTGCAAAGTGCGGCGAGAAATGTGGATGGCTATGGGCTTTCTGAGGGATGCCATGCTGTGGAAGGCAGTCTGTATGCAGGGCTGCGCGGAGCAGTGCCGGTCATTGACGCTGCCATCGGGAAGATCGTCCGGCTCACGGGGAGTTTCCGTCTGGTGTGCGATTCCGGGAGAATGCAGGCACAGCTGGACGAGTTTGTCCGGGATGTCCCCGTGGGACTGACGGGGCAGTCGCTGCAATGCTTCATAGACGGCTATCTGGACAGCCTTCTGACCTATGGCAATGCCCTGGGGGAGATGCTCATTAACCCCAGAACAGGTATGCTCGCCGGGTTACAGAGCGCACCGGCAGACCGGGTGCAGATCCGTGCCGGAAAGCAGCCCATGGAGCGGGAATTTTGGCTCCGCGGGGAACAGGAAGCGGACAGTGTCCGCATTGCCCACCCGGAGCGCATTCTGTTCACGGCGCTGAATCCGCCGCCTGGCGGGATTTACGGCGTGTCGGTGCTCCATGGGCTGCCGGCGCTGAGCCAGATTCTGCTGCGCATTTTTGAGTGCATCGGGCAGAATTATGACCGCATGGGCAACGTGCGCTATGCAGTGACCTACAAGCCATCCAATGACCCGGCAGAGCGTGCTTATGCCGGTGACCGGGCGAGACAGATCGCCAAGGAATGGAGTGAGGGAATGCGTGCCGGCGCACACGGCGAGATCCGGGACTTTGTCTGTGCCGGAGATGTGGATATCCGTGTCATCGGTGCAGACAATGCGCTGCTGGACACGGAAGTGCCTGTGCGGCAGATGTTGGAACAGCTGATTGCAAAGCTGTCCATTCCGCCCTTTTTGCTGGGGCTGAACTGGTCGTCCACTGAGCGCATGAGCACCCAGCAGGCGGATATCCTGACTTCGGAGCTGGAGTATTACCGCCGTCTGCTGGAACCGGTGCTTCGCCGGATCGGCACGGCATTCCTGCGCCTTGCAGGGTCTGCGGCAGAGGTGGCTGTGGAGTGGAGCAATATCAATTTGCAGGATGAGACCGAGCTGGCACAGGCACGGCTCTGGAATGCACAGGCAAAGCAGCTGGAAATGCAGATGGAAGGTTAAATCATCGCTTTTTGGTGAAACACCTTCCCCACCATTGCTGCGCAATGGTCCCCATTTCGTAGGAACGACCTCCGTGTCGTTCCGCAAGACATATTGGTATCGGATGGAACGACACAGGGGTCGTTCCGCGAGACATATTGATATCGGATGGAACGACACAGGGGTCGTTCCCTACGGTTCCATCCAAAGAAACACATGATTTGAAAAGGAGAAATGATTTATGTACAAGGATCTGAAACTGGAAAAGGGCATGTATCACATTACTGGAAAGAGCTTCACAGAGGTGCTGGAGACCATGGATCCCTCCGGGCAGTATGCGGAGACACCTCTTGCGGGACTGGACGCCTATGAGCGCCAGCTGAAGCGCTTCGATATTCGTGTCAGCGGTCCCCATTGTGACCGTGTGGAAAAGTTCTTCTCCACCACAGACAGCGCTGTGCTGTTTCCGGAGTTTATCCGCCGTGCCATCCGCAGCGGTCTGGAGCAGTCTGTCTTGTCTGACATTGTGGCAGTGCACACGAAGTCAGAATCCGGCGAATTCCAGCCGGCGCTGCTCAGTGACACTGCTGCGTACAATACAAAGACCTCTCAGGGCAACGCACTTCCCACAGCTACTTATATGGAATCGGCGTCCACCACGCATCTGGATAAGTTCGGGCGTGCCATTCATGCATCCTATGAGGCGATCCGCCGCCAGCGTCTGGACAGCTTCGGAACACATCTCCGTGCAGTAGGTGTGCGTCTGTCCAACGCCATCCTGGGACAGGCAGTGGTGAAGATGGAGGCAAACGCTGGCTCTCTGGTGAGTGTGGCAACGGTGAACACGCTGACCTATGCGGATCTGACCAAGCTGTACGGCGCATTCAAGGATTTCAACATGAATACGGTACTGGCCGCCCCTGCCATTGCGGCAAAGATCATGACACTGGATCAGATGAAGGAAATGGCTTCGGCACAGCCCAATGTGATCATGCTGCCCTTTGGTGCACAGCTGCGCAAGTGCGCCGGCATGTCCGAGGGCTATATGATCGGTCTGGATGATAAGTTCGGTCTGGAAATGATCACAAACGGTGATCTGCTGCTGGAGACAGACAAGCTCGTTGACAGTCAGCTGAATGTTATCACGGTTTCTCTTCGTGTGGCATTCCGTGTGATCCAGGGAGACGCTGTTCATGTGCTGAGTCTCTGATGTTCGGAAAGGGTGTGTGGAAATTGAGTAGAATTTGTGGAAAGTCCCGTGCGCCGCCGAGGGGCGGAATAAATTTTCCACAATTTCAATTCAACATGTTGAAAGTACAGGAGGAGGAAAGATGCAGGAAGAAGAACAGACTCTGGCGGTACGGCTGGAACAGCTGAATCAGTTTACCCGGCGTATCCATACCCAGGAAGAAGTATTTTTATTTGACGTGCGGCTGTGTGACAATGAGATCGACCGGGACGGCGAGCGGTTTTCTCTGGAGGCGCTGGCACAGCTGAAAGACCTGTTTGTGGGCAAAACGGGGATTTTCGACCACAATCCCAAGGGCGAAAACCAGACGGCACGTATCTTTGCCACAGAGCTTGTGGAGGATCCCTTGCGGCAGACCACTGCCGGAGAAGTGTATACTTATCTGAAAGGTCATGCCTACATGATCCGCACCGATGCCAACCGGGATCTCATCCGGGAAATTGACGGGGGTATCAAAAAGGAAGTGAGCATTTCCTGCGCAGCGGCATCCCAGACCTGTTCCGTCTGCGGCAGCGACCGCCGGAAATCGCCCTGCGCGCACCAGCCGGGGCATACCTATGGCGGCAGTGTGTGCCATACGGTGCTGGGAGAGATCACGGATGCCTATGAGTGGAGCTTCGTGGCGATCCCTGCCCAGCGGGAGGCTGGTGTCACAAAGCAGTTCAGCACGGACGCCGGCGATGCCGGACGGTGCAGACAGCTGGAGGCACAGCTCCGGGAGAAAAATGCCCTGCTGTCCCGGGTGGAGGAACTGGTGCGCCGGGATATTGTGCGCCTGCGGTTTCTCACAGAGGGAACGACAGAGCAGGACGCTGTTTCTGCGGCGGCAAAGCGCATGGATCTGGAGGAACTTCTGGCATTCCAGGAGACCCTCCGTACTAAACAGAAGCAGCAGTGTCAGGCACAGCTGACGCCGACGGCTGCAAATCACAGCGGAAACAAGGCGTTTCGGATGTAATTATTTGTTTGTATGTAGAAGAACCCCTCCACCATTGCTGCGCAATGGTCCCCCTCCCCTTTCAGGGGAGGCAAATTAGGTTCCCTGAAAAGGGGGAACCGCCGACAGGCGGTGGAGGGGTTACGATGGAGGTGTTATCATGAATCAGGAGCAAATCGCATTGCTGTTCGGGCTGTTTGCCGGAGAAGATGTACTGGCGGAGACCTATGGCGCAGTGCTGGAAATGGCGGTGCAGGAAGTGAAACAGGCACTGAAAGCAGATGCGGATGAAACAGATGCACGGCTGTGTTATCTGGCGGCGGCGGTGGCATTTCTGCGGTATACGGAGATCACGGCGGCGAGAGACCGCGCCGCATGTACCTTTGCGGGAACCATTGCCCAGAATACAGACGCTTCTCAGAAGCTGGCGTTTGCCCAGTCCCTGGTGTGGGCATACCGTGGGCTGTGCCGGAGCTTATTGGAGGACGAGACATTTGCATTTCAGGCAGTCTGAACGGGAGGTGAAGCAGTGTGCTGCTGGAAAAATTACTGAGTGATCTGAAGGCTGCATTGGAGGAACGGTCGGGCATGAGCGTCTATCTTTCCTATGACCCCACCCCTCTGGCGCAGCGGCCGGCGCAGTTTGTGGTGCTGGGCATGGACTGTGTGGAGACAGACCGTCCTTTTCTGACGGATACGGACTTGTATTATGCATTCATAGCGGCGGTGCGTGTGACCCTTCTGGCACCGCCGGAGACAAACGAAAGCCATATGTACAGCACCTTTTTCCGGGGCATCCAGTCGGGAATGCTTTCTTCCGGCTTTACTATGAAAAGTCTGCGGAGCGGCACCCCGGAAGAAGTGCGGAAGCTGCATAAAATGACGCTGTTCGGGACATTTACCCTTTCCGGTCTGATGCAGATGCGCAGAGAGGAGGCAGGCGTATGAGTGCACTTTTTTATCCCATACCGCCCAGATGCTTTCCCATTACTCTGGGAGATACCACATTTTATATTACATCCTGGAAACTCACCGGCTCCAGGAATTATGCCGAGCAGAGCGGCGTGGCAGGCAGCGGATTTGTGACGAATTTCGGAAAGCGTGCCAGACGGCTTGAGATGGAAGGACGGTTCTATTTTCGTGGGAAGCTGGCGAATGTGCTTCTGCCTCTGGATACGGCGATCCAGGAGAACCAGCGGTTTGTGCTGGATATTCACGGCATACGGTATGTGGGAGCATCCCTTGTGTCCTATACGGCGGAGGAGTCGGCGGAAGAGGGTATCCTGCCCTGCCGCATGACATGGGTGATACAGGGAAATATGACGGAAACACCGGCGGAAACGGAGGAGACATCATGAGCCAGGTAAAGTTTCAGCTGATCATGGAAAAATCCGTCATGACCATCATCGACCGGATCGCCGCCTTTACCCTGGAAAAGGAAATCTACACCCCCTATTCCCAGCTGACCGCCACATGCTACGGTACATTTTCCACAGATCAGTTTCAGAGCGTCTATCGGATACGAATGCTTCTGGACGATACGGAGATCCACCTCGGCACCGTGGAACAGCTGCGGCTGGTGCGGCGAAACGGCGTGAGCTTCGTGCAGTTCACTTCCCGTGGACTGACGGCAATGCTATTGCAGAATCAGCTGACCCCGGGTCTGCACACCGGCATGTCCCTGGACGGGCTGATGACGGAGTATTACACCTTTCCACAGGAGATCACCTGGGAGCACAGCACGGACACCAGCAATTATCTCTATGTGAAAGAAAACACCAGCATGTGGGATGGTGCTGCCAATCTCACCTATAAGCTCTATGAACGCTACCCTTTCATCTATGGTGCAAATGAGATCCGGATGCATCTGCCGGAGAGTTATACACATTTTTATGGGAAAGACAGCACGCTCCTGGGGGCAGGCATGGTCACAGACCAGTCCCGGATCTACAGTGATTTCTATATGGCAGATGTGGATGACGACTACGGTGCGTTTCACGAAACTGAGCCGGAGGCGGCAAAGCGTGGCATTGTCCGCACCCGTCAGCTGGCGCTGGACAGACAGTATCTGTACAATCCCCAGCAGGCGCTGATCTTCCGGCGGAAATTTGCAGACCGTGGGCTGATACGGTATTATACAGAATGGACCGGTGCAGTGGGAGCAAATCTGGGCGACCGGCTCAGCTATGGGGATGTGCTGGACGGTGCAGTCATCACCCATATCCGCATGACCGGCAATCAGAAGGGCATCCGCACCCGGCTGGAGGCATATCTGGATGCGTTTTATAATACGTGATGGAGTATCTCCCCTGCACCGTATCCCATGCGTTTGCATATAATGGAATGAATCACAATAGCAATAGGAAGGTGACGTGAGGTGCAGAATCCGGAAACAGTCCGGCCGCTGTGTGCCCTGCAGCGGGGTGAAACGGCGGTCATTGAAGCGCTCTACTTACACGGCGCAATGCGGCATCGGCTCCAGGATCTGGGCTGGATCCCCGGAACTCGGATCCAGCGGCTTCAGACTGCCGGCAGCGGCGATCCCACAGCCTATGCCGTCCGTGGTGCAGTCATTGCACTGCGCCGGTGTGATGCAAAACTGGTGCTGGTTTATCCGACTACTTCGGTAAAGTAAAGGCAATACCCCGCAATCTTGCGGTATTTCCCAAAGACGGCCCTGTTTCTCAGAAACGGAGCCGTTTTTGTGCAGATGGTCTGGCGATGTTCCATCGTATCTATTTGACGTAAAATCACTTTTGTGATATAATTCCCCTAAGGCAATATCGTACATTCTTTGTGCGGTGTTGCCTTAAATTTTTCTTTTGATGAAACCAAACGCCCTTTTTCCGTGTCTATCTAAGTGAACGGCCGTGATCACAACAGAAAGGAGGATCGATCCATATGCAGGATGTCAGCACACTGGAGCTTTACCCGGCAGCCGGGCTGCAGGAGAAAAAGTGCAGCCGCACCAAGGATGAAAAGCTGCTGGAGCAACTGAAACAGCATGACCGAAAGGCGCTGGAGCGTGTCATGGCACGGTATACCAACTATGTGGGCACCATTATCCGCAATATCCTGCGAAATCAGGCGACCCAGGAGGACGTGGAGGAGCTCACAGCAGATGTGTTCATTGCACTGTGGGAGCACGCACCGGAGATACGCACGGAGAATCTCACGGGCTATCTCGCCGGCATTGCACGCTCCAAGGCACTCAACCGGATCCGGAAACGGCGCATAGAGACAGAGCCGCTGGAGGATCTGATCATAGCAGACGACACGGATATTTCCGCCCAGACGGAACAGGCGGAGATGGCGGAGATCTTGCAGGAGACACTGGACGAGCTTCCGGCGCAGGACAGAGAGATCCTCATCCGGTATTACTACTATTACCAGACCGTGCGGGAGATCGCCGGAGAAATGCATATGAAAGAGGCAACCGTAAAAACCAGAATGCATCGGAGCAGAAATAAACTGCGCCAGATTTTTACAGAAAGGGGATATGGTTATGAGCAAATGGAATTTATCTGAGATATTTTCTCACCTGGATATGACAAAGCAGCACATGCCGAAGCTGCGGAAAACCCTGCGGCTTTCCAGAAAAAATGTTCGCTCCAGCGTCATGGAACAGCTGGATATGGAATCCGAAAGTGAAACCGCTGCCCAGCGGTGCTGGAGATTTGGCAGAGTGCCGGCAATTTTCACAGCAGCGGCACTGCTTCTCAGCGGTACGGCGATCACAGCCGCAGCCGCAACCGGCGGATTCCGGGAACTATTTCAGATCGCATTCGGAAAAGATGCAGAATATCCCGAGACTCTGGAGGAATTGTACGCCGTACCCGAGGCAGAGATTACCGATACCTGCGATGCCATTGACTGCAAAGTTGCCGGTGTGTTCGGGGACAGCCGGTCGGTAACCGTGGTACTGGAATTTACCGGCGAAAACGGCTTTACGCTGCCGGAAAAATTTACATCAACCGGGGGCTGGGGTATGGTAGACTACGACAAAGCTGCCGATCTGGATGGCTTTAGCGGCAGCTGCTCCCCCAGCTGGAACTATGACCCGTCAGACAATGGTCATCTGTACTGCATTCAAAAGATGAATTTCAGCGTTGATGTGCAGCCGGGATTCCGATTCCACTATGACAGCGGTACATTCTTGAAAGCAAGAGATTCCGATGAAAATGGGAATGCTTTTTATTTTGATTACGGCTATGGCTGTCCGGATCGGACATATGATATGCGTGACATCCGGAACTGGCTGGGATTCAGCGGTGCAGATATCAACCAGAGGCGGGCGCTCACTGCGGAAGAAGAGCAGCGTGTCTGGGAAAACTTTGTCTGCATTCAGGAGGGCATCGACTACAACGGGGAAGAAAACCCGGAATGCCAGCAGTTTGTCTTAAAGGACGATGTTCTGACAGAGGGCAGCATTACCGTGGATTTTGCCCTGGAGTATCCCAAGACGGAACCGCTTACGGACAGCTTTATCTATACAGACGCCAAGACCGGGGAACAGACACCCATGGAAATGACACTGAATCCATGGTGTGCAGAATTCACCTGGGATGTGGGCGAGCCGTTGCCGTCCTTTGTGACCACTTATGTGGGCTCTAATGCAGAAAACGCCGAACTGTATGCCAGAGGTCACGTGCAGCTGACAGACGGCACCATTACAGAGCCCCTGGAATTCGGGGAATATGAAAGAGCATGGGGCAGTGTCACGTATTCCAGCGATAACAATCAGGCGGATGCTGCGGAATCCAGCCGCAAGTGCACCCTCACCATTACCTTCAGCCAGCCCGTAGACCCGGAGCAGGTACAGGAGGTATACTGCCTGAAAGATACTGTTCTCTGGGCGAAGAATTGACGCCTACGGCGTTTGTCGTTAACAACATCTCGTTTCACAGAAACATCACATACTCCCATGCAAAAGCGCACACCCGGAGGACATACCGGATGTGCGCTTTTTGCGGCATTGTAAATTCCCATAAATTCCTATTAAAAAGTAGGAGATAGCCTTGACAAACCCAGGGAGATTGCATATAATAGGACTGATAGAGCAAGTCCCTGCGGGATTAGTATTAGGTCACCTCTAAAAACCCGCTCACCCATCATCTGCGGCGCATCTGACGGATTCGAGGTTTTTAGAGATGCCCATTATTTATGGAGGTTTCATATGAAAGCATGGTTGTCAAAATTTGCGCCGGGGATCGGTGTATGTCTGCTCATTGCCGTTCCGGCATGGCTGCTGGTGAAGCTGGTTCCGGCGCTGGAAATCGTCGGCGCACCGGTCATTGCCATTCTCGCCGGCATGATCGCCACCATTTTCTGGCGGGACAAGCACAGGGCACAGGCAGGGATCGGCTTCTGCGCCAAGGCAGTGCTGCAATGTGCCGTGGTACTTCTGGGCTTCGGGCTGAACCTGTCCACCATCGCAAAGGTGGGTGCCACATCCCTGCCCATCATTCTCTCCACCATTGCCACCTCTCTCATTGTTTCGTTCCTGCTGTGCAAGCTTCTGCGGATTCCGTCCAAGACGGCAACGCTGGTGGGTGTGGGTTCGTCCATCTGCGGCGGCTCGGCAATTGCCGCCACTGCACCGGTCATTGATGCAGATGATGCAGAAGTGGCGCAGTCTATTTCGGTTATCTTCCTGTTCAATGTCATTGCGGCAGTGGTATTCCCCACCCTGGGCGGCATGATCGGACTGTCTGACGACGGCTTTGCCCTTTTCGCCGGAACTGCGGTCAATGATACCTCTTCGGTGACAGCGGCGGCTTCCACCTGGGACTCTCTGCACAAGACCGGCGGCGCTGTGCTGGAGGGTGCTACGATTGTAAAACTGACACGTACTCTTGCCATTATTCCCATTACCCTGGTACTGGCGCTGGTGCGGATGCGCAAAGAGAAAAAAGCCGGTGCAGCCGGCACTTCCGGCGTCAGCTTCAAGAAGATTTTCCCCATGTTTATCCTGTACTTCGTGCTGGCATCCGTTGTAACGACCCTGGTGAATCTCCTGCTGTCCGGCGGTGCGTTGGAGACGGCAAACAGCATTTTCGGCGGTCTGAAAGAACTGAGCAAATTCTTTATTGTACTGGCAATGGCTGCTATTGGATATAATACGGATATTGTGAAGCTGGTGAGAACCGGCGGAAAGCCCATTCTCCAGGGCTTCTGCTGCTGGGTCGCCATCACCGGCGTCAGCCTGGCAATGCAGCATGTGCTGGGTATCTGGTAAAAACAAGACGGCTTCGAAAAACAAAAAACACCAAAGGAACGGCACGGGATGTGTGTTCCTTTGGTGTTTGTTTTTATTTATGGCAACACCGCACAAAGAGCGCCTGACAGCTTTGCACGTCATATGCTTGCATCTTTTCCGTCATATTTCACAAAAATGCTCGTGAATACACAAAGTATTCACTGCGCTTTTTGTTTCATCTGACGAAAAATCTGACAAAGTTTATGCTCGTAGAGTACATCTGACGCACAATCTTTGTGCGGTATTGCCTTATGTAACATTACAGGATCAGCCCAGGAGGGATTCCCATGTCACATCAATGCCTACAGAGGATTTTGCATAGAATACCAGGACCAGATATGCATCGTCGGCGTCGATCTTGCCGTCATGGTTGACATCTGCTGCCGCATTCTGTGCTTCGCTGAGGTCGGAGGCACTGCCTACAGAAGCCTGGGCATAGGCAACCAGTACCAGATAAGCATCGTCTGCGGTTATGGTACCGTCTCCGTTCAGATCGCCGGTTTCCAGCTCCGGTTCTGTGGTTTCTGTGCCCGTTGTGGTGGTGATATTTGTTGTCGTGGTGTCAGCGGTGGTATCAGTGGTTTCCGCGGTTGTGGCAGATGTGGTTTGTGTTGTTGTCGTGGTGTCCGTGGTGGTTTCTACGGTCTCAGTTGTTGTTTCAGTGGTGGTAGCTTCTGTCGTTGTCGTAGTTGCTTCCGTTGTAGTGGTTGCTTCTGTTGTTGTAGTCGTTGTTTCCTCTGTCGTGGTAGTGGTCTCTTCCGTAGTCGTCGTCTCCTCTGCATCCAATGCGACGAACTCCAGACCATAGGTATCCGCATAGGTATGAGCAGTGGAAACGTTATAGCCGTAAATGGTGCCTCTCAGGGTATTGCGTACATCATAGATCTCGCAGTCCGGGTTCAGAACGGTGATACGCTCTGCATCGCTGCCATAAAACGCCTCTTGTCCGATGGAAGTCACGCTCTCCGGGATAGTTACTTCTGTAAGACCGCTGTTCTGGAATGCTCTGGGACCGATCTCTTCCAGCGTTTCCGGCAGGGTCATATTCACAAGGCTGTTGCTGTTGACAACTGCATTGTCATTGATATACCGCAGCCCTTCCGGCAGGTTCAGTGTCTCCAGACTCTTCAGACCAGACAATGCAGATGCAGCAATGCCCACTGTGCCGTTCTTGACGGTCATTTCGGTTTCGTTCTGATTGTTGGAATTGTAGCCGATGACCCAGTTGTCCGCATATTTCAGCTTGGACAGGGTGTTGTCCTGCAAGCCGGAATTGGTAAATGCGGAACTGTCAATGAAAGTCAGACTGTCCGGCAGGTCAATACTGCTCAGGAATGTGCAGCCCAGAAAAGTATTTTCCGGAAGGGTTGTGAGTCCCTCGCCGATGGTGACATCTGTCAGTGCGGTGTTACCATTGAACACATTATTCCCCAATGTCTCCAGACCATCTCCAATGGTGATAGTAGTCAGATTGGTGCAGTCGTAGAAAGCATCTGTATGAATCTCCTTCACGCCCGGCTCAATGGTCAGAGTCTCAATTTTGCTAGAACGGAAAGCTCTTGTTCCAATCGATTCCACACTTCCCGGGATCGTAAGAGAAGTCAATCTGCAGCTTTCAAATGCATGTGCACCGATCGTTTTCAGTCCCTCCGGCAGGGTGATCTCTGTATAGAAGTTATAGCAAAGTATTGCGTTGCTGAAAGCAGAGTCACCGATATACAAAAGACTGTCCGGCAGCTGAACGGAGTTGATATTGTTGAAACAGCTGTTCGCAACGCCTACAGTTCCGTCTTTGATCACAATATCCTTTTCATCATCGCTGCGGCTGCCTTTCACTGTAACTGCCCAATTGCCCACGTATTTTACAATGGATTCCTCGCCGTTTTCTTCCACCTGGTTATTTAGAATGGCGGTGTTTCTAAAAGCATTCTCTCTGATTTCTGTGACGCTGTCCGGGATATTGACGCTGGTCAGGGATGTGCAGCCCTCAAAAGTATACCCAGGAATCATCGTAATTCCCTCGGGCAGTGTTACGCTTGTAAGCGCTGTGCAGTTCTTGAATGCACCGTTTGAGAAATACGGATCCTCTTCCAGTGTCTGAACGGTATCCGGCAGGTCAACGGACTCCAGCTGTGCGCAGCCGCTGAAAGCATTTATGCTCACGGAAACATACTTCACATGAACCGTTCCATCATCTGTTTCCACTTCTGTGGGAAATTCCACTGAGGTGGCTGTCGTGTCCTTGAGCCCTGTGATACGCATATCCAGGGTGCCGTCCTCTTCTGTTTCCACGATCTCGCACTGTACATTGCCGATATAAGTGCTTGTCGCTTCCACAAGCTGCTCCGGGCTGTCCACGATCTCCGGCAGTGCAGACGCACTGAATGCGCCAGCAGTCATGCTCATCATCGCCAGGACTCCTGCCGACAAGAGCGCAAGACCTCTCATTGTTTTCCTCTTCTCCCGCATCTTCTTTTTCCTCCATTTTTTATTATGGGCAACACCGCACAAAGAGCGCCTGACGGCTTTGCACGTCATATGCTTGCATATTTTCCGTCATATTTCACAAAAATGCTCGTGAATACACAAAGTATTCACTGCGCTTTTTGTTTCATCTGACGAAAAATCTGACTGCGCATCTGACGCACAATCTTTGTGCGGTATTGCCTATGAGTCATGAACTGGAATGTTGCAAAATCCAGCCATTACCTATTATAATGCATAGAAAAAGCATCGTCAAGCGAAATAAAGCAATTTCTACAAGAAAGTATATTTTTTCGCGAAAAAATACGCCGGATTTGTGTTTCCTGCCGGACGATGGACAGATGGCGTCTAGGCGGGAACTGGTTTCCAATCTGCTTGAAATGCAAACCACCGCCTCTGAATCGCATCAAAGGCGGTGGTATTTCTTACTGCATTTTCTGCGGCAGAGGCAGAATTTTCTGCACTGCCTGGATTTCTTCCATAGTGGCAAGATTCTCAGAAAAGGCACTTGCCGCACCTGCCGCTGCGCCCAGATGGAGCGCCTTGCTGTAGTCGTGAGTCTGCATCCATCCGGTCATGAAGCCGGCGATCATGGAATCTCCGGCGCCCACATCGTTGACCACCGTGCCCGAAGCGGCATCCTGCACCAGCACCTGCCCATCCTCTGTACAGAGCACAGCACCCTGACTGGACATGGAGACAAGCACATTCCGGGCACCCTGTTCCAGAAGCTTTTTGCCATATGCGGCGGCATCCTCCCGGCTTTCGATCTTTACGCCGAAGAGATCCCCCAGTTCGTGGTGATTGGGTTTCACCAGAAACGGACGGTGCGGCAGTGCCTGGAGCAGCGTATCCCCTGTTGCATCCACGATAATATCCAGCCCGGCATCCCGCAGCCGTTCCATCCAGTTTGCATAGACCGTTTTCGGCATGGACGGCGGCACACTTCCGGCGAGGATCAGCACATCTCCCGGTACCATTTCCGTCAGCTGGCGCAGCAGTTCGTCCTGTGCGGCGGCGGAAATATCCGGACCGGGTGCGTTCAGCTCCGTGGTCTTATCGGTGCCCCGGAGCTTCACATTGATTCGGGAGCAGCCGTCCTCCAGATGGATAAACCGGCAGTGACAGCCGCTTTTTTCCATGCACAGTTCGATTTCATCCCCCACGAATCCTGCCACAAAGCCCAGGGCAGTGGTTTCCATGCCAAGATGGTGGAGCACCACAGACACGTTCAGTCCTTTTCCACCGGCGAGAAGTCCCACTGCATCGGCACGGTTCGTTTCGCCGGGCTTCAGCTGCCCCAGCTCCATGCGATAGTCCAGGGATGGATTGCAGGTCACAGTATAAATCATATCAAACACCTCTTATCAATGCATCATTATAATATCTGCACTTCTCTCTTGAATTATGCATTATGTATTTCATGATGTTTTGTACAAAGGTTAATGACAGGGATACCCTTTTGTCTTGCCATGCGCACAGTCTGTGCAGTGCCGGTTCTGCCGTCCGGCTCCTGGCAGTAGCAGATACAGCAGTCCGCCAGATCCACCAGCCGCTTGTTCCGCCGGCGCATGCAGGTTTTGGTATATTCCTCAGAGACAAACTCCCGGGAATCTGCCGCCGCATAGATGCAGTCATAGGCAAGGCGCTGTTCCGGTGTCCAGCGCGCCGTCTGTTCCTCCCGGGAACAGGGGAGCACCAGATGCAGTGCGATTCCCGGATAGTCCTCCCGGAGATCCAGCACCAGCTGGGCACAATAGGTATCCCAGCCCACAGCACCGCCGGTGTAGAAATCCACAAAGCCGTTGGAAATGGCTGTTTCCAGGATGCGCTGCAATTCCCGAAGCACCTCCGGGAGAAACTGCTTCGGGATGGTACGATGTCCCGTAAAACATATGGCTTTTTCCATGGCACACCTCTCCCTGTAAAAAATCACCGCCCGGATCACGAGGCGGTGAGGTTCTTTTATAGTATACCCGTTTTTACCGGAACTGTCAAGGAAAATATTGGGCAACACCGCACAAAGAGCGCCTGACGGCTTTGCACGTCATATGCTTGCATCTTTTCCGTCACATTTCACAAAAATGCTCGTGAATACACAAAGTATTCACTGCGCTTTTTGTTTCATCTGACGAAAAATCTGACGGCGCATCTGACGCACAATCTTTGTGCGGTATTGCCATTGCAATATTTCTACAAAACAGGCGCACATCTACCGATGTACGCCTGCTGTGTTTTACCATATTCTGTTTATGCAAAGGGATTCTCCGTGGGATAGCGCACGCCCTTGGGCTGATTGTAGCCGATCTGCGTCACATCTACGCCCAGATACTTGAACACTTCATAAATCGCCTTGCCGTGGTGACCGAATGCCACTGCGCCGTGGTGGGGGAAGTTATTCTGGATGAGCACATGGCGGTAGAACCGTGCCATTTCCGGAATGGCGAAAACGCCGATGGCGCCGAAGGAATGTGTTGCCGCCGGAAGTACCTCACCCTGTGCGATGTAAGCATTCAGCTTGGCATCGGCTGTGGACTGGAGACGGAAGAAGGTAATATCACCCGGTACAATGTCGCCTTCCAGTGTGCCCTGGGTCACTTCCTCCGGGAGGCTCCGTGCCATGATGAGCTGATACTTCATCTCGCAGAAGGACAGCTTCTTGGTAGTGGTGTTGCCGCAGTGGAAGCCCATAAAGGTATCTGTCAGAGTATAGGGGAATTTCCCGGCAATTTCGCTCTCATACAGATCTCTGGGCACAGTGTTGTTGATATCCAGCAGTGTTACTGCATCCTCGCTGACTACGGTGCCGATAAATTCGCTCAGTGCGCCGTAAATATCCACCTCGCAGGAAACGGGAATGCCTCTGCCTGTGAGACGGCTGTTTACATAACAGGGTACAAAACCGAACTGGGTCTGGAATGCCGGCCAGCACTTTCCGGCAATTGCCACATACTCCCGATAGCCTCTGTGCTCCTCGATCCAGTCCAGGAGAGTCAGTTCATACTGTGCCAGCTTCGGCAGGATATCCGGCTTCTTGTTGCCGTCACCCAGTTCTGCCTCCATATCCTTGACCACCTCAGGGATACGGGGGTCACCTTCGTGTTTGTGGAATGCTTCGAACAGATCCAGCTCGGAGTTTTCCTCGATCTCCACGCCCAGATTGTACAGCTGCTGAATGGGAGCGTTACATGCCAGGAAATTCAGAGGACGAGGGCCGAAGCTGATGATTTTCAGATGGTTCAGACCATAGACCGCACGGGCAATGGGCAGAAATTCGTGAATCATGTCGGCGCATTCTTCTGCCGTGCCCACGGGATATTCCGGGATGTACGCTTTTACGCCCCGGAGCTTCAGATTATAGCTGGCGTTGAGCATACCGCAGTAGGCATCGCCACGGCTGCATGACAATACGCCGGTGTTTTCCTCCGCAGCGGCGCAGAACATTTTCGGGCCGTCGAAGTGCTTCGCCAGCAGGGTCTCGGCGATCTCCGGGCCGAAGTTCCCCAGATAAACGCACAAAGCATTGCAGCCGGCTTTTTTCAGATCGTCCAGCGCCTGCACCATGTGGATCTCGCTCTCCACGATACATACCGGGCACTCGTAAATGTCCGCAGCGTCATACTTTTTCGTGTAGGCATCCACCAGTGCCTTTCTCCGGTTCACCGAAAGGCTCTCCGGGAAACAGTCCCGGCTCACGGCAACAATGCCGACTTTCATTTTTGGGATATTTGTCATGAGAAAACGTCCTTTCTTTGTGTAGATTGTATTTGGCGGTGTACCCCTCCACCGCCTGTCGGCGGTCCTCCTCCCCTTTCAAGGGAGGCTGAATATAGGCTCTCTTGAAAGGGGAGCTGGCACGGCGCAGCCGTGACTGAGGGGTTATGCATGCAACAAAAATCTACGATATTTTCTCTAGTATATCACATCTCTCCGTCTTTGGCAACTGTATTTCTTTGAAATTTCCCCAAATTCTTATGGCAATACCGCACAAAACCGCCAGGCGCTCTTTGTGCGGTGTTGCCTTATGGACATTTGCCGGAGAATATGGTATACTGAAAGCAGACGAACCCGCCGACTTTTCAGAAAGGGAAAGACAGCATGAAAATATACCACAGATGGATCGCCGCCGCAGCGGCACTTGCCGTATTGCAGCTGCCCCTGGATATCACCGCCGCAGCCCGGACGGATACCGACCGGACAGCGAATATGACCCAGTTCTACGACAACTGGAAAGCACGCTATCTTGTACAGGATACCTACGTTACGGACGAGACGCAATATTATGTGTACTATAGTGACGAACACTACAGCGGAAATGGCTCTGTGCCGGTGACTGTTTCCGAAGCCCACGGCTATGGAATGCTCATTACGGCATCCATGGCGGCATATGACCCCCAGGCACAGGAGCTGTTCGACGGCATGGTGCGGTATTACCAGGCGCACACCAGCGAGATTGGAACACATCTCATGGCGTGGCAGCAGAGCGACAACGGCTCGGCGCTGGTGGAAGAAGCCGGCGCAGATTCCGCCTCTGACGGTGATATGGACATTGCCTATGCGCTGCTCCTTGCCGACACGGTATGGGGCAGTGACGGTGCATACAACTACCGGGATATGGCGATTTCTGTCATCTGTGATATTATGGAGTACGAAGTGAACCACACCACCTGGACCATCAATCTGGGAGACTGGGCATACTGGGAGGAAGAGGGTGACCAATATTACGGCGCAACCCGTTCCTCGGATTTTCTCCTGCAATATTATCCGGTTTTCGCCCAGGTTACCGGAGATGACAACTGGCTGAACGTCTACGACAGCACCAATGCCATCATTGACAGCGTAGTGGAACAGTACGGAACAGGACTGCTGCCAGATTTCCTGATTCCCGACGGAAACGGCGGCTATATGCCGGCGCCGGAAAATTTTCTGGAAGATGTGACAGATGGGCAGTATGCCTATAACAGCTGCCGCACACCGTGGCGCATTGGCATGGACTATCTGGTGAACGGCAATGCAACGGCGAAAAAATGCCTGGATGCCATGAATGCCTTTATTGTGAGCGATACCGGCGGCGACCCCTGGGAGATCCGGGCAGGGTACACCCTTGAGGGACAGGCGACTCAGGATTACAACGACCTGTGCTTTACGGCACCTTTTCTCATTGCAGCAAAGTGCGGTGAGAATAACGATTGGGAGAATGCCCTCCGGGAATGCATTCTGGAATACGGCGATGACGTGTACTATGGGGATACCATAAAAATGCTTTGTCTCATTGCAGATGCAGGCGCATGGATTGTTCCCGGCGGCACTGACACGGCAGGAGATATTAACGGTGACGGCGAGACCACGCTGGCGGACATGGTACTGCTGCTGCAATATCTTCTGGGGAATGAGAAGCTTTCCCGGGAACAGGCGGCATGTGCAGATCTACAGCAGAATGGTGTGGTGAACGGTATGGATCTCACGGTGCTGCGGCAGATTCTGGTTGGATAAAAAATACAAAACCGCATTTGCCCTTTTGGGGTTCAAATGCGGTTTTTCACAGGCAATGACTGCATTTTCTTTTGTTAAGCCGATTTTTTGAGGATGATGTATGAGAACTTGTACATGCGCTTATTTCACCGCAAGTTCAAAGGGTGTCGAGGCAGAGCGGGCAGCTTGCTCTGCTGCGATCTGTACAGCCAGAAAGGCGATCACCTCCTCCGGTGTGGGGATCTCCTCCTTGCTGGGAATGGCATTCCACGCCTGCCGTACCACTGGATCGGGACAGTACATCCCCTCCTGGATCGCCGCCGCGATTTCCTCTCGGATCTCCTCCACGGAAACCTGATTCTCACGTGCAATTCGTTTTAAGATCTGCTGCATCTGAAACCCTCCTTTTTTCTATGGGCAACACCGCACAAAGAGCGCCTGACGGCTTTGCACGTCATATGCTTGCATCTTTTCCGTCATATTTCACAAAAATGCTCGTGAATACACAAAGTATTCACTGCGCTTTTTGTTTCATCTGACGAAAAATCTGACAAAGTTTATGCTCGTAGAGTACATCTGACGCACAATCTTTGTGCGGTATTGCCTATGTATCATTGCGTATGGCTGATCCGGCAATTTTATTATAGCATATTCCGCTGTCGGCTTTTGTCAGAACCTGTGACAGGGCGGGGATTTTTCGGCACTTTTTTCAGGTCGGCAGGCGTTTTTCTCCGGAAAGGCGATTCCCTCTTTGTTTCTGGAAAATTTCCTGGTAAAAAGAAAAAAATTGCAAAAAGCAGTTGACAAGGGTTTTTTTTTGTGATATAATATATGACGTTGCAGGTTCTCTGCTTCAAAAGCATACAAATAGGGGTATAGCTCAGCTGGTAGAGCAGCGGTCTCCAAAACCGCGTGTCCCGAGTTCGATTCTTGGTGCCCCTGCCACCCCCCCATTTTTATGGGGGGGTATTATTTATTTAAAAAAGGATGGATATTATATGAAAATGAAGAAAATAGCAGCAGCGTTAACAGCTGCAACAATTTTAGGCTCTAATGGTGCTCTTGTTGTAAGTGCTTCAGCAGAGACAAATGCAGTGAATATCACGACTAGTACTGTAACAGAAGCAATTGCAACTGCTGATGGAACAATTATTCCTGAAGGCGCAAAAGCAATCTCTCTTGAAATTCAGAACAATACTGGTTTTGATATTTCGGAGATTAAACTGAATGTAAATACTTCTTTATTGTCTGATGCGAGTGGAATGCCCATTGTTTCTGTTGGAAATGTATGTGGAGATTCTACTGTAGTCGCTGCACAGGAAGGTGGAAATGTAGCTATTACCAGCATTGCATCAAGTATTTGCAATGCAGACGGCGTCTTGGCAACTGTTTATGTAAACAATACAGCATCCATTGCTGTTGAGGATGCGGAATTCCGAAAAGGTTCTCTGACAAATTATAATGAAAGTGGCATATCTTCTTACGCTGAGACCGTGGAGTACACGATTGGAGATGTAAATGGCGATGGAAATATTACAGCAGATGATGCTTATATCGCTCGCAATGCATTTGCTATTGCACAAAAAAATGGGGAGTTAAAGCGGTATGGTTCCTCTTCATATTATTATTTGGACGGTCTTGATGTATTGTCAGATCCTCAAAAATATGGTTTTACAAGAGTACGATATGCAATAGCTGCTGACGGTGATGAAAATTACAGACTCTTTGATTGCGACTTGCAGTCTTTATCTGATGTTTATCAGATTCTTTACTACTATACTTGCACGAGTATAGGAAAGAATTATAATGTATCTGGCTGGTATATTGGAGAAGAAAGAACTTTTTAACTATTCTATGCAACAAAAAACATGATTTTTGAAAGGAATTTTCTAATGAAAAAAATGATTGCATGTATCTCTGCAATTACTTTGTTTTTCACGGGCATTGCTAAAAGTCTAACAGATACAATTTTCGCAGCGGAATATGATATAATAGACACAGAAATTCCTATTTTCCAAGAAACTGCTGTGGAAGACAGTGCATTAAAACAACTAGCTGTCTCTCATGGATTAGGTACAGATACTTTTTCCTTTCCGAATCATATTTATGATACTACAACAAACAGAGCCGAAGTTGTACTTGAGAATTACACGAAAAATCTTACGGCAACTGAACGGTTTATGTATTATGAATACAAATTCGAAAATCTAACAAATTCGGGGTGCTGTTTTGGGATTGCTGCATTAACAGTTTTGGTTCATAATGGAATTCTTTCTCCAAGTGATATTTATGCGGATGCAAAAACGCTATATGATATTCCATTGACAGAAGATGTGGATGATTTGATTGCTGCATATTCTCTGGTACAAGCACACAAACCCGTCCAATACAGTGCCGGATTAAACAGTACTTATTCTGATGCAGAAAAAGTGGAACAGCTTCTGGATTGTGCAAAACAATGTCAGGAAAAAAGCGAGTATTTTTTAATTAGTTTCCAGGATGAAAGCATCTCTCATGCGGTGACCGGATTGGGAATGACAACAGGAAATTGGGATTGGAACGGAACTTCATATGATACATGTATTCTGACTTATGACAGTAATTGTGTTAGTGCCGAAGAAGATCACATTCCTTTTCGAGATGAACAATGCATTTATATTAATTCTGAGACTAAACAATTTTATATTCCAATCTATGAACTTGGTTCTGAAACTGGGGCAAGCTTTACATTAGTGACAAACAATGCAGATTTACTCCTTTATAAAGCACCGTATTCTGAAACAATACTTGACGCTACAGAAACATCAAATATTGTACAATGCAGACTGTTTCACGGTAATGCAGAGGGATTGAAAATTTCAATAGATGGGTCAGAAGCTGCGGAATATGATTTTTCAAATACTGTTTATTATTTAGAAGGAGACGCATTTCATATTGAACAGGAATTATCTGAGCCGGAAATAGTAGATCTTAGAATTTCTGGAGATACCTATATTTCTCGCTATGATGCATTCGATGCTGAAAAATATACAGCAGATATGTCAAGTCAATCTGTTTCGTTAACGAACAAAGGTGAACAGCAATTTACTTCAACCTTGTATCTAGCATATGATACAGAAACATGCAATTATAGCCCTGCTAACTGGTTTGACTATATTGGTGTTTTATCGCCAGAGCACACCTTAACGCTTTCCAAACAAGAACGAGGTGTTTTAATTTCTGGTAATTCACCTATTTCTGGAGATGCTCAGTACATTTTTGATTGCAGTTATGCAGAAGAAACAACTGGAAACAGCATCAAGGGCACTTCTTTTCGCATATATACGGAAGAATCTGAAGTTCTTGTCACTTATGACACAGAAGAAGAACATGAAAATTTCTATCTCGACTTAGACAAAGACGGAATATATGATAACTTGATTGAAATTGGTGATGCGAATGGAAATGGATTCTCTTATGAATTGGATGATGCATATCAAATTTTATTAAGCTATGCGTCTCAATCAGTTGGAAAATCGCGATTTGTCAATACGTATCTATGTGATATAGATAAAAACAATCGAATTGAGCCCGATGATGCCTATGAGGTGTTAGTACGATATGCGGAATGTTCTGTTAGGAAGTAAAAACATTACAGTGTACTTGCATTTACAGCCCTCCTTAAATTAATAACATAGACTTGATAAAAGCTCAGAGAAAACACATTTCAAATAAAGAAACCCGTCCGAGAAACTGCTCGGACGGGTTTGTATTTATTTCAGCATTTCCAGAATCTTTTCCTTGGGCATTGCGCCTACAGCGTGGCGAACCAGCTTGCCGTTTTCCACAACTGCCAGGGTAGGGATGCTGGAGACCCCGAACGCCTGTGCCAGTTCCCGCTGCTCGTCCACATTGACTTTGCAGACATGGACATCCGACTGTTCTTCGGCGATCTCGTCCACCACCGGGGAAACCATCTGACAGGGGCCGCACCAGTCCGCATAAAAGTCGATCAGCACCTTTTTCGATGCCTCCATGACCTCTTTTTTGAAATTGTCCTTTGTCAGTATTGTCACTGCCATGAGAAACACTCCTTTCTGAATTTGCCTGTAGTTTTAGTATACCCTATTTTTTGTAATTTTGCAAGAGATAGAAGGGTATTTGTACGCAAATCAATTTTAGAGGTGTCCTAAGGCAACACCGCACAAAGAGCGCCTGACGGCTTTGCACGTCATATGCTTGCA
>NZ_CALDMP010000012.1 GCF_937915125.1 uncultured Ruminococcus sp. | reverse complement strand
GGGTATTTCGCCGTCTGCGGACGGCGACCAGGGACGCTGTCCCTGGACTCTGCCAGGGCTTCCGCAGCCCTGGACCTGCGCCAGCTGTGCTCAGCTGGACCAGCATGATGTGATACCTTTTCAATTGCCTTACGCAAACACACTTCATTTTGCATTATGCATTCAATTCAACGCAAATTCCTCCTGCTCCATTCGCAGCAGACGGGAAATGCCGTCCTCCTGCATGGTAACGCCGTAGAGCACATTTGCCTCTTCCATGGCGCTCCGGCGGTGGGTCACCAGAATAAACTGGGTAGTATTCGTAAAGTTTTGCAGATACTGAGCATACCGCCGCACATTGCCCTCGTCCAGCGCCGCATCAATTTCATCGAGAATACAGAACGGCGACGGACGCAGCCGCAGAATGGCGAAATAAATGGCGATCGCCACAAAGGACTGCTCTCCGCCGGACAGAGAGATCAGATTCTTGATGACCTTTCCCGGCGGTGCCACCTTGATCTCGATGCCCGATTCCAGCACATTCTCCGGATCCGTCAGTTCCAGCCGCGCTTCGCCGCCGCCGAAGAGATCCTGGAAAATGTCTTGGAAATTCCGATTGATCAGGGTAAAGCTCTCTGAAAAAATACGCTGCATTTCTTCTGTCAGGGATGCAATCAGATCTTCCAGTTCCTCCTTGGCAGTCTGTGCATCCTTCATCTGCGCCGACAGGAATTTATATCGCTGGGACACCTCATCATATTCCGCAATTGCCGCAACGTTGACTGTCCCCAGCGCACGGATCTTACTCTTCAGACTTTGCAGTTCCCGCTGTGCCGCCTGCAGATCTTCTAAAGGCTGCGCCAGCGCCTGTGCTTCAGAGAGTGACAATTCGTACTGTTCGAACAGCTGCCGGATAACGCCGTCATAGTCGCTCTGTACAGACAGCTTTCGTTCTTCCAGCCGGCTCATTTCTCCGGAATACTTCTCCCGTGTGGCATTGGTTTCCCGCAGACCATTCTGTATCTGCCGGATCTGCTGATCCTGTGCATCGTGTACCTGCTGCCAATGCTGTATCTGTGCCTGGCTGTCGGTACGGTCGTTTTTCATCTGTTCGATTTTCGCATTGCCCTGGGTGATTTCTTCCTGCTTCTGAGAGATCAGCTGCCGCTGGACTTCCATGTCCGACCGAATCTCCTCCAGCCGCTGCGCCATGGACTGCTGCTGTTCGCTCTGCTGCTGCATTTCCCGGGATAGAGTCTCCATATCCTTTTCCAGTTCCATCATGCCGATTTTCAGCTGGGCACGCCGGTCTGCAAGCTTTTCCTGCTGCTCCTGCAGAGCACTGCGTTTGTCTGTCTCCTGTTCCAGTGCCGCCTGCGCCTGGACAATATCCTGTTCCGTCTGTGCTGCCTGGGCTTTTGCGGCAGTGTATTTCTCCACGGCTTCGTCCAGACGGCTTTGCAGGGATACCTGCTGCGCCTGTGCTTCTGCAAGGCGTTCTGCCGCCTGCTGCTGCATATAGCCGTACTTTTCCAACTGTGCATTTGCCGTCAGGCTTTCCGATTCCGCCTTGCGGCATTCTGCCTGGAGTGCTTCCATCTGCTGCTGTAACTGCACTGACTGCGCCTGGGCTTTCTGAAAAGCATCTGCCGCCTCTTGTTCCTGCTGTTCCAGGGTCTGTACCTCCCCGGACAGTGCCGTCAGTTCCGCACGACGTGTGAGCATACCGCCGGAGCGCTGTGCCGAACCACCGGTGAAAGAACCGCCGGCATTGATAACCTGACCATCCAGAGTAACAATGCGAAAACGATACTGATGTGCCTTTGCAATTTCCGTTGCCGCATCCAGATCTTCTGCCACAGCAATACGCCCCAGCAGGAACCGGACAATATCCGCATATTTCGGATCATAGCGCACCAGATTGCAAGCCAGATCCACAAATCCATCGTGACGTTCCAGACCGGTCTCTGTCAGTTGCTTTCCACGGACAGAGGTCAGGGGCAGAAATGTGGCACGTCCGGCACGATTTTGTGCCAGATAGCGGATCCACTGCTTTGCAGCATTTTCATCCGCCACGATGAGATTCTGCATCGCACCGCCCAGGGCGGTCTCAATTGCCACGCCGTATTCCTGGTCGGTGGTAATCAGCTGTGCCACGGTGCCGAACACACCGTGAGGCTTTCCGCCGTCTGCACGGAGTACTGCCTTGACACTGCCGGCAAAGCCCTCCATGTTGCGTTCCATATCCTGTAACAGCTTTTGCCGCTGGCGTTTTTCCCGGAGTGCAAACGTCGCCTGTTCCCGGCGCTTTCGTCCTTCTTCCAGTGCCTGTACTGCATTGGCATAGCGCTTCTGAAAGCCGCTGCGCTGGTTCTGTACACGCTGCAGTTCTGCCTCTGCCTGCTGCGCCTGGGACTTTGCCGTCTGGTATGTCCCTGACTGAGCTTCGCACGCCTGTTTCAGGGCATTCTGCCGCATGATATGCTCTGCCAGCTGGGCACGGAGTTCCTCCTGCTGTCCTGCTGTGGTCTGCTGCATGACACGGAGTTCACTTTGCTGCACATAAAGCTGCTGTAATCTGGCGTTAGCCTGTTCATACTCCTGTCCCCGCATTGCGGCATGTTCTTCCAGTTCGTTCCACTGCTGCTGAACTTGTTCCGTCTCCAGAGACAGCGCTTCCCGTTTCTGCCGCAGCTGCACTGTTTGTTCCGTCAGAGAGGACATGCGGTTTTTCATGCCCTCAGACTGCGACTGAGTCTCCTGCATCTGCCGTTCCAGACTTTCCAGGGTCTGTTTTCCATGGGCAATCTCATTTTCACACACGGCAACTGCCGCACGGAGCTGTGCAGCTTCTTCTTCCGCCTGCTGGATCTTCTGCCGGATGGCTTCGATCTGGAGGGTACTCTCCTGCATCCGGCGATAGCCCTCCTGCACCTGTTCATCTGCACGCTGGATCTCCAGTTCAGCGTTCTGATATTCCGCCTGTGCCTGCAAAAAGCCGTCAGAGAGTGCTGTCAGCTTTTCTCGCAGTGCCGAAAGTCTGCGCACCCACAGGGAGATTTCCAGCTGCTTCTGTTGACCGGCAAGTTCCACATATTGTTTCGCCTTTTCCGCCTGATGACGCAGAGGTTCCACACGGGATTCCAGTTCCGCCACGATATCCTGGAGACGCACCAGATTATCCTGTGCTGCATCCAGCTTTCGCTGTGCCTCCTGCTTTTTATAGCGAAACTTGGAGATACCCGCAGCCTCTTCGAAAATATCCCGGCGGTCGGTACTTTTGGCACTGACGATCTCCGCAATACGTCCCTGTCCGATAATGGCATAGCCGTCCTTGCCCATGCCAGTATCCATGAACAGCTCAGTCACATCTTTCAGGCGGACATTTTTGCCGTTGATGCGGTACTCACTATCACCGCTGCGGTACAGCTTTCGGGTAACACTGACTACCTCACCATAGGTATCGCCCAGTTCGCCGGTCTCGTTGTTGATCTCCAGAGTGACAGCGGCAAAGCCCATGGGTTTCCGGGTTTTTGTACCGGAGAAAATGACATCCTCCATTTTGTTGCCCCGGAGGGTTTTAGTGGACTGTTCTCCCAGTACCCAGCGCACGGCATCGCCGATATTGCTTTTACCGCTGCCGTTAGGGCCGACAACAGCAGTCAGCCCCTTGTCAAAGGTCAGTTTGATCTTATCGGGAAAGGACTTAAATCCCTGCAGTTCCAGCGACTGTAAATACATACACACATCTCCTTTCGTTTTCAGATTCGCATCCGAGCGAAGCGAGCCGTCTTTTTTCTTTTTCGCTTCCTTTTTCTTTTTTCAGAAAAAAGAAAAAGGAAGAAACACCCTCTCTATCAAGTTAACGCATAGCATACAAAGCACAAACGCTACTAAAATAACTTCCCCATACAAGCAGTGTAAATTCAGGATTCCAAAGTAAACCATACAGTAAAACCCCAAACAGCGTTTGTGCGAACCCAGGCGAACAGCGAGCAAAGCGAGCGAATTTCGCCGTCCCTTTTCGTCAAGTCTCATCCAGAATACGACTTTCCCACTGCAAAAACCGCACTGCATAAATCTTTCCGCCAAAGTCCGACAGCGGCACCAACGTTTCCGCTTTCTCCAGCGGATCCATACACCAGTACTCCCCGTCCGTACTGCTGACGATGAGCACATAATGATAGCTGCCTGTTCCGCCCACACGCACCCGGACAATGGGGTAGCATCCATCTTCCAGATGCTTGTCCAGTTCTTCGGCTGCCAGTTCCGATGCATCCTTTTTCGTCACAGATATCCCCGTCACCTGCTCCAACACATCCCATTGCAGATTGCCCTCGCTGTCATAGACACCTTGTCCTGAAAAAAATCGGTTCACTTCTCCGGCATCGGCATCAGCAGATAAACCATCCACAGAAAAGCCCTGCATTTGCAGCACTGCCGCCACGCAGCATGTCAGACAGCCGGAATTACTCATGGTATACTGGGAATCACCCAGCTTGTCCGACTTCCATGCATCGTCTTTCTGATAGAAGCAGACCACGTTTTCCGGAGCATATTCCAGGGTTGTCTCCACAGAAACCGGCGCTGTACTCTGCCGGCGATACAGGACATAGCCTGTGCCGAGCCCGACCAACAGAACGACAATAATTACAATCAGGATCCAGATCTTATGGTGTTTTTTCTGCATGGCATTTCCTTTCACGAAAACAGATCGTATGATCTTTTGCCGACACGGAGCTTACCGGACAACACATCCGTTGTTTCCACAGCTTTCAGCGTCACCCCACGCTCCGCCAGCCACTTTCGGTTACACCCATGCTGTCCCAACAGTTTACTCAAGGTTCCCAGTGCGGTTTCCACAAACAATTCCGGTTTTCCATCATCCTCCGCCGCTTGTTCCAACACACGGCGGTACAGTCTGGACTCCACCAACTCCCGATACGCCGGATGATAATACCCGGCAATCATCCGTTCCCGGATGGACGGTGTATCATGAAGTCCCAGCCGGATGACACGCACACCTTCCTGGGCACAGCGACACAGAGCGTCTGCACAGAATTCCAATACTTCCTCCTGCGTTAATACCGGATAAACGCCATCCTGACAGCATTCCGCCAGCTTCGTTCCCTCCAGCACCACTGTGGGATAGATCCGCATGGTATCCGGTCTGCATCGGAGCAGCTCTTCCAGCGTGTCATATTCATCCGCCAAAGTACTGCCATACAGTCCCACCATCTGCTGCAATCCCAAGGAAAACCCGGCGCTGCGGATCGCTGCACTTGCATCCCGGACAGCCTGCGCCGTATGCCCACGTGCATTTGCTGTGAGAACCGCATCTGACATACTCTGTGCACCCAGTTCAATTGCTGTCACGTGGTATTGTTTCAGCCGTTCCAGAACCTCCCAATCAATGGCATCGGGACGTGTGGAAATACGGATGCCCTGGAATTTTCCTGCCCCCAGAAAAGGCTGTGCCGCCTCTAGCAGCGCAATCTGATATTCCGTCTCCACTGCCGTAAAGCTACCGCCAAAAAAGGCGATCTCTGCTGACTCCAATGGCGCAGAACGTTCCAGCATTTCCCGGCAGGTCTGTGCGATCTCCATCGGTTCCGGGGCATTCTGGGTGCCGCTGATGGTACGCTGGTCGCAGAAGCTACACTGGTGTGGACATCCCCGATGGGGAATGAAAAAGGCAAGTGTCTTATGCTTTGCCATAGCCCATGAGCGACAAGGCTTCCTTTGCCGCCAGCTGTTCTGCCGCCTTTTTGCTGTGTCCGACGCCCGTACCGATGACGTTAGAATTCAGACAGACCTCCACTTTAAACGCCTTATCATGATCGGGACCGGATTCGCTGACCAGTACATATTCCACCTTTTCCTCCGGGTTCTTCTGGACGACTTCCTGCAGCTGGGTCTTGTAATCCTGGAATCCAATGGGTTCCTTTTCCCCGGGATTGTCGGGAATAAACCGCAGAATATGACGCTTTGCCGCATCCATGCCGCCGTCCAGGAAAATTGCCGCAATGACTGCTTCGAAGGCATCTGCCAGAATAGAGGAACGCTCTCTGCCGCCGGTGTGTTCTTCACCCTTTCCCAGCAGCAGGAACTCGCCCAGATGGATCTCCTGCGCAAAGACATGGAGCGCCTTTTCACAGACCATAGAGGCACGAAGCTTTGTCAGCTCGCCCTCCGGCATATTGGGGTATTTATGAAACAAAAATTCAGACACTACGATAGACAGCACGCTGTCACCCAGAAATTCCAGCCGTTCATTGCTGTTGCGTGTCTTGCGCTTTTCATTTGCATAGGAGGAGTGAGAAAGTGCCTCCAGCAGCAGATGTTTGTCATGAAAATGATAATGGATGTAGGTCTCAAACCGTCCCAGATCCACATATTCGGTATGTTCCATTGCTTACTTTCCTCCGATTTTTTCCGACCGCATGGCAGAAACGGTCTCTGTTATGGTCTGCACCACATTTCCGGCAACACAGTCCCGTGCCTGCCGAATGGCATTGAAAAATGCGATAGCATCTGAACTGCCATGCGCCTTGATGACAGGCTTCTGAACACCCAGCATCACAGCACCGCCCACTGCCTTATAATCCATTTTTTTCGTCAGTGCCTTGATCTTCGGCAGAATGAGTAGCGCCGCCAGTTTTCCGGTGAAACCAGCAAAGAGATTCCCCTTCATCTGGTGTGCCATGAATTTGCCCATGCCCTCGTACAGCTTCAGCGCTACATTGCCTGTAAAGCCGTCTGTCACGACCACATCTGCCGCACCAGTGGGCAATTCCCGGGCTTCGATATTCCCAATAAAATTGACCGGTGCCTGTGCCAGCTGGACATAGGATTCCAGTTCCAGTTCTCTGCCCTTTGTTTCCTCTGCACCTACGTTCAGAAGTGCCACACGGGGATTTTCCACGCCCATGACATTCTGCATGTAGGCACTGCCCATAATAGCAAACTGTACCAGCATTTCCGGGCGGCAGTCATTATTTGCACCGCCGTCAATGAGGATAAAAGGCAACTTTTCTGTGGGCAATACCGGTGCGGCTGCGGCACGTTTGATACCGGGGATACGCTTTACAAGAAAGGTTGCCCCCACCAGCAGTGCTCCGGTACTTCCGGCGCAGACAAAGGCATCGCCCTTGCCATCGTGGAGCGCCTGCATCCCCACTGCCATGGAGCTGTCCGCATGCTGTTTCAGCAGCGTAGTCGGCTCCTCGTGGATGTCGAACACTGCCGGTGCATGGAGAATTTCCATGCCATCCAGGGCAATATTATTTTTGGCAGCGCAGTCCTTGATCTTGTCCGAGTCACCTACCAAGGTCATAGTCACGCCCAGTTCTTTCACAGCCTGAGCGCTGCCCCGGATGACCTCCAGCGGTGCGTTGTCTCCGCCGAATGCGTCTATTAAAATGTTCACGATTTTTGAGTTCCCCCATTTCGTTTTCTTCAGAATGAGGAATTAGGAGTGAAGAATGACGCGGACTTTTCCGTCATTCCTCAATTCTAACGCCTGATTCATCAATTTCATTTGTGGTCACCTCTAAAAACCCGCTCACCCGTCATCTGCGGCGCATCTTTACGCCATCTTCCCTTGTGGAAAAACTTGAAATACATCGAGTATTCCTGCGTTTTTCCGCAAGGGAATCTGTCGCAAATCTGCACCACATCTGACGGATTCGGGGTTTTTAGAGATGCCCTTGTTCCTAAAAAATTCCGGCATAGTTCAATGGTCCAAGCATCATCAGCAAGCCAATCCCTGCTAAAATTATGCAAATCGCCATGAGTACCAGACTAACGATTCCCAGAACCAACAATAGAGTTTTCTGATTTTTATGCCAGAAGCAAAAAAACAGAATGCTTCCGATCAATAGCATCACTGCCGGCACTGCAAATATCAGAAAAATCATCAGTCCCAGCCCCAGAACGATTCCCATTTACTCTACCTCCGTGCCGCCCCATTCGACCACGGCAAATCCATTCCGTGTGAACGGTTCGATCTCCGCTTCTTCCACTGTGAGCGGTTCGTCCAGTGCCTGATATGCCATAAACACACGCAGCACGCTGTCCGGTTCCGGCGTAATTTCCAGCTTTGCAGCATCCGTATATGCATCCTGCTGGAAAGTAATGAGGTTATAGGGATTCTCCTGCATCCGGGGAAGCCAGTAGACAATAAACTCGTTGTACTCCCTTGGCGTCAGACCCATTGCGGACAGGGTTTCCTGCAAAAAATGGGCAGTATCCTCGCCCTTGACCACAAAGCCCTCGGACATATCCCATGCAGTCTGAGACATGCCTTCCCAGTACAGATAGGAATATTCCTTTCCGTCTGCAAGGTTTGTCAATGTACCATCGGGCTGGGCAATGACATTCCAGCCGTTCTCATATGCCGGGTAGGTGCAGGTCAGTTCCCCGGCAAAATCCAGCCTGACGCTGACTTCGGTTTCTTCTTCGGGATAGAGGTAGATAACAGGTTTCTTCTCATATTCGATATAATCAGTGGTGACAGTGGTTTCCCTAGTTTCTTCACTGGAAGAAGTACGTGTTCCGCCGTCCGTGATACATCCGGTCAGAACGCATTCACTCAGACAAACTGCCAGTACAGCCGCAATGTATTGTGGTTTCATGTTTTATCCCTCCGTTGGTTGGTTTGGGTATGCTTTTGTACGGCATGGTGTTTTTTTCGTTTTCAGGAATCGTTTTCTGACAGATAGGATTCCAGTGCTGCCATTGCCCGGTCTGCGTATGCCTGATATTTTTCCTGCTTGCCACGGATACGCTCCGGCAGATCCGGCAGGATACCCATATTGGCTCCCATGGGCTGGAAATTCTCCGTAGGTGCGCTGCTGATATATGCGGCAAGTGCACCCATCATGGTCTCTCTGGGCAGGATGAGGGGCGGCTTGCCTCGTAATTGCCGTGCCAGATTTTTTCCGGCGAGAATACCGCTTGCCGCAGATTCCATATAACCCTCTACACCTGTCATTTGACCAGCAAAATAGAGATCCTCTGCCCCACGGAATGCATAATCCGCATTCAGCAGCCGGGGACTATCCAGAAAGGAATTCCGGTGCATCACACCATACCGATGGAACTCCGCATGTTCCAGCCCCGGAATCATAGAGAATACCCGGCGCTGTTCCGGAAAGCGCAGATTCGTCTGGAATCCCACCAGATTGTACATGGTGCCCTCCCGGTTTTCCTGACGCAGCTGTACCACTGCCCAGGGACGGTGTCCTGTCCGGGGATCCGTCAGCCCCACAGGCTTCAGCGGCCCAAACCGCATGGTATCCATACCCCGGGATGCCAGCACCTCAATGGGCATACATCCCTCATACACCCGGAAAGCATCCTTGTCGCAGTCGTGCAAAGGCGCACGCTCCGCAGTTACCAGTGCTTGATAAAAGTTCTCATATTCCTCTTTGTTCATGGGACAGTTGATATAATCCGCATCGCCCCTGCCGTATCGTGCAGCGAAAAATATCTTTTCCTTGTCCAGACTCTCAAAGCTGACAATGGGCGCCGCCGCATCAAAAAAGCTCAGTCTTGTACCACAGCGTTTTTCGATATCCTCCGCCAGTTTTCCAGCCGTCAGCGGCCCTGTGGCAACAACCGTAGGCGTATCAGGGATTTTCTCCACCACAGCCGTTTCCAGCGTGATATTCGGGTGATTTCGGATTGCCTTCGTCGCCAGATCGGAAAACTGTTTCCGATCCACTGCCAGCGCACCGCCGGCAGCAACGGCAGACTTCCGGGCACACTGCATCAGCAGTGAACCCAACCGTGTCATTTCCGCCTTGAGCAGACCTGCCGCAGAATTGATGCGGTCTGCTTTCAGGGAGTTGGAACAGACCAGTTCTGCCAGTCCTTCATAGTGATGTGCCGGGGTATACTGCACCGGCTTCATCTCCAGCAGATGCACAGAAAAACCAGCCTCTGCCAGCTGCCATGCCGCTTCGCATCCGGCAAGACCACCGCCAATGACTGTCACCTGACTCATGACGCACCTCCGCCCACAGGACGGGAGTAGCCGCAGTTCGGCTTTTCGCAGACAAGTGTACCCGACTTTCCGCCCTTCTGAAACAGCGTCGAGCCGCACTCCGGACATTTTTCCTCCGTGGGAACATTCCAGGTCATGAAATTGCAGTCCGGATAGGCATTACATCCATAAAAGCTGCGTCCACGCTTGGATTTTTTCAGAATGATCTTACCGCCGCAGAGCGGACAGCTACCGGCAGTTTCCTGAACGATCTTCTTGGTGTTCTTACACTCCGGGAATCCTGGGCAAGCCAGAAACCGGCCGTATTTTCCGATCTTGATGACCATATTTCTGCCGCACTGATCGCAGACAATATCCGTTTCCTCGTCCGGTACCTTGACACGTTTGCCTTCCATTTTTTCCTCGGCAGTTTCCAGTGTCCTGGAGAAGTCACCGTAGAAATCCTCCAGGGTTGCCACCCAGCTCTTTTGGCCCTGTTCCACTTCATCCAGGTTATTTTCCATTTCCGCAGTGAACTTCACATCCAGAATATTCTCGAAATGCTCTTTCATCAGCTCCGTGGTCACTTCGCCCAGCACTGTCGGCTTCAGCTGTTTTCCCTCACGTTCCACATAGAGGTGTGACGTAATGGTAGTGATCGTAGGCGCATAGGTACTCGGACGACCGATTCCGTTTTCTTCCAGTGCCTTAATGAGCGTTGCTTCGGTATAGCGAGGCGGTGCCTGGGTGAAATGCTGATTCCCCTCCAGAGACTTCACCTTGATCTCCATGCCATTTTCCAGCTCCGGCAGATTCTTGTTTTCGCCCTTTTCACTCTTTGCGTCATCGTACAGCACTGTAAAGCCCTCAAATTTCACAGTGGAACCAGTTGCCTTGAAGATACAGTTATCCGCTTCAATATCCACGGAAACAGTATCCATAAGTGCATCTGCCATCTGGCTGGCAATAAACCGTTCCCAAATGAGCTTATACAACTTAAACTGATCCGCTGTCAGGCTGGACTTTACCCGATCCGGTGTCAGATCCGGCATAGACGGGCGGATAGCTTCGTGGGCATCCTGGGCATTTTTCTTGGATTTGTACACACGAGATTCCGGCGGCAGATAATCTGCACCATACTGTGCAGTGACATAATCCGATGCGGCTTTTTGCGCCTCTTCGGAGATACGCAGACTGTCAGTACGCATATAGGTGATCAGACCGACTGCACCCAGTCCCTCAATATCCACGCCCTCATACAGTTCCTGTGCCACTTTCATGGTACGCTTGGACTGAAATCCCAAACGATAGGAAGCATCCTGCTGGAGGGTCGAGGTAATAAAAGGCGGTGCCGGATGTCTTTTTGTGACACGCTTTTTGACATTCTGCACGGAATACGCAGCATTCTGGAGCCGTGCCAGCAGTGCATCTGCTTCTTCTTTTGTGGGAATCTCTGTCTTATCCACACGCGCGCCGTCCACTTTCACCAGCTTTGCCCCAAAGATCTTCCGGGACGGAGGTGCAGTGAACTTTGCATCAATGGACCAGTATTCCTGGGGCACAAAGGCACGGATCTCGTTTTCACGGTCTACCACCAGACGTACTGCCACAGACTGCACACGGCCAGCAGACAAACCCCGGCGCACCTTTTTCCACAGGAATGGGCTGAGCTTATAGCCTACCAGACGATCGAGAATCCGGCGTGCCTGCTGGGCATTCACCAGATCCAGGTCAATTTTATGGGGATGGCTCATACCTGCCTGAATACCGCTTCGTGTGATCTCGTTGAATTCCACACGATTGTCCGCATTCATATCCAGGTTCAGCATTTGTGCAATATGCCAGGATATGGCTTTTCCTTCCC
>NZ_CALDMP010000011.1 GCF_937915125.1 uncultured Ruminococcus sp. | reverse complement strand
CCATATTTCTGTGGTTTTGAAAAGTGGCAGGATTTCAAGTCTGCGGATTAAGGTTATATTCTTGTTTTGTTGGGTGTCACTGGTGACACTAGGGGTAGTGTCATATACGACACTAGGGGTAGTGTCATACATGACACTAGTGTCACTGGCGACACTAGGTAAAATCCACGAATCATAATTCTTATTAAATCGTATAATATTACCGTCATGTTCACCGCGATTTCCTGTTATGAATATCATATTTTTCGCAACAAGAGATGAGATGTTGCGTATAGCGTTTCTTCGTTGTATGCTAATTGCTTTTGCGATGAATGAATACGATAATTCAGTTTCTTTTCTCCCATTGAAACCATATGTATAACGTAAAATCACAAGAATTGTTTTTAATTCAAGACACGTCAACCTAGCAGAATAGATATGTTCCAGCAACTCATTCGCAATCGCCGTATACCCGTTTTCTTTCTGCGGACTAGCCACGCTATCACCGCCTTTTCACGGTAACCGGGATTATAACCGCACCGGCACCGGCTGGATACCCTTTGCCGGCTGTTCCGCTGGTTCTGCCGTGCCCTGCTCCAGTGGTTCACAGTTCAGAAACGCCGCAAACTTCGCCTGATTGATCAAGTACCGGCTGCCGATCTTCACGGTAAAGGCTGCCCCTCGCTTGCTTCGCGCCAGTTTCCGCACGGTGTAGGAGGACAGCCCGAAGGCTTTCGCTGTTGTGTCGATGTTCTCCATGTGGGGGATTATATATGTAAATGTTGTGTTATCCATAATATTTTACCTCCGTGGTATTGTAAACCTGCTCAAAATGTGGTATACTATGAGCAGGCTATATTTCATGCTTGACATTCCTTGAATAAGCATTTTGCGTGTGTTCCTGTTGCCGCAGGAATGCACGCTTTTTCTTTTTTTCTGGTGGTTCTCGTCCTCGCATATGTTCGTCCTTTCTGCCGGCTCTCCGGCGGTCAAGTTGTGGGTTTTTCTCTTTGTTAGATTGGTTTACGCCTGCTCATTTGATGCAATTGTCTTCACCGCATCCAGAAAGCGGCGGCTCTCATCTTCTGTCAGATCACGGCGCATGAAACGTGTCATGTATGCCTCAGATACGCCCCAGAGGGCGGCAATCTGCCAGAAACAAACACCGGCTTTTTTTGCTGTCTTTCGCAAGTTTATATTTTTCAGATCTCCTCGCATGTTTTTCACCTCCAGAAATATATAAGGTTTTTTTGAAAATGGGGTTGCAATCGTTGTCAAGTCGTGGTATAATTCGCTTGATGATGATTATATTTTACAGCAAAAAAAGCCGCTTGTAAACTTTATAAAACACGAAACACCAAAAAGAGAAAATTTGTATTTCTGATATAAAAATCATACGATAAATAGCTATATTATGCGAAAAATAGTTGCGCAACAAATAATTCTTATCATCATTTTTCATTCTGCGTTATAAAAAAAGCTGTTTTATAATGATTATTCGTTCAGAACCATATTAAGCTTTTGTAATTTATGCCTGTTATAAAATCAGAAACATATATAAATGAATTATTATTTTTGCATTTACATGGAGGTAATAAGCATGCCCAAATGGAGCAGGAAACGACAGAATAAAGACGGCACATTCTCCTATACTTTCCGCGTCTATCGTGGCTACACGACAGAGGGAGAACGCCTGAAACCTTATGTGCATACATGGAAAAGCCCTGTCAATCTGACAGAACGGCAGGCGGATAAAGAGGCAGAACGCCAGGCGCTGCGATTCGAGGAACAGTGCAAGACAGGACTTGCCGGCAATGCCACCAGAATCACCCTTGCGGAATTTGTGCCGGTGTATCTGGAGCAGAAAAAGCCGGCTCTTTCTCCAACTACTTATGACTATTATTGCAGGGCAATTGAATTAAAAATACTTCCTGCTCTCGGTCATTTCAAATTACAGGATATAAAGCCGGTACACGTGCAAGCTTTCATACAACAGCTTTGCAACGTTGACAAGATGAACAGAAACAGAACAGAAACAGGGCAGCATCTTTCACCGGCAACGGTTCGGCGGAATCTTACTATATTGCAATCCATCATGAAGCTGGCAATCAAGCGGCGCATTCTCACAGAGAACCCGGCGCGGGCGGAACTTCTGGACATTCCGAAAGTTACTGCCCCGAAGATTGACATTTTCACAAAGCAGGAAGCCGCCGCCATGCTGGAGGCGCTGGAGGGGGAGCCGCTGCAATTTCAAGTATTGATACAGCTTGCAATCATCACAGGGGCACGCCGTGGGGAACTGGTTGCCCTGAAATTCTCAGACATCGACAGGCAATCCAACAAGATCACCATAGAACGTGCTGCAATCAAACGAACCGGACAGCCACCAGAGATAAAGCCGCCGAAAGATTATGAAGTGAGAACTGTTGCAGTGAGTCCGCAGTGCATTGAACTGATTGACCGCTTGGAACAGGAAAAGCGGCTGCAGCGGCGCACGTTGGGGACATACTGGCATGAGGGCGGCTGGCTATTTACACAGGATAACGGCGAAATGATGAACCCACAGACCCCCACAAAGCAGTTTTCAAAGTTCCTGAAACGCCATGGCTTTCAGCATAGAAAATTCCACGCCCTGCGGCATACATCGGCAACGCTGCTCTTGTATGGCGGTGTCAGCCTGAAACAGGTACAGGGGCGGCTTGGGCATGGAGACATTGAAACCACGAACAAATACTTGCATTGTCTTGCAGAGGCAGACGAAGAAGCGGCTTGCGTGTTGCAAGATATGCTGTTGACCTGCTCAAAGCATCCGAAAGATGCAGGGGAACAGGCAGAACAGAAACAGGCGTAAAAAAAGACCGTCACCGGATGTATTCCAGTGGCGGTTATTTTGTCTGTAAGCACACTGTGCGGCTCTGTATGGCGTTTTAGCTTGCTCATTGTGAAATTTATAGGGTTATTCTTTGCACTTGTATATGGTGATTCTGAGGGCTTTTGAACATGTGGTAAGAACGATGTACAAAAATGTTATCCGTGCAGAGGGTGTGCATCATTGACATACTCAAATTTGAGTAGCGAAAACTATATCTGAACCCGCTCAATTTTGAGCGAGTTTGAAAATCCAATGCATAGACTAAAACACTGCTTCTCAGTTTTACTCAATTTTGAGTAATAGCTTTTGCTCATTTTTGAGAGAAAGCCGTTTTCTGAGAAAATAGAAACCGGCTTGCATTGCCTATTCGTCAGATCTGGCGGTTAGGCTTTTGGACTTTTCTGTCTGAAAGTCGCTTTCCAGAAATGGAAACCAATTGAGCACAAGCACGGAATAAGTCATTTTTGTATGTGCGCTTTTGTGTGCGCCATTTGTGCGCCAAAGATAGAATTGTGCGCCATAGTGCACGACAAAAGCCAATAAGTGAAAACTGAAAACATACCGATATTGCGTTATTTTCAGCAGATTTGAGCAGGATTGAAAAAACGTTTCTACACTTTGGGGTGGTAGAGGCCGCCCGTTCAAGTCGGGTCACTCAGACCAATTTTTTACGCAGTTCTGGAATTGTTCCGGGGCTGCGTTTTTTTGTTTGTATGATTTTTTTAACAGTACAACAAAAGGGACTATTGCAGGCAGTCGAAATCCAACAGGAAAACGGTGCAATGTGAGCATCACACCCTACAAATTACCACAATTTGCGTGACGTTTTGTAGGAGTCGATGCCTGCATCGACCCGTAAACCAGGATTTTACTGTCCTTGCAGCAGTCCCTTTTTTGTAAAATATTCGTTGACATTTCCAGTCGTATCCTGTATCATAGAACACGAAGAGAGCATATCCTACGCGGATACATATTGTATATGTGTATAGGCGGTCAAATCCAACTCCCAGCCGTAGTGATACGGTGTAAGGGAGGTGTTGCTTTATGACATGGATGGAGTTTTTAACTTTACTCATGGTCGTTTGCCAGATTATTATTATTCTGCAAAACAGCAACAATAAACGGAAATAACCGCCCCAGCAGCCAACTTGGACGGTTATTTCTATAATCTCTAAACTTGGGGAGCTGACCGCCGAAGCGATATGCTCTCTTCCCTTATAGTATACCCGATAACGCAGCATCTGTCAAGGGTTCTTTTCAAAAAATCATGTAGGGGCGAACATTGTTCGCCCGCCGGACATTCTCCGGTAAAGCAAGAGCAAATACAGTTCGCCCCTACGATTTTCCATAAAACGCCCGGTTTAATTCTGCCTTGTATTCGGCCCCAGAGCTTCTTTTTTCACATTGTGTTCCTGGTTCTGTTTGAAGTCCTTCTTGCTGATTTTGGCTTCTGTATTTGCCTTGGGCTGTTTCTCCAGCATATTTCTCACCTCACGGATAGTATGCCCCGTTACCGCCATTTCAACCATTACACAAAAAGAGCATCCCAGCCCCAAGCCGAGATGCTCATTTTCGTTGATACGGAAAAAACCGCAGCGTTTCTTAGAACTTGCCAGCCTTAGCAGCCTCTTCTACAGAAACAGCAACAGCAACCGTAGCGCCAACCATAGGATTGTTGCCCATGCCGATGAGACCCATCATCTCTACGTGTGCCGGAACGGAGGAAGAACCTGCGAACTGTGCATCAGAGTGCATACGTCCCATGGTGTCGGTCATACCATAGGAAGCCGGGCCTGCAGCCATGTTGTCCGGGTGCAGGGTACGGCCTGTACCGCCGCCGGAAGCAACGGAGAAATACTTCTTGCCCTTGTCGATGCATTCCTTCTTGTAGGTGCCTGCAACCGGGTGCTGGAAGCGAGTGGGGTTCGTGGAGTTACCAGTGATGGAAACGTCAACGCCTTCCTTCCACATGATCGCAACGCCTTCGGTAACATCGTTTGCGCCGTAGCAGTTAACCTTTGCACGAGGGCTGTTTGCATCCTTGGAGTAGCACTTGCGGAATACTTCCTTGACCTCACCGGTGTAGTAGTCCATTTCGGTCTCAACATAAGTAAAGCCATTGATTCTTGCGATGATCTGTGCAGCGTCCTTGCCCAGACCATTCAGGATAACACGGAGGGGTTCCTTACGAACCTTGTTTGCCTTTTCAGCGATACCGATCGCACCCTCAGCAGCAGCGAAGGACTCGTGGCCAGCCAGGAAAGCGAAGCACTTTGTATCTTCTTCCAGGAGCATCTTGCCCAGGTTGCCGTGGCCGAGACCAACCTTACGCTGGTCAGCAACAGAGCCGGGGATACAGAAAGCCTGGAGACCCTCGCCGATTGCAGCAGCAGCGTCAGCAGCACGGCGGCAGCCCTTCTTGATTGCGATGGCAGCGCCGACAGTATAAGCCCACTTTGCGTTCTCGAAGCAGATGGGCTGAATGCCTTCCACCATCTTGTATACATCCAGGCCGGCAGCCTTTGTGACCTCAGCAGCGCCCTCGATGGAGTCGATGCCGTATTCCTTCAGAACAGCCAGAACCTGCTTTTCTCTTCTCTCATATGATTCAAATAATGCCATGGGTATGTATCCTCCTGTTCTTATTCTTTTCTCGGGTCTACAAACTTGACAGCGTCAGCCACACGGCCATACTGACCCTGTGCCTTTTCGAAAGCCGTATTTGCATCATCGCCAGCCTTGATGAAGTCCATCATCTTGCCGAAGTTGACAAACTTATAGCCGATGATCTCGTCATCCTCGTCCAGTGCGATAGCAGTTACATAGCCGTCAGTCATTTCCAGGTAACGAGGGCCCTTCTTCAGGGTGCTGTACATGGTACCAACCTGAGAACGCAGACCCTTGCCCAGATCCTCCAGGCCAGCGCCGATGGGCAGACCTTCTTCAGAGAAAGCACTCTGAGAACGGCCGTATACGATCTGCAGGAACAGCTCACGCATTGCGGTGTTGATGGCATCGCAGACCAGGTCTGTGTTCAGTGCTTCCAGAACAGTTCTGCCCGGCAGAATCTCAGCAGCCATAGCAGCGGAGTGTGTCATACCGGAGCAGCCGATGGTCTCAACCAGAGCCTCCTGAATGATGCCCTCCTTTACGTTCAGGGTCAGCTTACATGTACCCTGCTGCGGAGCGCACCAGCCGATGCCGTGTGTCAGACCGGAAATATCGCTGATTTCCTTTGCCTTTACCCACTTTGCTTCCTCAGGGATCGGTGCTGCGCCGTGCTGAACGCCCTGCTTTACACAGCACATCTCGTTTACTTCGTTTGAATAAATCATGGTCAAACTCCTTTCATGGTGTGGCATTGTATGCGTTTTCGCCATACAAAATCATTATACTACATTTTCCGCCGGGAATCAAGCTTTTTTTCTGTAAAATATTCGTTTTCAAAAAAAGCCGGAGAAAATCTGCGCATTTCCCAAAAAAAGAAGCCGCTGTGTAATATGGGCAACACCGCACAAAGAGCGCCTGACGGCTTTGCACGTCATATGCTTGCATCTTTTCCGTCATATTTCACAAAAATGCTCGTGAATACACAAAGTATTCACTGCGCTTTTTGTTTCATCTGACGAAAAATCTGACGGCGCATCTGACGCACAATCTTTGTGCGGTATTGCCTATGGCATCACCGCACGATCTCTGCACGGTATTGCCCACAAAACACTGCGGCAAAAACAAGGGCAGCACCACGCAAAGACCGCCTGACGGTTTTGTGCGGTGTTGCTCAAGAAAATATTGACTAATCGACTGTATCATCGTTTTTTTCGCGGAAGATCCAGCATTTCAGCGCACAGACATCACGCATGCAGGCACAGATATCGTCCTCGCTCAGCATTGAGAGCTTTTCCATGGGCAGCGCGAGCATCTGGTTGATCCAATAGACCGCATGGCTTCGTACCTCTGGCAGAAGTGCGCCGCACTCCAGCTGCACCGCAGCCAGGGACATCCAGAAAACCGGAGCCGATTCTCTGGGCGGTTCTTCTTCCTGATACCGCTGGATCACCACATCAGTTGCTTCCCGTGCATCATGTCCGGACTGGACCTGCATGGTATAGATCTGTCTCACTTCACGTGCAAGCGCCGCAGAAAAAAGCGGAGAGCGCCATGAAATCATAATCTGCTCCTTTTGACATCCGGCACCGCCGATCCGGCGGCAGACCGGTGGGAAAATGCATACAGCGAGCAGTCAATTGGGAACAATTTTATCATACCAGATGATTTTGAATTTTTTGCCATAAACTTCTTGCATATTTGGAACTTCTTTGGTAAGTTTTTTCTGGAACCGGAATACGGAAATCAATCTGTCTGCCCACCGGAAACTTGCCTGCATTCGCCTCGGATTGGCTGTGGTCGTTGGGGCTATGGCGGGCGGATGATATTCGCCCCTACAGTTCACAGGTTTGATGATATCATATATATATCATAAAATTGATTTTTCACCCCTGCCAAACACGGAAATCAATTTTATAGGAAAGAACCCCTCAGTCACGGCTGCGTCGTGCCAGCTCCCCTTAGTTGCCTCCCCTGAAAGGGGAGGGGGACCATTGCGCAGCAATGGTGGAGGGGTGATTGAATTGAAACAAAAAATCGATTTCCGTGCCTGCCAAAAAGAAATACTTGCATTCTCTCGCAAAAAGTGTTATAATAATATTATTCGTGTGCAGACGGCACGGGCGGCGTATGTCCGGGGCTGGAACTGCAAAAAAACTTGATACGATTGGAAGGTAATTCATATGAAAAAACACGGCTTCAGATATCTGGCACTCTGTGTCAGTGCGGCACTTCTCATGGGAACACTGGGCGGCTGCGGCTCCAAGTCGGAGGGCGGCTCTGCGGATGCCGGCAGTACCGCAGACGGCGATTCCTTTATCATCACGCTGTATCCCGATGTGGCTCCCATCACCTGCGAAAACTTCGAGAAACTGGTGAAAGATGGCTTCTATGACGGGCTGACATTCCACCGTGTGGTAGAGGACTTCATGGCACAGGGCGGCGACCCCAACGGCAACGGCACCGGCGGCAGCAGCGAGAATATCAAGGGCGAATTTTCGCTGAACGGCGTGGAAAATAACCTCTCCCACACCAGAGGTGTTGTATCTATGGCACGTTCTCAGGACTACGACAGTGCATCCAGCCAGTTCTTCATCTGCTATACTGACGACTGCACCTTCCTGGACGGACAATATGCCGCTTTCGGTAAGGTGACCGAGGGCATGGAGATTGTGGATTCCTTCCTGGAAGTGGAACGCTCTCTGGGCGGTGACGGCGCTCTGTCCTCTCCCAACAGCCCCATTATTATGGAAGAAGTCAAGATGATCGACGATGATGCCGACGGCAATCCCCGTGTCCAGATCACCATGAACGACTTTCTGAACGGCGAAAGCAGCGCAGAATAATTTTGTATTGCGAATGGTCTACAGCAGGCACGTATCCGGGTCGGGCGTGCCTGCTGTGCTGTCCGTGTAACACTTGGGAGGAATCCAGTATGTCAAAAATCACTCGTTTTTTTGAGACCATGCAGCAGAGCCGTGTGGCATTCATCGGCACCGGCGTCACAAACGGCGACATCATCCGCCTGTTCCGCAAAAAGGGTATTGATGTAACCCTGCTGGACAGAAAGTCCCCGGAACAGCTGGGGGATACTTACGGCGAATTCCAGGCGCTGGGGGTTTCCTTCCGTCTGGGGGAGACTTATCTCGACAGCCTCACGGATTTCGATGTGGTATTCCGTTCGCCGGGGATGTACTATCATAATGCAAAATTACAGGAGGCACGGAAAGCCGGGGTTGTGATCACTTCCGAAATGGAGGTATTCTTCTCCCTGTGCCCCTGCAAGATCTACGCCGTCACCGGTTCTGACGGAAAGACTACCACCACCACACTGATCTCCGAATTCCTGTCCCGTGCCGGATTCCGGGTACACAAGGGCGGAAATATCGGCCGTGCCCTGCTGCCCATCATTGAAGATATCCGGGAAGAGGATGCCGCTGTGGTGGAGCTGTCCAGTTTCCAGCTGCTGTCCATGCGCCAGTCTCCGGATGTGGCGGTGATCACCAATATCGCACCCAATCATCTGGATGTTCACGGTACCATGGAGGAATATATCTACGCCAAGACCAACCTCATTGCCCATCAGGATGCCTTCTCCCGGACGGTACTCAACCTGGACAACGAACCCACCATGGCGCTGGCATCCATGGTACGTGGCACCCTGACCACCTTCTCACGCCGCACAAAGCCGGAATACGGCACCTTCCTCCGGGAGGACGGCATGCTCTGCTATACCGAACAGGACAGCGTAACGCCTGTGGTACACAAGGACGATATCCGTATTCCGGGGATGCACAATGTGGAAAACTATCTGGCAGCCATCGATGCGGTCTGGGGTACGGTTTCCGTGGAGGATATCCAGTATGTGGCAAAGAACTTCGGCGGTGTGGAGCATCGCATTGAATTCGTCCGGGAACTGGACGGCGTGAAGTGGTATAACGACAGCATCGCCACAAGTCCCACACGTGTACTCGCCGGACTGCGTTCCTTCTCCCAGAAGCTCATTGTGATTATGGGCGGCTATGACAAGAAGATTCCCTTTGAACCCATGGCGGATACGGTTTGCCAGCAGGTGAAGCTGGTGCTCCTCATGGGTGTCACTGCGGAGAAGATCGAGACTGCCATTCGGGGCAGTCAGTATTATCAGGAGGGCGCACCGGAACTGGTACACGTCAGCTCCATGGAAGAGGCTGTCCAGGAGGCACGGAAACGTGCAAAGTCCGGGGATATTGTGACCCTTTCTCCAGCATGCGCCAGCTTCGATCTGTATCCCAACTTCGAGGCACGTGGTATCCACTACAAAAATCTGGTAAAGGAGCTGCACTGAGACATGGACTTTATCACAGTACTGACCCAGCTGACTGCTCCTGCCGGTGTTTCCGGCAGTGAGATGCCCATTGCACAGACTGCCGCTGCACTTTTGGAACCCTACTGCGATCAGGTGGAATGCACCCAGGGCAATGTCTTGGGGATTCTGGGGGAGCGCAGTCCGGAAAAACCTCATGTACTTCTGGATGCCCATATGGATCAGGTGGGCTTTTTGGTGACAGCCATTACCGAGGACGGCTTTGTCCGGGTGGGCAATGCAGGGGGGATGGACTATCGTCTCATGCCGGCACAGCGTGTGATGCTCCACGGCAAACGGGATATCCCAGGGGTGATCTGCTGTATTCCGCCCCATCTGCAGGGCGGTGAGGAGCATGTGCTCTCCGTCACGGAGCTTGCCATTGATACAGGCTATGCAAAATCGGAGCTGGAACAGTGGATCGCACCGGGAGACAGCGTATCCTTTGATATGCCCCTGCGTGCCCTGGAATACGGCAGGGTAGCCGGCTGTTCTCTGGACGACCGCTGCGGTATGGCGGCGATTCTGTACGCACTGGAACTGGTTGCAGGGGAAGCACTGCCCTGTTCCGTCAGCGTCCTCTTTTCCACACAGGAGGAGACCGGGGAACGTGGTGCGACCATCGGTGCATATACCATCGACCCGGACATTGCCCTTGCCGTAGACGTGACCTTTGCGCTGGGACATGGTGACGACCCGGTGAAGTGCGGCAAAATGGGTGGCGGTCCTATGATCGGTATCTCGCCGTCCCTGTGCCGTGGCGTGACAGATGCACTGATCGCTGCGGCAGAAGGGGAGCATATTCCATGGCAGCCGGAGGTCATGTCCGGTATGACGGGGACGAATGCAGACCGGTTCTCCGTCACAAGAGGCGGTGTCTGTGCAGGAACTGTCTCCATCCCATTGCGCTATATGCACACGCCCTCTGAGGTGATTCAGATCTCGGATGTGGAAGAAACAGGCAAGCTGCTGGCGGCGTATCTCAGGAGGTGCGGAACATGCTGAAACACTTGAAAGAATTATGCGATCTCTGTGCCGTATCCGGCGATGAGGGGGCAGTCCGGGAATATATCATCCACGTTCTGGAGCAGACCGACCATGTCTCCTGGGAGATCGACCCACTGGGCAGTCTGCTGGTGCAGAAGCACGGCAGAGATCGTGCCCCCCATAAGCTGATGATTAGTGCCCATATGGATGAGGTAGGGCTTATTGTGACCCACATCAACGGAGACGGTACCCTGTGTATCGCACCGGTAGGCGGCGTGGATGCAGCTGTGGCCATGGGAAGGCAGGTACTGGTGGGCAGGGAACGGATTCCCGGTGTCATTGGTGCAAAGCCGGTGCATCTGCTGTCCAAGGAGGAAAAGGACGCACTGCCCAAATTCAACAGCCTGACGCTGGATATCGGCGCATCTTCCGGGGAAGAAGTACGGAAGATTGCCGGCATCACCGAGGGCACCTATGCCTATTTTGCACCGGATTTCCGGGAGATGGGGGATAACCGCATATGCAGCAAGGCGATCGACGACCGTGCCGGATGTGCACTGCTCCTGCATCTGCTGGAACAGGATGTGCCCTATGATTTCACAGCGGCATTTCTGGTGCAGGAGGAGATCGGACTGCGTGGGGCAAAGGCTGCGGCGTATACCGTAGCACCGGAATTCGCATTGGTACTGGAGGCAACTACAGCGGCGGATATTGCCGGGGCTGAGGGGGATGCCAGAGTATGCAGTCTGGGCGGCGGCCCTGTGGTATCCTTCATGGATCGCAGTACCATCTACGATCGGGAGATGTACCGTCTTACTTTTGAGATCTGCAAGGCAGAGGGCATACCCTGCCAGACAAAGTCCCGTATCGCCGGAGGCAATGACAGCGGTGCCATTCATGTGAGCCGTGGAGGCGTGCGCACGTTGGCAGTATCCCTGCCCTGCCGCTATCTCCACTCGCCGTCCTGCCTGGCCGACCTGGACGATCTGGACGCCTGTGCAAGGCTCATTCCCATCTTACTGGAAAAACTCATGGAAGAAGTATAATCCTTATGATACAACAAATCACATCGTTTACTGCCGGAGAGATTGCCTTTCTGGAACAGAGTTGGCGTGGCAGACAGATGCTTGCCTACCAGAAAGCATACGGCGGTACTTATGATTTCTGCCGATTTTTCCGGGTGACATCCCCGGAGGGAAGGGGCTGGATGTTCCTGTTCAATGCCACGCTCCTGATCTGTGCGGAGGAGAACGTGGCTGCGGAGGAGATCTGCGCCTTTACTGCCATGCATCTGCCATTCCGTGTGGAATGTCCGCCCTTTTTGCTGGACGCACTGGGACAGATACCCAATTACCAGAAGCTGCACCGTGCGGCATTTGCCCTGACGCCTGCGGCAACTTCGGAGCAGTTCTGCCCGGAGGACGTGAATACAGCGCCGAAATTGCAGGATGTCTACGAGATCTTGCAGGAGGGCTTTCCCAATCTGCTGGAATATTCCCTGTGGCTGACGGATGTATCCCATCGCTGCCGCCACGGTATGAGCCGGGTGCTGACCTATAAGAACAGCTCCACCCTGACACTGATCTACGACTGGAAGGATTACGTTCTGGTGGGACAGGTGGCAACCAGACGTGCCCAGCGCGGCAGTGGATACGCCCGGGATTTTCTCCGCTGGACAGCCGCACAGCTGGCACAGCAGGGGAAACAGGCAGTACTGTTCGCACTGGATGTACGCATCAGCTTTTACCGGGAGATCGGCTTTCAGGAGATCGCTTCGGAATATGTGCTGGAGCGACAGGATATCCAAAAAGAGGAACAAGAGAAAGGAGCACTGTGATCCATGGAGATACAGGAATTTTTCCCTCTGGACGACCGTCTGCTGGAAGCGGCGGAACAGGCAGAGGAACGCTGTCGGGATGACTTTGCGAAAATAGAAGAAAACGCCGCCTATAACGGGGCAAAGGTACTGGCTGCCTTTCAGAAGAGCCGTGTCAGTGAGCCGTGTTTCTACGGCACCACAGGCTATGGCTACGGCGATCAGGGCAGGGAAGTCCTCGATCAGGTGGTAGCCAATACATTCGGCACAGAGGATGCGCTGGTACGTCACAATTTCGTCTCCGGCACCCATGCACTGAGCGTGGCACTCTTCGGTATCCTGCGTACCGGGGATAAGATGGTTTCCCTCACAGGGCGTCCCTACGATACCCTGGAGGGTGTCATTGGTCTGACCGGAGATGAGAAAAGCGGTTCCCTGAAAAATTTCGGCGTGCAGTATGAGGAAGTGCCGCTTCTGGCAGACGGTACACCGGATTATGACGCAATACCCGAAGCAGTCCGTGGTGCAAAGGTGGCATATATCCAGCGCTCCCGGGGATACTCTCTCCGTCCGGCACTGACCACGCCTCAGATTGAACGTCTGGCAAAGCTGGTACGCAGTACGAACCCGGAGGCTGTCATTATGGTGGACAACTGCTACGGGGAATTTGTGGAAAAACGTGAGCCGGTACAGGTGGGATGCGATCTCATGATCGGCTCCATGATCAAAAATGTGGGCGGCGGCATTGCACGTACCGGCGGTTATATTGCCGGGAAGAAAGAACTGGTGCAGCAGTGCGCCGAACGGCTCACCTGTATCGGTATGGGCAAGGAAGTGGGCTGTACACTGGAGATGAACCGGGAACTGTACCTGGGCTTTTTCCATGCCCCGGATACCACTGCAAGTGCCCTGAAAACAGCGGATTTTGCAGCGGCATTGTTCGGTCAGCTGGGCTTTTCCTGCTACCCCAAGGTGGGCGAGGTGCGCGGTGATATTGTGGAAGCCATCCAGCTGGGGGATGAGGCACGCCTGACTGCATTCTGTCAGGGTATCCAGCAGGGATCGCCGGTAGATGCCTTTGTGGTACCCGAAGCATGGGATATGCCAGGCTATACCAGCAAGGTCATTATGGCGGCAGGCGCATTCACCATGGGTGCGTCCATTGAGCTGTCCGCCGATGCCCCCATCCGGGAACCCTTTGCCGTCTGGATGCAGGGCGGCATTACTTACACCTCCGGCAAGATCGGCATCCTTCTTGCGGCACAGAAGCTTCTGGAACAGGGTCTGATTTCCCTTTAATTCTGGTTGGATACCCCTCCACCATTGCTGCGCAATGGTCCCCCTCCCCTTTCAGGGGAGGCAGATCATGATCTTTGCGGGTGGATATTGGCGGGCGACCAATGGTCACCCCTACAATGGGTTTCTGTTTTATAATATGTGATAGGCAAAACCGGCGGTAACGCTGCAAATGTAGGGGCGGATATCATCCGCCCGTCTGATATTTACCCTTGTATTGTACCGAAACAGTATCAAAAATGTTACAAATGGCTACAATTTAGGCAGTGACGCCAGAAAATTACCGAAAAACAGTTGACATCCATTCGTGTTACTGGTAGAATAAAATGTGCAGGATTTGTTTTCACGGCATTTTCCTGCCCAATTAGCAATGAAGAAAAACAGGAGGTATCGCTTTGGGAGAACGGAAACTATGCTTTGGCTGTATGGAACGCACGGAATTTTCCGGGGGTGTCTGCCCGAATTGCGGATATTATGACCAATCTCCGAGTGACCCGTCTTTTATTATTCCAGGTACACAGCTGAATCAGCGCTATATCGTAGGCGTGGCACTTGCCGCAAACGGCGAGGGTATCACCTATCTCGCCTATGACCAGTCCATCGGCTGTAAGGTGCTGCTGCGGGAATATATGCCCCACAACCTCTGCAACCGTGTCACCGGCTCGCCGGTCATCAGCGTCATTCCGGCACGTCTGGCGCAGTATAAGGCACTTATGGCAGAATTCACAGAGCTGCACAAATCCCTGGCACGTCTGCGGGGTCAGGTGCATGTGAGCACTGTGGTGGATCTTTTTGCGGAAAATAATACCACCTATGTGGTGGATGAATACATCGGCGGCATTCGCTTTGTGGACTATCTGAAAGACAATGCCGGGGAGCTGACCTGGGGACAGCTGTCCCGGATGCTGCCGCCTCTCATGACAACTCTGAGCCTGCTGCATAATTCCGGCGTGGTACACCGTGCCATTTCACCGGATACCATTTATGTGACGGAAAAAGGGGAACTCATTCTCACCGCCTTTTCCATTGCGGCAGTGCGTACCGCCAATACGGAACTGGAGTGCGAGATCTACAACGGCTACGCCGCACCGGAACAGTATGCCGCAAACGGCAGACAGGGTACCTGGACGGATGTCTATGCCGTCTGCGCCGTGATTTATCGTGTCCTCACCGGCTCTATGCCGCCCTCTGCCATCAGCCGTATGGAAAATGATAACCTGGTGGCACCGGCAGTGCTGAATCCCAATGTGCCCCGCCATGTGTCCAATACCATTATGCAGGGACTGAATCTCAACGGTTCTGAGCGTACCCAGACGGTGACAGAGCTTGTGACACGTCTCTTCGATGAACATGCCGCAGAGGAGGATATGATCTATGGCGGCTATGACCCGGGCTATGGTCAGAACTATGAGCCCCAGGATCAGATGCCCTATGCCGATGAACCCTACAACGGCTATGAGGAAGAGGAATATCCCGACTATGACACAGGCTATTCCGATGATTATGCCTATGACGACTACCAGGAAGAGGACTATGACGAGCCCCAGAGAGCCGGGGCAGTGGATCGGCTGAAAGTGCCTATTATAGTCGGTATCGTTCTCCTGCTGGTGCTGCTCATCTGCGTCTTTGTCTTTGCAGGTGATCTCTTCGACAGCGGCGAGGAATCCTCTGCCTTGCAGACAACGGCTGTGACCCAGGAAACACTTCCTGCGGAAACAGAAGCCGCAACCACAGAAGAAGCTACCGGCGACAGCATTATGCCCAGCCTTCTGGGGAAAAATTTCGAGAATCAGAAGAGTCAGTACGCCTCCTGGATCTCCTTTGACGTGGAGGAAGTGTTCAGCGATGAATATGCTGCCGGTCAGATCTGCTGGCAGGAATTCGAAGCCGGTGCAACTTTCGATTCTTCCCGTCCTGTAAAGGTACAGGTCAGCAAGGGTCCGGCAACTGTGGAGATCCCGTCCTATTCCGGTCACGGCGTCAACTCCTATTCCGAAAAACTGGACGAACTGCACATTCCCTATACCACCGTGGCAGAAGAAAACCAGGGCTACAGCAACGGCGGCATTATCCGTGTTGTTATCACCAAGAATGGTCAGGAGACCGAGGTCACTCCGGGCGACACTGTGAACCTGAACGACAACTATCAGGTCATTGTGTACTATGCCAACAATCCGGTTCCGGAGACCACTGAGCCGCCGACCACAGAACCGCCGGCAGAGACACAGCCGCCGGTACAGACCACCCTTCCGGCAGAACAACCGGCTGTAACGGAAGCGCCTGCCGCCCCGGAAGTTCCGGCACAGTAATATGATTTGTATGTATCATGCAGACTGACAGCGATGTTGGTCTGCATTTTTTTATTGTTGGGCGTGCCGTGTCCTGAAATGTGGGTATCATGCACCTGGAATTTGTGGTATCATGGCAAATGTAGGGGCGAACTGTGTTCGCCCCAACTACATTGTCACGCTTAAAACTTTACTTCCTGTCTGGAAATCAGAAGCGTAGGGCGGGGGCTTGCTCCCGCCGTATTTATCTGAATTTTTCAATTGTAGAAAGATAAGGTTTTAAGTGGGACTTTGTAGTAGGGGCGAACATTGTTCGCCCGTGGTGGCTTCCGGTGATTTGTGGGCGAACGCAGTTCGCCCCTATATTTGCACAGAATTCGTGCAATTTGTGATTGTTGGAAATACGGCGGGCGGATGATATCCGCCCCTACAGTGGGCTTCTGTCATGTTCAGAAACGGCGGGAGCAAGCCCCCGCCCTACGCTTCTTGAAATCAAAGGTAAAGTTTTAGGCGTGACAATGTACTACAATGGGGATTTTCATTCTGTCCACGCATCCGGGTGTATCGTGATATTTCTGTTTTCCTTTCAGAGATGCAAGCAATGTAACAAGGTAAAAATATAAAAAGTCACACGTTAGGTATTTAATTCAGGTGACAGAAACATAATATTACCATGTACACGGTTACAAAAGGAAAGTGAAATGCTGAATCCTCTTTCATTTGTAAAAACTGCTGTTTTTTACTGAAAAAACGCGTAAAAAACTGTTGACTTTCACTTGCGTATGTGGTAAGATAATATCAAGGAAAGGGAACAGCGAACAGGAGCTGGCGAGAAGCTCCCAGGCGATGGGTTCCCAAGCGATAGGTTTCCCAAGGTCTAAGGTTTCATCCTTTTGCGGAAACGATTTTACATCAAAAAGGAGGGCGAGGTCCGATGGCAAGTGAAGAGTCACAGCTGCATATGCTGTCAGCGTCGGATACTTCGTCGGCTGCACAAGAATAAGAGGGTAGCGAGGAATCGGTTCTGACCGGTTGAGGGCACTCAGGAAATGATAATGAATTTGTGAGCCGTGAAATCCGATGAATGACGTAAGCAACTGTTTACGCCGCAAATCTGTTATTGGAATTGGCAGCATATGATTTCCAATTCAATGCGATGACGGCATTGAATCTCCGACAGAATTGTCTTTATTATATATGCTGATCGGAACCAAGTAACAAACTTTAGGTGATTCCCATGAAGTGAATTGTTTTGATTTTTGGGTAAAAAATCTCCGAAGAAAAGGTGAGTCCCATGGAAGAAGCGTTCTGTGTTATCTGAAATTGAATACAGGAAAGGTGAGTCCCATGGCTTGATCGGTATTGTACGAAGAAAATCATAGAAGCGTGTTCAGAAGAAAGGGCGTGTTTCATATGTGGTTTTTGAAGCGAATTTGTGTACGGTACGAAACAACGTGAGGAGTGAGTCCAATCGAAACGCTTGCGAAAGAATGAAAGTTCTTTCAACTTTACTTAAATTGAATATGTTGCAAATCCGGAATGGAGGTCTCCTGTTCCGGATTTTTTGCGTAAAAAAGAGGCTGTTGCAAGCAGTCAAAATCCAACAGGAAAACGGTGCGATGCCCATATCGACCCGTAAATCAGGATTTTGCTGTTCTACAACAGCCCATTATGTTTCGCTGAAATATTTCCCCTGCCAGCAGTCGGTCTGTTTCAGGTGCTGCCCGATGGCGTTGCGCACGCCAGATTTGTTCCGGCTCCAGAGGGGTGCCAGAAGCTGCTCCGATGCGCCGTCACCTGTCAGCCGTTCGATGACGGTTTCTTCCGGCAATAAGGTCAGCTGCCCGGCGGTGATCTGGACATATTCCGCCTGGGAAAGTGTCTGGATTTTGCCCTGCCGCCAGAGGTCAGCCAGGGGTGTATCCTTCAGAATATGCAGGAGGTGGAGTTTCACGCCGTCAGGTCGCAGCTGACCTACTGCACGGGCAGATTCCAGCATATCCGCATCCATTTCGCCGGGGAGACCGTTGATGAGATGGACGCAGATACGGATGTGCCGGCGGCGCAGTGCCCGGAATGCCTGCAAAAATACGGCGTAGGGATAGCCACGGTTGATTATCGCTGCCGTTTTGTCGTGGATGGTTTGCAGCCCGAGTTCCACCGTCAGGTGAGTTTTCGCCGAGAATTCCTCCAGAATATCCAGTACCGGTTCCGGGAGACAGTCCGGACGGGTGCCGATGGCAAGTCCTACGACATCCGGCTGTGCCAGGGCTTCGGCGTAGCACTGCCGCAGATATGCCGGTGTGCCGTAGGTGTTGGTGTGCGCCTGGAAATAGGCAATGAGACCGGCATGGGGGTGGGTCTTGTGTATCCGCAGGCGTTCCTGTTCCAGCTGCTGTGTAATGGTACCGGGGTGGGTGAAGTGACCGCTGCCGCCGTCGCAGAAAATGCATCCGCCTACAGAGACTGTGCCGTCCAGATTGGGGCAGGTGAATCCGGCGTCAATGACGGCTTTTTGTATGGGACGTCCGAAATAACTGTGATAATGGTCGCTGAGGGTGTGATATCGCATGGGCTGCATATGTTCAACTCCAGACAAAGAACCGGTGGGAAAGGAGAGGAGACCCACCGGTTCTTTTTCGCTTAGGTCATCTCTAAAAACCCGCTCACCCATCATCTGCGGCGCATCTTTACGCCATCTTCACTTGCGGAAAAACTTGAAATACACAAAGTATTCCTGCGTTTTTCCGCAAGTGAATCTGTCGCAAATCTGCACCACATCTGACGGATTCGGGGT
>NZ_CALDMP010000010.1 GCF_937915125.1 uncultured Ruminococcus sp. | reverse complement strand
CTGTACATTCCTTTTGGCGGATTTCTGTATGTTTTATTATACTGCTTACAACGAACTACAGAACGAGAATGTCGATGGTATAATGTTGTTTACCTTAAAAAAGAGTTTTTAATCTGATTTGAAAAATGCTGTGCTACTTAACATCCCCATACGATATACTATGTAAAAGCGATCCAAAGTAGAGCATGAAGAATTCATCTACAACAATTTTTTAAAGATCTTGATAGCGAAAAACCACGCATCTGCGTGGTGTCGCACTTCCGAAATCTTGAAAATACGCAAAAAAAGATAGTCACGCATCGCCTCCACCAAACGTAAATGCGTAATCGCAAAGGTTACGAAATCCTCGAAAATACGTAAAACAACGTATTTTCGAGGCTATTTTTTTGTGGCTTCTTATGCTCGAAGAGTATATCATGACGCACAATTTTTTGTGCGGTGTTGCCATAAAAAATACTGCTATTGACAAAACTTTTCATTTATGGTAATATATATGCAGAAAGGAGTGCGTGAAAATGGGAACTGAAAAAATCAATTACGAGCATTGGCAAAAAATCATAGAAAAAGCCATCATCGGAATGTCCATCTGTCAGTTCTGTGTCGAGGTTGTCGTCAATACCCTTCTGTTTCTCACAGAGCAGCAGGGATATAACCAAAACACCATTGTCGGCAAACTGATTCGATATCAGCTTATGACAACACTATTCAATTTGGTTGTAATGACGATCTGCTTTTTTTCGTGTCATAAAATTAAAAGTGATGAAAAGAAAAAATATATACTCACGCTTTCCATGAGCCTGATCTGCCTGAATATTTCATTTTCTCATTATCAGTTTGCACCAACATTTTTAACTTTCACAATGCCTCTTATTTTTACAATTATGTACGAAGACAAGAAAATGTGCCGGAATGTCACTGCATTGAATATCGCCTTGCTGATGATTGCTGTTATTGCCAGGGGAACTGATTCGGAATATAATGTCAATATTGTTCCGGAAACAATTATTACTGTAGCAATTTTACTGATTCAAGCTCTTTTTTCCACATTTGTAATTGATATACTGTATACCAGAAGAAATGAACTGAATGATGCATTGGTTCAAGCTGAAAAAGCGAAATATATTGATGAACTCAATCTGAAAAACCAGGAATTAGAACGTCTTTCACAAGAAACTTTCGAAGCAATTGCAAAAGCGGTTGACGCGAATGACCCCTATACCGCAGGTCACTCAAAACGAGTTGCCAGATATGCGCAGGAACTTGCATTTCGCCTGGGCTTTTCAGCACAGGAAGCGGATGAAATTTATCATGCCGGTTTGATCCATGATGTGGGAAAACTGGGAATAGATAATGGTATTATTAATAAAAATGGAAAACTCACAGATGAAGAATATGCTGAAATCAAGCGTCATCCGTCTGTTGGATATGAAATCTTAAAGGGTATCTCCATAAAAGGCAAGTTTGCACAAGGCGCAAAATGTCACCATGAACGAATTGACGGCAAGGGATATCCAAATCATCTGAATGATAGCGAGATTCCATATCTTGCTAAAATAATCGCCGTTGCTGATGCTTATGACGCGATGACGAGTAAAAGACCATACCGTGACGTCCTGCCGCAAGAAGTTGTCAGGGAACAAATTGAAAGCGGAAAAGGTACGCAGTTTGATTCTGAAATTGCTGAAATTATGCTTGTTATGATTGATGAAGATGTTGATTACCAGATGAAACAGCAAAGCACGGTATAACAATGAAACGATGGATGAAATCCCTTGACAGCAGGTGATTTTATCAGAAGAACAGGTTATGAATAAATGCGCAAATGCCCTGTGTACGTTACACAGGGCATTTTAACGTAATTGCAAATTATAGGAAACACCGCACAAAGAGCGCCTGTTGACTTTGCACGTCATATGTAAGCAAGATGCGTGCCAAGCCCCATGGCGTGATTGAATCAGCATTTCTCCTTCCCAAAAGGTTTTGAAAGCCAACATCCGCAATATGGAGGATATGCAGATCATGATTGTGAATTTATGGAATTGTGCACACTGCTTTTTTTAAGGAGTGCTTTTTGTATAATTTTACATATTGACAATTTTCGATATGTGATGTATACTAATGCATAGATAAGTTTAAGGCAATATTGCACAAAGATTGTGCGTCAGATGTACTCTACGAGCATTTTTGTGAAATATGACGGAAAAAATGCAAGTATATGTCGTGCAAAGCCGACAGGCGTTCTTTGTGCGGTGTTGTCTTAATGTGATTCCCTGCAAAGGGAGCTTTACTGCGCAGGTAAAAGAGACTTTTCTGAAAGGCTTGGCAGATGCGGGACATAGCTATGAAATCAAACTGAAAGGAGGGATATCATGAAACTTGATTCCAAAAAAACTGCTGTTATTTTCAAAGCATTCTGCGATGAAAATCGCATAAAGATTTTGCAGTTATTGCAAAGCGGTGAAAAATGCGCCTGCATGCTGCTTGAAGAAATGAACATCACTCAGCCTACGCTTTCGCATCATATGAAAATCCTCTGCGACAGTGGCATTGTTGAGGGTCGCAAGGAAGGCAAGTGGATGCACTATTCTATTTCATCGGAAGGGACAGCGTACGCAAGAGAATGTTTTGACGCCCTGACAACAGTGAATAGTTCAAAGGAAAATCAGTCGTGTTGTGAAAAATAGTTTTAGCGGTTATTTTTACACACGGCTAAAATGCAATGTATAATATAGATGCATTTCTATATTTATATTTATAAATCACAGAAAGGAGCTGTCCCTATGGAAGCACTGAAAACCGGCTGGGATTTCTTTCAGAATGAAATTCTCGGCATGGCATGGCTGAACCGGTTCATTGGCACGATTCTGAATTCCCTTGGACTTGACACAAGCGAAAAAATCGGAGGAAGCATACATTTTTTCATTTATGACATGATTAAAATCATGGTATTGCTGGGTGTTCTGATTTTTATGATCTCGTATATCCAGAGCTACTTTCCTCCCGAACGCACAAAGAAAATTCTCGGCAGGTTTCATGGTATTGGTGCAAACTGTATTGCCGCACTGCTGGGTACTGTCACGCCATTCTGTTCCTGTTCCTCAATTCCTCTTTTTATCGGCTTTACAAGTGCGGGCTTGCCTCTTGGCGTGACATTTTCATTTCTGATTTCATCGCCTATGGTAGACCTGGGTTCACTTGTATTGCTTATGAGTATTTTCGGTTGGAAGGTCGCTGTAGTATACGTGATTGTCGGGCTTGTGATCGCAGTTGCAGGCGGTACACTTATCGAAAAGCTGCACCTTGAAGATCAGGTGGAGGATTTTATCCGAAACGGCAAAGCGATTGATGTTCCGCAGGAGGAACTGCATTTCAAAGACCGTGCAAAATACGCCATGGAACAAGTATGGGGAACAGCCAAAAAGGTATTCCCATACGTTCTGATAGGTGTTGGCATCGGAGCAGTCATTCACAATTGGATACCCGAAGAATTCATTGTAAAAATCCTCGGTGACAATAATCCGTTTGGTGTGATTCTTGCAACGATTGCAGGGATTCCCATGTATGCGGATATTTTCGGAACGATCCCCATTGCGGAGGCTTTACTTGCAAAAGGTGCGCTGCTTGGCGTTGTCCTTTCATTTATGATGGGCGTAACCACATTGTCCCTGCCTTCGATGATTATGCTGCGTAAGGCAGTAAAACCGAAGCTGCTGGGTATCTTCATTGCGATTTGTACGATGGGAATCATTGTTGTTGGCTATTTCTTTAATACGATTCAGTATTTTATTATTTAGGAGGACTTATGATGTCATTATTCGGATTTTTTAACAAAAAGAACACTTCAGAGCAAACGGTAAAACAGAAACAGACCACTACAATCAAAAGCATAAAGGTGCTGGGCGCAGGCTGTAAGTCCTGTCACCAGCAATATGAGAATGCGAAAGAAGCAGTGAAAGCGATGGGTTTGTCTGTGGAAGTGGAGTATATCACCGATATGGAAAAAGTGATGTCCTACGGTGTTATGCGTATGCCAGCTCTTGTCGTCAATGAAAAAGTTGTATCTATGGGAAAGGTATTGAAAGCTGCTGACGTTGTGAATCTGTTAAGAAAGTCAGGTGTATACCTTAATCCGCAGACTTGAAATCCTGCCACTTTTCAAAACCACAGAAATATGG
>NZ_CALDMP010000009.1 GCF_937915125.1 uncultured Ruminococcus sp. | reverse complement strand
TTTTGTTTCATCTGACGAAAAATCTGACAAAGTTTATGCTCGTAGAGTACATCTAACGTGCAATCTTTGTGCGGCATTGCCTATAAATTGCAGAAGCAAAGGAGAGATGCAGATGGAACATCTGTCACGCTGTCAGGAAATTGAACGGAGTATTATCAAACGTTTTCGCAAACCTATCTGGAATGCGTTTATCAAGGGTGTAAAGGCATATGAGCTGGTGAAGCCGGGGGATCGGATCGCTGTGTGTATTTCCGGCGGAAAGGACTCCATGCTCATGGCAAAATGTATGCAGCATCTGCATCGTTACAGCGATATTCCCTTTGAAATCGAATTCCTCTGCATGAATCCGGGCTATGCTGAGGAAAACTGGGAACTGATCCAGAAGAACGCAGAAACACTGCAAATTCCTCTGCATACCTTTGAGACGCGAATCTTTGAGGTGGTGGATAAGCAGATTCACCATCCCTGCTATCTCTGCGCCAGAATGCGCCGGGGACATCTCTACAATGCGGCACAGCAAATGGGCTGCAATAAGATCGCACTGGGGCATCACTTTGATGATGTCATTGAGACCATTCTCATGGGGATGCTCTACGGCTCTCAGACCCAGACCATGATGCCCAAGCTGCACAGCGCAAACTTTCCCGGCATGGAACTGATTCGCCCCATGTACTATATGCGGGAAGCGGATATTATCCGCTGGGCAGAGGTCAACGATCTGCACTTCATTCAGTGCGCCTGCAAAATGACAAAGGAACATCCCGAACAGGAGACCATGTCCAAGCGCAAGGAGACAAAGGCGCTGATCGCACAGCTGAAAAAGACCAATCCCGGTGTGGAAAAGAATATTTTCAACAGCGTGTGCAACGTGAATCTGCGCACCATCATTTCCTATCATGAGGGCGATGAGTATCATCATTTTCTGGACGATTACGATGCCAGAACAGCCGCCCTGCGTGCCGGGGAAAATACCCAGGAATAACAAAACCGCTCTCTGCAATGGGTTAGAGGGCGGTTTTTGCGTTGTGTGTTACGGAATTTGTCCGTTTCGTTCCAACTGTTTTTGGAAAATTTGTCCGTTCCATTTGCCTGCGACAGAAGGCTGTGCCGGGAGTGTCTCTTGTTCCGGCTCTGCTTCGGATGGAGGAGCTGAAGCAGAAATATCGTCCGACTGCAAAGCGCACTGTGCCGTTTCCATGGCATCATACTGCGCCACATGTGCAATATATACCACATCCCCGGTATCCACAGTGCCGTCATGATTGGCATCGCCGTTTTCGGTTTCAGGGGATGCCTTTTCCCGGAGCAGCAGCTCTGCATCCGATGCGGTAAGCTGTAAGTCGCCGTCCAAATCGCCGGGGACGGACTGAATGTGATAGGGGTGTACGGCGGTAATAAAATACCCCTTTTCCGTGGATTTTTCATCTCCCAGATAGTCGATGTACCAGGAGCCGGAATCCAGCAGATACAGCCGCTGGGTTTCCAGATCGACACGATCCACGAGTACGTAGTGATCGCTGCCTGAAGCAGTTGTCATTTGGAGAATATAGCTCCACTCCAGACCATCGCCCTTGGCGGCACAGACGGCATATGCCTGTTCCATGCGTTCTTCCATGCCGCCGGAGAGCCAGACAGTTTCACCCAGCGTGAGGTAGTCCGCATATGCCGCAGCCACACGCTGCATTTTGGGCATACCCGGCTCCAGAATGGTCTGAGCAAATGTGGTGTAATAGGTGTAGGAATCCGTCAGCGCATCCGCACCGGGTATCGGGAGATTATAGCGCACACTCATTTTCCCCAGGGCATAGTTCAGACAGCCGTCCTCGTCAATTGCCGGGGTATTGGTATCCGGCGTTTCAAACTGCATCCAGTCCTCGTATGCGGCAATGGCAGGCTGGGCTGCACTGCCGCCGGGGATAAATTCTTCTGCGTGAGCGGCATATTGCCACCCGGTGCACAGCAAAAGGGCTGATGTCAGCACGGAAAGCGTTTTCTTCCATATCTGCATGAAATTCCTCCTTTGGTCGTCCGCTGTGAAACACACATTTCTATATATATATGCAGCCTTACCAGTAAACAGAACCATCCTGCAAATGCGAATGATTGGTTTTATGATACCCGAAAAAACACATTTTGTCAATTCAAAATATATGGTAATAAAAATAGAAATAAAATTAGAAATAATACAGAAATATCTGCTATTTTTCATGCATAAAATGAACAGCGACGCCGTGCACTTTCCATAGATACGCCGGCATTTCCGGGCTTCCTGCCGGAAAATGTGAAAAAATTTTGGAATGTCTTTTCAAACGGGCAAAGATATGGTATAATAGAAACATTGTGATAGATGGTGCTGCACGATATGCTTGTGCGGCTTTTAAAGTGAGGAGAGGGATTATGACAGAAATAGAATGCATTGCGCTGAAGCGAAAGGCGTTTCAAAAATATTTTGATGGGCTGAACGATCGTCAGCAGCAGGCGGTTTTTTCTGTAAACGGACCGGTTCTGGTGCTTGCCGGTGCCGGAAGCGGCAAAACCACTGCGATCATCCATCGTATTGTCAATATGATCTATTTCGGAGACGGCTATGCCCAGGCAAAGGGCAATCTCTTTGAGGAGGACGCTGCGTGGCTGAAAGGGTATATCTCCGGGGAAGAGCCGGAAGATCTCCAGCGGCTCCGGGAGATTCTTGCAGTTGCACCCATCCGCCCGTGGAATATTCTGGCGATCACCTTCACCAACAAGGCAGCCGGAGAAATGCGTGCCCGTCTTGCGGCAACGCTGGGGGAGGAAGAAGCTGCGCAGATCCATGCATCCACATTCCACTCGGCATGTGTCCGGATCCTGCGCCGGAGTATTTCTCTTCTGGGCTATGACAGCGACTTTGCCATTTACGATACAGACGATGCCAGACGGCTCATGAAAGCCTGTATCGCAGACAGCGAGGTCTCTGAAAAACAGTTCCCGCCCCGCAGTGTCATCCAGGAGATCAGCATGGCAAAGGATGCCATGATCTCCCCGGCACAAATGCTGGAGGATGCCGCAGGGGACTACCGCCGGATGATGATCGCAAAGCTCTATGGGGCATATCAACGGCGGCTGCGGGAATCCAATGCCCTGGATTTTGACGATATCATTTACCTGACTGTGGAACTGTTCCGCCAGTTCCCGGAGGAACTGGAAAAGTATCAGGCACGCTACCGCTATGTCCTTGTGGACGAGTATCAGGATACCAACCACGCCCAGTATCAGCTGATCTCCCTGCTGACCCATGCTGAGGGCAATCTCTGCGTTGTGGGCGATGATGATCAGAGTATTTACCGTTTTCGTGGTGCCACTATCGAGAATATCCTTGGATTTGAACAGGAATTCCCCGACTGTCAGGTGATTCGTCTGGAACAGAATTATCGTTCCACCCAGACGATTCTGGATGCGGCAAACAGTATTATTGCCAACAATGAGGGCAGAAAGGAAAAGCACCTCTGGACGGAACTGGGTACTGGTGAAAAGATCACCTGGTATAAGGCAGCGGATGAATCGGACGAGGCGGCATATGTGGCGGATTCCATTCTGAAATATGTAGAAGAAGGCGGCGCATTTGGTGACAATGCCATCCTGTACCGTATGAATGCCCAGTCCAATATGCTGGAACGAATGCTGGTGCGCAGTGATATCCCATACCGGATCTATGGCGGCACCCGTTTCTATGATCGGAAAGAGATCCGGGATATTACAGCGTACATGAGTATTGTGGAAAATCCCAACGATATGGTTCGCTTTGAGCGAATCGTCAACGAGCCGAAGCGTGGTATTGGCGATGCCACCTTGTCCCTGATTATTGATATTACCCGTGACCTGCACTTGTCACCCCTGGAAGTCATGCGTACCGCTGACGAGTTTCCGGTGCTGTCCAAAAAGGCGGCAGCCTTGCAGAAATTTGCCGCTATGTGGGATGGACTCATTGCAGCGTCCCAGGAACTGCCCCTGGAGGAGTTTCTGGATGTACTTCTGGAGCAGACAGGCTATCGTGCCATGCTACAGGCAATGGGGGATGAGGGTGAGTTTCGTCTGGAAAATATCGAGGAATTGAAGTCGTCTATCCTGTCCTATCAGAACGAGACAGAGGAGCCGTCTCTGGGAGGATTCCTGGAGGAGATCTCCCTGTATACCGACGTGGACAAGTATGAGCCGGAACAGGATGTGGTAATACTCATGACCATTCACTCGGCAAAGGGACTGGAATTCAAAAATGTCTATCTGGTGGGCATGGAACAGGGCGTGTTCCCGGGGATGCGCAGTCTGGATTCCCAGAGCGATCTAGAGGAAGAACGCCGCCTTGCCTATGTGGCACTGACACGTGCAAAGGAAAAGCTGACCATCAGTACTGCCGCAAGCCGTATGCTGTTCGGTATGACCATGCGCAATCTGCCGTCCCAGTTCCTGACGGAAATTGATGCAGACCTGATTCAGCGCAAGAGCAGCTACACCATGAAAAAGCCCGAACAGGAAGAAAAATCCCAGGTGGATACAGTGCAGTCCATTTCACTCCAGAGACAGCTTGCCACCCGGAAGAGCAAAAAACCTGCCGCTGTCCCCAAGGACTTTCAGGTAGGCGATCGTGTGCACCATAATGTGTTCGGGGAAGGAACCGTGCTATCTGTTTCCAAGATGGGCAACGATGCTATGTTGGAAGTGGGTTTTGACCAGGTAGGTACCAAAAAGCTTATGGCGAATTATGCCAAGATTAAAAAGCTGTCGTAAATCAGCTTCTAAGGAGCGAGGAACTCCAGAGTCAGGAGGAATGTTTCTTGAAAAATGGTTATCATATCATAGATGCCCATGCCCATATTTTCCCGGATAAAATTGCGGAAAAAGCGACAGACGGCATTTCACACTTTTACGACCTGCCCATGCAGTATCATGGGAAAGTCTCGGAAATGCTGGAAAACGGCGCTGCTGCCGGAATCGACAGCTTTCTGGTCTGCTCTCCGGCGACAACAGTATCCCAGGTGCACTCCATCAATGCCTTTCTGGCATCCTGCGCGGCGGCATATCCCATGTGCACCGCCTTTGGTACACTCCATCCCCGGTCGGAGACCATGGAGGAGGATTTTGTACAGCTGCAAAAACTACAGCTCCACGGCATAAAGCTGCATCCGGATTTCCAGAACTTTCCCATTGATGATCCGGCAGCATATCCTATGTATGATATGATACAAAGCTCCGGATTGCCCATTCTGATGCACATGGGAGATTCCCGGTCGGATCTGTCCCATCCTTACCGGCTTGCTATGGTACTGCGGCAGTTCCCGAAGCTGCGTATCATTGCAGCCCATTTCGGCGGCTGGGGACGCTGGAAAGAGGCTCACGAGATCTTACAGCCCGATGAACGGCTCCGCTTCGATACCAGCAGCAGCCTGCCGTTCTTGCCGGCGGAAGAGATACAGAAGCTGATCGACCATTTCGGTGCGGAGAATTGCTTCTTCGGGGTAGATTATCCCATGTGGGACTACGGGGAGGAATTGGAGCGATTTTTCGCACTGGGATTGTCCGATGCGGAAAATCGTATGATCCTTTCGGATAATTTAACAAACTGGCTGAAAGAAGGGGCTTGACCCGGCTCCTGACTGTATTTTGAAAGAAATATGCTCTTTAGGGTTACGAATACAAAGAAAAAACAAAAAATCTTCCCATAAAAATAACTTTTCATTTTCGGATTTTTGTGGTATACTGATAAAGGCAAAGAAAATTTTTGAAAATGAGAAAAAGGATGCGTGAATATTATGAGAAAAACCAAGATCGTATGTACCATCGGCCCGGCAACAGATGACGATTCCATTATGCGTCAGGTCATGCTTGCCGGCATGAACGTGGCTCGTTTCAATTTCTCCCATGGTGACCATGAGACACACCAGCGCCGTTTTGAGCAGATCGTGCGTCTGCGTGACGAGTTGGGATTGCCCATTGCCACACTGATGGATACCAGAGGCCCGGAGATCCGTCTGGGACGCTTTGTGGATGACAAGTCCGTGACCATTGAGACAGGGGATACCTACACGCTGACCACAGACGATGTACTCTGCGATGACAAGGTGGGAAGCGTTTCCTTCAAGAATCTGCCCCGTGATGTGAAGCCGGGTGTGCATATTCTGGTCAACGATGGTGTCATTGAAATGGTCGTGGAAAAGGTCACTGCAACAACAGTAGTCTGCCATGTCATTCACGGCGGCGTGCTCTCCAATAACAAGGGTATCAACGTGCCGGGCGTACAGCTGTCCATGCCGTACCTCAGCGAGAGTGACAAAAATGACCTGGAATTTGCTGCAAAGATCGGATTCGATTTCATTGCCGCAAGTTTCGTCCGGACTTCTGCGGATATTGACTATCTGCGGAAATATACGCAGAGCCTGGGCTGGTTTGATGTGCGTATCATAGCCAAGATCGAAAATGTAGAAGGCGTGCGGAATATTGACGAGATCCTGGAGGCATCTGACGGTATCATGGTTGCCCGTGGTGACCTGGGCGTAGAGATTCCCTTTGAGCAGATTCCGTCGGTACAGAAGGAACTCATTCGCAAGGGTTATCAGGCAGGCAAGCAGGTGATCACTGCCACACAAATGCTGGAGTCCATGATTTCCAATCCCCGTCCCACACGTGCGGAGATCACCGACGTCGCCAATGCGATTTATGACGGTACCAGTGCCATTATGCTTTCCGGTGAAACTGCTGCCGGTGCATATCCGGTAGAGGTTGTCCGCACTATGGATCTGATCGCACGCACCACAGAGGATGACATTGACTACAAGGGAATGCACTCTGCAAGCCGTACCAAGAAAAATGACGATATTGCCAATGCCATTGCCCATGCGACAGTAACCACTGCCCATGATCTGGATGCCGCTGCCATTGTGACGGTGACCATGTCCGGCGTAACGGCACGGGAAATCTCAAAATATCGCCCGTCCTGTCCCATTATCAGCTGTACCGTCAGCGAGCGTGTCCGCCGTCAGATGAACCTGAGCTGGGGTGTATATCCGGTATTGGTAGACGAGGTATCCAATACAGATGCCCTGTTCGATGCATCTCTCCATGCAGCGATACAGTCCGATTTTGTCAACCGTGGGGATATTGTGGTGATCACTGCCGGCGCACCGGTAGGCGTTTCCAATACCACGAATATGATGAAGGTAGAACGTATCTGACAATTATGTTCCCAATGATAAAAAATGCGCACAGTGCAGATGATAAGCACTGTGCGCATTTTTGTTCTATGACAGATTCCCGGAAAAACCATTTAAACGTCTTCTTCCGGCGTTGCCGGTAAAATTTCCAGAACGATACAGGTAACGTTATCAGAACCGCCGTTTTGCAGTGCAGCCTGTACCAGCACTGCGGCTTCGTTGAAATAATTTTGGGAGAGCAGATCGAAGATCTCATCGTCACTGCACATATTCGTCAATCCATCGGTACAGAGCACAAATTTGCTGCCCACTTCCAGTGGGATTGGGGGTCTGCTGTCCGCATTTAACCCTGCTTTTTTGCGATCTGAGCCGATGAACAGCGTCAGGCGGTGCTGATCGGGACTTCGTTTTGCTTCTTCCTCTGTATAAATTGATGCATCCACTTTCTGGTTTGCAACGGTATGATCCCTTGTGAGCCGGGTCAGTCCGTCCTGTTTGAAACGGTAGATCCGGCTGTCGCCGAGATAATACAGCTTTACAGCATCGCCCAGAAAGTAGAGCATGGAAAAGGTCGTGCCGCCGCTGATACAGTGCTTTTCTGTGAGCATGGCACAGACTGCATTATTTGCTTCTGTGGTGTAAGAAGAGACAAGCTGATCCAGCATTCGTGTCCCGTCTGCATATTTCAGCTTTTTCTCATATTTCCGCAGAGTCTGTACTGCGATCTCAGATGCAACTTCGCCATACGCAGCGCCGCCCATTCCGTCAAAAACTGCAAAGCTCATACCGTCCGCATGGCGAATGGTATAGGTTGCAGAAAAGTCATTCCGGAAGATATCGTTCATGTACAAGCCTTCCAGATAAAAGTTGTCCTCGTGATTGCCCCGCACCTTTCCGATGTGCGTGGACACCGAGACACGCAGCTGATATTCTGTCACACCGGTGTGATAAAATGGTTCAGATGTTTCCCCAGGGTAATTTCCGCCATAGTAAAAGAATGGATTTTGATTTTGATCTGTATTTTTATGATTGAAAAACATCACAGAATCTCCTCATTCAGAAAATAGGCATGGAAAAATCGGAAGCCCTACCGAATTACATTCGGAGCACTCCCTCTTTATCTTATCATATTTTGCGGGAAAAGTAAACACCTTTGCGGAAATTTTCTGCCTGCGCCTGTCATTTTTTTCAGATGCCACAGTTTGAGAAGAAATTCTTGTGCAAAAGTTCCAAAAAAACCGGAAGGGATTTCCCATTCCGGTTTCACTGAAATGTTATATTTTAACAGTGACAGCAGCAGTTGAGCAGCACATTCAGGAGCAGATTGGCGGCACAACATCGGAGACAGCCGGAGTCGTCCCAGCCGCCGCTGCTCATGTAAGGCTGCTGCATCTGCTGGTAGGAGAAACCCGGAGATTCCAGCTGCTGCACAAGCCGCTGGTACTCGTAATTATTGGGTTCCATCTGAGCAGCAGTGCGGGCATACTGGACAGCGGTGGCATTGTTTCCGGCACCGGAGTGGGCAACTGCGGCGGTGTAGTACCAGTTGGCGTTCCGTTTTTTCATGCCTTCCAGCACACGGACTGCCTCTGAGAATCTGCCGTTGCGGATGAAGTTGACAGCCGCCTGCATGTGAATGCTGTTTTCATCTCCGGAGCCGGCGGCACTGCGGCTATGTCCCTGAAAACTGCTGTAGCTCCGGTTTGCACCGCTGTTCTGCCGTTCGTCCATGATGGTCTGGTATGCCTGCTGGATCTGCTTGAATTTTTCCTCATAGGCTTTTGCATCGGGCTTGCCCACATTGGCATCGGGGTGGTATTTCCGACTCAGTGCACGATACGCTTTTTTGACCTCCTGGTCAGTGGCATTGCGGGAAATTCCCAGTACTTCATATGGATCCATGATCGTTCTCCTGTCTTTCATATTCCTTTTTTCTTTGATAAAACTGCGTCCAGACGCCGGCGTATAGAATATTGCGCAGTATCTCGTCATACTTCAGAATGGGCAGCCGTTCGAACGCCGAAGCGCAGGATGCCATCATCATTTGCAGCAGCCGTTCGCAGGTCTGGTGGAATGCCGGGTCGGATGCGGAAAGACTGAGCAAGGGATTGTAGCACCCCTTTTTGCGGTCGTGTTCCAGATCGTCATAGGCATCCAGCAGATAAATAAACTTTCCGAGATAGAACCCCACATCCCGTAAGGTCTTTTCCCATATATCGTCCTTCCAGACAAACAGTTCTCCCAGCAGCGTCCCGAAGCATCCGGCGGGCAGTTCCGGATTTGTTTCTCCGGCTTTTTCCATGGCGTGGAGTGCATCCAGCTGTGCGGTGATCTGCTTTGCCTTTTCGGGGTATTTGTTCTGGGCAAGCCGGTAGCCGTGATGCAGGACACCGGCAGCTGCACGGCGAGAAAACTTCCGCTCGTCCATCCAGTCGTCCATGCACTTGTCATGAAACAGCAGGATGCTCATATCCGCTGCATAGGATGTCACTTCACTCCGGAAATGCATCTGCTTCCGAAAGGGATGCGCCATACAGCGGCACTGTTCCTTTTGTTCCTTCGGCTCGTATAATCCCGTCAGCAGCAGGATCAGAAAGGTCATGTCATAGCTCAGCGTCCAGCGTGCAGCTGTGCCGTATTGCCGGTGCAGGGCTTCGCACAGACCGCAGTAGCAGGCTTGGTAGACGTCATATTCCCGGAACCGCAGCTCCGGCTTGTAGGCACGTATATATCCGTACATAGCGGCAGTCAGCTCCGTTTGATGAAGGATGTGCGGCATTTCGGGCAGGTGATCTCGATCTTACCCCGTCCCTTGGGCACACGCACCTTCTGACCGCAGCTGGGGCAGGCAAAGACACGGTGGGTCTTGCTGTACTGTCCGGCAGATTTCTTTCCGCCGAAGAAGCGGCGGATGGGCTGTGTCAGCTCCAGGAACTTCTGGTTTTCTGCAGCACGCTTTGTGATATTTCTGGAAAAGATCCGGAAGTACGAATACACCAGAACTGCGATTGCCAGCAGATTCAGCAGACTGCTCTGGAGCAGCAGGGAAAGCAGCAGCAGAATGAGAAATGCTCCCAGCAGCCACTTGTTCAACGTATCGTTTCCGCCGTATCGTCCCTGCATCCACTGTGCCAGACGTTCTCTCCAATTTGACATAGCTTATCCATTCCTTTCCAGGTCTCAAACAAGAATGTGGGCAGCAGCTGCACAAGTAGATGCACGATGTGCAGCCAGAGATATTACCCAATAGTATACCACAAATTTCCCACGAAAAAAAGCGGTTTCTGCAAATTTTCATGCAATTTTCAGAAAAGCGCACCTTGAGGGCAGTGTTGCCTCAAGATTTTATTCTTGACGTGAACTCGGGTTTCATGATACAATAGAGTTGCAGTGTTACTGTGGATAACGCTTGGAAAGGAATGGGTTTGATATGGAATGTCTGGATATTTATGACGAGAATGGAAATCTCACCGGGAGGACGGCAGACCGCAGCACGTTTTTACCCCAGGGAGAGTACTTTCTATGTGCCCATGTGATACTGGAAAACACCGATGGTCTGTTTCTGATCCAGCAGCGGTCGGATACGAAGGCGACACGTCCGGGACAGTGGGATATCACTGCCGGTGCAGTGGACGCCGGAGAGACCAGCCTGGACGGCGCATTGCGTGAGGCAAAGGAAGAGGTGGGACTGTCAATTCCACGGGATGCCATGCAGTTTTTGTTCCGGGATCGCCGGCGCAGCTGCTACCATGATGTCTGGTATGTCCGGATGCCCTTTGCACTGACGGACTGCACCATGCAGGAATCGGAAGTCCAGGCGCTTCGTCTGGTGACGGCGGAAGAACTGGACGCTCTGGTACAGCAGATGCCCCATCGCTCCCACAACTATAAAGCCCTGCTGTCTGCATTTTTGAAAAAACACAAGATAGATGGTTGACCGCTTAGCTTTTCCACAAGAGAAATTTGTTTGTTCACACATTTTTTCGAAAAACGAAAAAAATATCCCGGTCAAGGTATTGTAAAGTGTAAAAAAAGGTGGTATAATAAGTAGAGCGTGTCGAAACGACCCGGCTGGATGTCCGGCATAGGGGCTGACATTCTTTACATAATTCAGCAGCCGACAGACAGGGGCGGCTGTGGGACAGAAAGGATCATTATGAAAAAAATATCCATTGTAGTACCTTGTTATAACGAACAGGAAGTACTGCCGCTATTTTATATAGAGATTCAAAAAGTAATGGCGCAGATACAGGAGGAACACCCGGATACCACATTTGAGCTGCTGTTCATCAACGACGGCTCCCGGGACGGCACTCTGGTGAAGCTCCGGGAACTTGCCCGGCAGGATGCACGTGTGCGGTACATTTCCTTTTCCCGTAACTTCGGAAAAGAGGCAGGCATGTACGCCGGACTGGAAAATGCCACCGGTGATTATGTGGTCATTATGGATGCCGACTTGCAGCATCCGCCGGCATTTCTGCCAAAAATGTATAATTATGTCCTCACTGGGGAATATGACTGTGCCACCACACGGCGTGTCAGCCGGAAGGGTGAGCCGAAGCTTCTGTCCTGGTTCTCCCGGAAGTTCTATAAAATCATGAACAGGATCTCCCAGACGGAGATCGTGGACGGCGCACAGGATTTCCGCTTTATGACACGGCAGATGGTGGATTCCATTTTGTCCATGAAGGAATATAATCGGTTTTCCAAGGGCATTTTCAGCTGGGTGGGATTCCGCACCAAATATATCGAATATGAGAATGTGGAACGTGCTGCCGGCACCAGCACCTGGTCTTTTTGGAAGCTGTTCCGTTATGCGCTGGAGGGCTTTTTTGCCTTTTCCACAGCACCGCTGACGATTTCGTCCATCCTGGGCGTGGTCAGCTGTCTGGTGGCATTTGTCATGATCATCGTCATTGTCATCAAGAAGCTGGCGTTCGGCGATCCGGTCCAGGGCTTTGCTACGCTGATCTGTGCGATTTTCCTCATGGGCGGTCTGCAATTGTTCTGCACAGGAATTTCCGGACAGTATCTGGCAAAAACATATCTGGAGACAAAGCGGCGCCCCATTTATCTGGTGCATGAGACAGAAAAAGATGTCAGAGAAGAAACGGAATCCGAGTAATGAGGATGGGAGACTGATCCATGAATAAGCACGCCAAACTGGTAGTGGGATTGTTGGTGTTTGTGCTGATAGTCCTGGTGATTGCGACGATCAGCTTTTCCGTGGATATTTCGAAAAATTCCGAGACATCCCAGAGCAGCAGTTCCGATGCGGCTGTCAATCCCAACGGCAACGAGATCATACAGGATGACAATCATCTCTACGGCGTTGCAGATGCCGCAGGGAATACCCTCATTGAGCCGGAATGGGAACAGCTGCACTTTATCGGCACGGAATACCTAGCTGCTGCAAAGGAAACGGCAGACGGCAGACGGATCGGCGTCCTGGATCTGGACGGCAATGTGGTTGCACCCTTTACCTACACAGATGTGCATGCCCTGACCCCGTCCTATTATCTGGCATCCTTTGCCAACTCCGAACAGGTGGTGCTGTATGACAGCGAGTTCCGTCCGGTGGACGCTGCGGTCTGGGACGGTTATTCCTGGGAGAGCCAGCTGCTGACCCTGAAAAAAGGCGAGGATGCATTTCTATATACATCGGAGGATGATGCGCTGACCCTGACTCGTGCGGATATGGCACGGACATCGGAGAATGTTTCCTTTACGGTCAGCTGGAATGCGGTGAATGCCGCGTTGCTCTCTCCGGCACAGTGGTCGGAAACGGCAGATCAGATGCTGCTTCTGCTGCAAATGCTGAAATCCCAGGAATTTGCAGATGTCAGCCAGGTCACAGACCAGGAGCATGAAAATAACGTCCTTTCCGTGATCTCACTGGGAGGACACAAAGTCACACGGATGGAGGATACCGTCTATCTCAGCGCAGGTGTCGGTGACGACGGCAAGCCTGTTCTGACATGGCAGTGCCGTGTCAACATCTGGGGGCAGGAGGAAGGACTTAAGGAACAGATCCTTTCCGTGACCATGAAGCAAAACAAACAGGAAGTATGGGTGATAACAGAAATGCAGATCGCATAAGCCGGCTGGATTTCTGTTTACATAAAGTTATCCCGGGAACCATATCAGTGTTCCGGGGTGACGATAACGAATCACGTGAGCGTGTGCTCTGAATCAGGAGGAATACGTATGTCAAAAAAAGTAGCGGTAATTATGGGCAGCGACAGCGATCTGCCGGTAGTAAAAGGTGCGCTGGATGAGCTGGACAAGTTCGGCATCCCCTATGAGGTGCATGTCATGTCCGCCCATCGCACCCCGGCACTTGCAGCTGAATTTGCCGGGAATGCAAAGAAAAACGGATTCGGCGTCATTTTGTCTGCCGCAGGAAAGGCAGCCCATCTGGGCGGCGTGCTGGCGGCACATACGACCCTTCCGGTAATCGGTATTCCGGTGAAATCGTCCACTCTGGACGGTCTGGATGCACTGCTTGCAACCGTACAGATGCCCAAGGGCATTCCGGTGGCAACAGTTGCCATTGACGGCGCTGCCAATGCAGCGATTCTGGCGGCACAGATGCTTGCGCTCTCAGACCCGGCAATTGACGCAAAGCTGGAGCAGATGAAAATTGACATGGAAAACGGTGTCAAGGAAAAGGATGCAAAGATCTCGGCGGAATACAGTAACTGCTGAGGCATAAATCAATAGATTCACGGAGGAAAAGAAAATGGCAGATTGGAAAAAAACAGAACAGCTCTATGAGGGCAAGGCAAAGAAAGTCTATGCAACGGAGAACCCGGAGGTCGTTATCGTAGACTATAAAGACGATGCAACTGCATTCAACGGCGAGAAGAAGGGTACTATCGTTGGCAAAGGCGTGATCAACAACCGTATGTCCAACTACATTATGAAGGAGCTGGAAAAGGAAGGTGTTCCCACCCATCTGGTTGAGGAACTGAGCGATCGTGAAACTGCTGTCAAGCGTGTTTCCATCGTACCCCTGGAAGTTATCGTCCGCAACGTGGCTGCCGGCAGCTTTTCCAAGCGTATGGGCGTAGAAGAAGGCAAGCAGCTGCTCTGTCCCATTGTGGAATTCAGCTACAAGTGCGACGAGCTGAACGACCCCTTCATCAATGATGACTACGCTCTGGCACTGGGTCTGGCAACACAGGAAGAGATCGACACCATCAAGAATTACACCCGTAAGGTGAACGAAGTGCTCAAGGCATTCTTCCTGGGCATTGGCATCCGCCTCATCGACTTCAAGATCGAGTTCGGCCGCCGGGCTGATGGAACCATCATTCTGGCAGACGAGATCTCGCCGGATACCTGCCGTCTGTGGGATGTCAAGACCAACGAAAAGCTGGATAAGGATCGTTTCCGCAGAGATCTGGGCGGTACAGAAGAAGCATATCAGGAAGTTATGAAGCGTATTTTTGGAGCATAATCTATGGGTGGTTTTTTTGGTGCAGTTTCAGCAAATGACTGCATTTCTGACGTGTTTTTTGGGACGGATTATCATTCGCATCTTGGTACAAGACGTGGCGGTATGACATCCTATTCTGCGGAGCTTGGCTTTCAGAGAAATATCCACAGTATTGAGAATTCCCCTTTCCGGACAAAGTTCGAAAAGGATGTGGAAAAAATGCGGGGCACTATCTGTATCGGCTGTATCAGCGACACGGATCCCCAGCCCATTATGGTACGCTCTCAGCTGGGGCTTTATGCGATCTGCTCTATCGGCGTCATCAAAAACGTCCAGGAGCTGTCCGAGGAGCTTCTGAAGCAGGGCTGTGCTAACTTTGAGACCATGAGCAGCGGCAGCATCAATTCTGGCGGTCTGATCGCCGCATTGATCGCCCAGAAGTCCTCTTTCGTAGAGGGCATCCGCTATGCACAGGAAAAGATCCAGGGGACAATGTCCCTGGTGATCATGACTGAAGATTCCATCATCTGTGCACGGGATAAAATGGGACGGCTTCCGATCCTCATCGGAAAGCGTTCCGATGGCTACTGCTTTTCTTTTGAATCCTTTGCCTATCAGAAGCTGGGGTATGAGACCTGTCACGAGCTGAAGGCAGGGGAGATCCTCAGACTGACAAAGGACGGCTATGAGATCATGAGCGAGGGCACAGACGACATGAAAATCTGTACCTTCCTGTGGACATACTATGGGTATCCCACTGCCTGCTATGAGGGCGTGAACGTGGAAGTTATGCGCACCCGGAACGGCGAAATTATGGCAGAAACGGATATGCAAAACGGAAAACTGCCCGATGTGGACTATGTCTGCGGCATTCCTGATTCCGGCATTCCCCATGCCATTGGTTATGCCAACAAGAGCGGCATTCCCTTTGCGAGACCCTTTATCAAGTATACCCCCACATGGCCCAGAAGCTTTATGCCTGCCAATCAGTCCATGCGGAATAAAGTGGCAAAAATGAAGCTGATCCCAGTCCCGGAGCTGATCCGGGGAAAGAAGCTTCTGTTTGTAGATGACAGCATTGTTAGAGGCACACAAATGCGGGAAACCGTAGAGTTTCTCTATGAAAACGGCGCAAAGGAAGTTCATATGCGATCTGCCTGCCCGCCGATTATGTACGGCTGTAAGTATCTCAATTTTTCAAGAAGCACTTCTGAACTTGAATTGATCGCAAGGCAGATCATCGATGAAAATGAGGGCGTTGCCGGCTTGCAGTATATTGACGAGTACAGCAATTCTAATACAGAAAGAGGCAAACTGCTCCGGGATGAGATCTGCCGGCGCTTAAAACTGACTTCCCTGGAATTCCAGTCACTGGAAGGGACAATTCGGGCAGTCGGAAAGCTCGAATGTCAGCTGTGTTCTTATTGCTGGAACGGAAGGGAATGATTGAATTGATGACAGGACTGCATGAGGAATGCGGTGTTTTCGGCATATATTCTCCGCAGATCACGGATGTGGCAGCGATGACATATGCTGCGCTTTATGCGCTTCAGCACCGTGGACAGGAAAGCTGCGGCATTGTGGTAAATGATCGGGGTGTTTTCTCCCATCATAAGGATCTGGGACTTGTCCCGGAGGTGTTCAATCAAAGTCAGATGGAAAAGCTCGGACAAGGGAATATTTCCATCGGGCATGTGCGTTATTCCACCACCGGAAAGCCCAGCCGCTCCAATGCCCAGCCTATCGTAGTACGCCATGTGAAGGGACCCATGTCCATTGCACATAATGGAAATCTGGTCAATGCACATGCCCTGCGGAAAAAGTATGAGCTGCAGGGTGCAATTTTTCACACCACCAATGATACAGAAGTCATTTCTTATGCAGTGACAGAACAGCGGCTGAAACGGTCATCCATTGAAGAAGCTGTGGAATATGCCATGTACGATCTGAAAGGCGCATATTCTCTGGTGGTCATGTCGCCCCAGAAACTGATCGCTGCACGTGACCCCAATGGTTTCCGTCCCCTTTGCATGGGACACTGCAAGGACGGCAGCGTTGTGTTTGCATCGGAAAGCTGTGCGCTGGACAGCGTGGATGCGGCGTTTGACCGTGATCTGGAGCCGGGAGAAATCGTTGTTGTGGACGGCGAAAATATCCGTTCCATCCGCACCCATTGCGGTCAGAAACCCTCTCTCTGCGTATTTGAATATGTCTATTTCGCACGGCCGGATTCCGTGGTGGAGGGATGCTGTGTCCATGATGCCCGGATTCGTGCAGGAAAAATTCTCTGGAAAGAGCATCCCGTAGAGGCAGATGTGGTGATCGGCGTGCCGGACAGCGGTCTGGATGCTGCACTGGGTCTGTCCCAGGCATCGGGTATTCCATATGAAGTGGGATTTGTGAAGAATCGCTATGTGGGACGCACATTCATCCAGCCCTCTCAGAAAATGCGGACGAATTCTGTCCGGATCAAGCTGAACGTGGTGAAAAGCGTCGTTGCCGGAAAGCGTGTCATCCTGGTGGACGACAGCATCGTGCGTGGTACGACCTGTAAACGTATCGTGAATCTGCTGCGGGAGGCTGGCGCAAAGGAAGTGCATATGCGTATTTCCTGCCCGCCCTTTACGAATCCCTGCTATTTCGGCACGGATATCGACAGCAAGGATAATCTGATCGCCTGTCAGATGACAATTCCCGAAATTTGCGAGCACATCGGCGCAGATACCCTGGGCTATCTGAGCATTCAGGGTGTGCAGTCTCTGACCTCGCCGGATATGACCCCCCAGCCGGGCTTCTGTACGGCATGCTTTACCGGGGAGTATCCCATCGAGGTGCCCAAGGAAATGCCCAAGGATAAATTTGAAAAGAAGATCGGCGAATAACAACTGGACATGTCTGGATACTCCGAATCGTCAGTCAGATGCGCAGCAGATGACGGGTGAGCGGAGGCTCAGAGGTGACCAACTGAAACACGGAGGTATAACATAAATGGAAAGCTATTCGGAAAGCTATAAAAAGGCAGGCGTAGATGTCACTGCCGGTTACAAGGCAGTCGCATTGATGAAGTCTCACATTGCCAGAACCATGACAGAAAATGTTCTGACAGATATCGGCGGCTTCGGCGGTCTGTATGCACTGGATGTGGCAGGAATGCAGCAGCCGGTACTGGTTTCCGGTACAGACGGCGTGGGGACTAAGCTGAAAATCGCCTTTCTCATGGACAAACACAACACCATCGGTATCGACTGCGTGGCAATGTGCGTGAACGATATCATCTGCTGCGGCGCAAAGCCCCAGTTCTTCCTGGACTATATTGCTCTTGGCAAAAATATTCCGGAAAAGGTTGCGGATATCGTATCCGGCGTGGCTGAGGGCTGTGTACAGGCAGGTTGCGCCCTGGTGGGCGGCGAGACCGCAGAAATGCCCGGCTTCTATCCTGAGGATGAATATGACGTTGCTGGCTTCGCAGTGGGCGTAGTAGACCGCAGCAAGATCCTGAATTCGGATACCCAGAAGGCAGGGGATGTGCTCATCGCACTGCAGTCCAGCGGCGTACACTCCAACGGCTACTCCCTGATTCGTAATGTATTCACAGTAAACAGCCAGAATCTGGCACGGTATTTCCCGGATCTGGGAACGACTCTGGGCGAATGCCTGCTGACTCCCACAAAGATCTATGTGAATGCCATCCAGGCACTGTTGCAGGAAGTGCCGGTGAAGTCCATTGCCCACATTACCGGCGGCGGCTTCTATGAGAATATTCCCCGTGCCCTGAAAAAAGGTCTGTCTGCAAAGATCAGCCGCAGCAATGTGCAGGTACTTCCGATCTTCGATCTCATCGCAAAGACCGGCAAGATTCCGGAGCACGACATGTTCAACACCTTCAATATGGGCGTAGGCATGATGGTCTGCGTTGCCGCTGAGGACGCTGACCGTGCAGTACGGATCCTGAACGAAGCAGGGGAGAATGCCTATGTACTGGGTGAACTGGTGGAATCCGACGAAGGCGTGATCCTGAAATAAGGAGAGAGGCGTAGCGGATATGAAAAATATAGTTGTGCTGGTTTCCGGCGGCGGAACCAATCTCCAAGCACTGATCGATGCCCAGAAGCAGGGCATGATTCCCAACGGACGTATTACCTGTGTCATTTCTTCCAATCCCGATGCCTATGCATTGGTGCGGGCAAAGGAAAACGGAATCGGTACCCGGGTGATCGTGCCAAGGGAGTTCCCGTCCAGGGAAATCTATACCAAGGCACTTCTGGAAGCACTCTTCCAGGAATATGCAGATCTTATTGTCCTCGCCGGATTCATGACCATTCTGGACGAGGCTGTGATCCACGCCTATCGGAATCAGATCATCAACGTGCACCCGTCCCTCATTCCGTCGTTCTGCGGCCCCGGCTATTATGGACTCCGGGTACATGAGGCAGCGCTGGAACGGGGCGTGAAATATACAGGTGCTACGGTACATTTTGTCAACGAAGTTGCCGACGACGGTCCCATTATTCTGCAGAAGCCCGTTGCTGTGCAGCCCGGTGATACGCCGGAAACGCTGCAAAAGCGTGTCATGCAGGAAGCAGAGTGGGTGATCCTGCCCCAGGCGGTGAGCCTGTTCTGCGATGGCAGACTGGAAGTCAAAGGAAAAACAGTATGGATCAAAGGTTGATCCTGGAAATATAAGCAGGAGGAGAACTATGAAAATGGCATCATTGCAGCAGGAATTGCAGCAGAATTCCTATCCGGGCAGAGGTATTGTCCTGGGACGTTCCGAGGACGGGAATTTTGCAGTTTCTGCATACTTTATTATGGGAAGAAGCGAAAACAGCCGGAATCGTGTCTTTGTTGAGGACGGCGCAGGTATCCGCACCCAGGCGTTTGACCCGTCCAAGATGGTGGATCCCAGCCTGATCATCTATGCACCGGTGCGTGTTCTGGGAGATTATACCATCGTCACGAACGGCGACCAGACAGATACGGTCTATGATCTCATGCAGGCAGGCAAGACCTTTGAGGAATCCCTGCGTACCCGGGAATTCGAGCCGGATGCTCCCAATTATACCCCTCGCATCTCCGGTCTCATTGACCAGACCAACAACGGATTTTCCTATGCCCTTTCCATTCTGAAGAGTGCAGATGGTGATCCTTCCTCCTGTCAGAGATATACATTTGCCTATGGCAATCCCCTTGCAGGCGTGGGACACTTTATCCACACCTACGAGGGCGACGGCAATCCGCTGCCCAGCTTTTCCGGCGAACCCCAGAAGGTTGCTATTTCCGGAGATATTGACACATTCACAGAGATGCTCTGGAACAGCCTGAACCCGGAGAACAAGGTCTCCCTGTTCGTTCGCTACATTGACCTGAAAACCAAGCAGACGGAAACAAGAATCGTGAACAAGAACCAATAAGGAGGATCTCTTATGTCCAATGAAATGCAGTTAAAATACGGCTGTAATCCCAATCAGAAGCCGTCCCGTATCTATATGGAGGATGGAAGTGATCTTCCCATTACCGTGCTGAACGGCAAGCCCGGCTATATCAACCTGCTGGACGCATTCAACGGTTGGCAGCTGGTTTCGGAGCTGAAAGCGGCTACCGGCATGTGCGCTGCGACTTCCTTCAAGCATGTTTCTCCTGCTGGTGCTGCGGTAGGCACACCCCTGTCGGATACTCTGAAAAAGATCTACTTTGTAGACGATCTGGGCGAGCTGTCTCCTCTGGCATGTGCCTATGCACGTGCCCGTGGTGCTGACCGTATGTCCTCTTACGGGGATTTTATTGCCCTGTCTGACGTCTGCGATGTACCCACAGCAAAGATGATCCAGCGTGAAGTTTCGGATGGTATCATTGCACCGGGCTATGCGCCGGAGGCACTGGAGATCCTGAAGTCCAAGCGCAAGGGCACCTATAATATCATCCAGATCGACCCGGCATATGTACCGGCAGAGCTGGAGCGCAAGCAGGTATTCGGCGTGACTTTCGAACAGGGACACAACTTCCTGAACATCGACAAGGAAATGCTGTCCAATATTGTCACCGACAACAAGGAAATCCCTGAGGCGTATCAGAGAGACCTGCTGATCTCCCTGATCACTCTGAAATATACCCAGTCCAACTCTGTCTGCTACGTCAAGGACGGTCAGGCAATCGGTATTGGCGCTGGTCAGCAGTCCCGTATTCACTGCACACGTCTTGCCGGCAACAAGGCAGATATCTGGTGGCTCCGTCAGCATCCCAAGGTAATGGGACTCCAGTTCGTTGACGGTATCCGCCGTCCGGATCGTGACAATGCCATTGATGTGTATATTTCTGACGAGTATATGGACGTGCTGGCAGACGGCGCATGGGAAAATATCTTCAAGGTAAAGCCAGAAGTGTTCACCAAGGAAGAACAGCAGGCATGGCTGGCACAGAATACGGATGTATGCCTTGGCTCTGACGCATTCTTCCCCTTCGGTGACAACATCGAGCGTGCCCACAAGAGCGGTGTACGCTATATTGCAGAGCCGGGCGGTTCCATCCGTGACGACCATGTCATTGCAACCTGCAATAAGTACAATATGGCAATGGCATTTACAGGCATCCGTCTGTTCCACCACTAATGACAGGAGGCAGTATCCATGAAAATTTTAGTTGTGGGCGGCGGCGGCCGTGAGCATGCCATTGTCATGAAGCTTGCAGAAAGTGCCAAGGTAGATGCACTGTACTGCGCACCGGGCAACGGCGGCATTGCCAAGTATGCCAAGTGCTTTCCGGTAAAGGCAACGGATATTGACGGCATGGTGGCACTGGCAAAGGAACTGGCAGTGGATCTGGTCTTTGTGGCACCGGACGATCCCCTGGTAATGGGCATGGCAGATGCTATGCAGGCAGAGGGCTTCATGACCTTCGGCCCCAAGAAAAATGCAGCGATCCTGGAGGGCAGCAAGGTGTTCTCCAAGGAACTCATGCAGAAATATCACATCCCCACTGCGGAGTACCGGGTGTTCCGCAAGCCGGAGGAGGCACAGGCATATCTCCGGGAAAAGAACGAATATCCTACCGTTATCAAGGCAGACGGTCTTGCACTGGGCAAGGGCGTTGTCATTGCACAGAATGAGGAAGAGGCATTCGCTGCCATCTCTTCCATTATGGAGGACAAGATCTTCGGCGAAAGCGGTTCTCAGATCGTCATTGAGGAATTCCTGACAGGGCCGGAGGTATCCGTCCTCAGCTTCACTGACGGAAAGACTGTAAAGCCCATGGTTTCTTCCATGGATCACAAGCGTGCGCTGGACGGCGATATGGGTCCTAATACCGGCGGTATGGGAACGGTGGCACCGAATCCCTATTATACGCCGGAAGTGGCACAGCAGTGCATGGATACCATCTTCCTGCCCACCATTCAGGCAATGCAGGCAGAGGGCAGACCGTTCCAGGGCTGTCTCTACTTCGGACTGATGCTGACCCCCAAGGGGCCTAAGGTCATTGAGTATAACTGCCGGTTCGGCGACCCGGAGACACAGGTAGTTCTGCCGCTGCTGGAGACAGATCTGGTGGACATCATTCTGGCGATCTGGAACGGTACCCTTGACCAGCTGGAGATTCAGTGGAAACAGGGCTGTGCAGCCTGCGTTGTTATGGCAAGCGGCGGCTATCCCAAGAAGTATGCCACTGGTCTGCCCATTTCCGGACTGGATGAAAATGGTCAGATCAATAGCTGCTTTGTTTACCATGCAGGCACGAAACTGGATGGGGAACAGATCCTCACATCCGGCGGCCGTGTGCTGGGCGTGACTGCTACGGCGGAGACACTGCCTCAGGCACTGGAAACGGCATATGCCGGCGTAAAGACCATTTCGTTCCAGGATGCACATTATCGGAACGATATCGGTCAGCGTGCATTAAAGGCTTTATCCTAACGAATTATGGGCATCTCTAAAAACCTCGAATCCGTCAGATGCGGTGCAGATTTTCGACAGATCCCCTTGGGAAAAAATGCGGGAATACTCGATGTATTTCAAGTTTTTTCCCAAGGGAAGATGGCGTAAAGATGCGTCGCAGATGACAGGTGAGCGGGTTTTTAGAGGTGACCTTATGTGAAACATTGACACCCGGAGGCGTTGTATGAATTGTCGTTTACCTGAATTGCGGGCAAAAACAGCAAAACTGACAGCGTCTCCGGGTGTTTATCTCATGAAAAACCAAAAGAATGAGATTATTTACATCGGAAAAGCCAAGAATCTGAAAAATCGTGTGACAAGTTATTTTCGGGAATCAGCCGACCATACCCCAAAGGTTGCGAGTATGGTGGAGCATGTGTATGATTACGATTTTATTGTCACCGACTCGGAATATGAAGCTCTGGTGCTGGAATGCAGCTTGATCAAACAGCACCAGCCCAAGTATAACATCCTCCTGAAGGATGACAAGGGATACAGCTATCTTTGCTTTTCGGATGAACCCTATCCCCGGCTGACCCCAGAGAAAAACAAGAAAAAGCCGGGGGAGTATCTGGGTCCCTATATGAGCGGATTTATTACCCGGGAAACTGCACGGGAGACAAACCGTGTATTCCGACTGCCTACCTGTCACAAGAAATTTCCCCAGGATTTCAAAAAAACACGTCCCTGCCTGAATTATCATATCAAGCAGTGCATGGGCGTATGCCGTGGGAATATTTCGCAGGAAAGCTATGGGGAGATCATTGCCCAGGCGAAGGATTATATTCGCATGGGCAGTGCCGATTCCGTAAAGCGGATGCAGGAGGAGATGGAGCGTGCCGCTGAGGAACTGGACTTCGAACGTGCAGCAATGCTTCGTGACCGTATCGCAGCGGTTTCCAAGGCAGGGGAAACCCAGAAGATACTGGATGCCGCACTGGAAGAGGCGGATGTGATTGCCATGGCGGAACACAGCGGTACCCAGTGTATTTCCATTCTCCGCTATCGGGGACGGCGACTCTTCGACAAGGAAACCTTTTTCTTTCAGGAAACCGTTTCCCGGGAAGAACTGATGGATTCCTACCTGACTCAGTACTACGAGCATCACCGTGCCGATATCCCGAAGAATATCATTCTGGAGTTTGCCCTGCCCAATCAGGAGATGTACGAACAGCTGTTCAGTACCTTTGCCGGTTGCCGGGTACGCCTGACTGTACCCCAACGAGGGACGCTCTGCCAGTTTGTGCAGCTTTCCCGGAATAACGCCAATGAGGAGCTTGCGCTGCGGTTCGGACGAACGGGAAAGGAAGTCCAGGCGCTGGAGGAACTGGGAAAGGCGTTGGGATTATCTCAGCCGCCCCAGTATATCGAAGCCTACGATATCTCCAACCTGTCCTCCACCTCCATGGTTTGCGGTATGGTTGTCTTTGAAAACGGCAGACCTCTGAAACGTGCTTACAAGCGTTTTCGCATGAAGGAGCATGTGACACAGGATGACTACGCCTGCATGAAAGAGGCGATCACCCGGCGGCTGAATCATTATCTTGCACAGGATGAGGAAGGGTTTTCCCGACTGCCGGATCTGATTCTGCTGGACGGCGGTCAGGGGCATGTGAATACCATTTCTCCGGTGGTGGCGGAATTTGGTCTGGCGATTCCGGTGTTCGGTATGGTCAAGGATCAGAAGCACCGTACACGTGCCATTTCCAGTACCGGGGGAGAGATCTCACTGTCTGCCAATCGTGCGGCGTTTCATCTGCTGACACAGATTCAGGATGAAGTGCATCGGTTTTCTGTTGCGTATATGCACAGTCTCCATGCGAAGTCGTCCTATCAGCTGGAACTGACAAAAGTACGTGGCATCGGCGAGAAAAAAGCCCAGAAGCTGCTGCTGCACTTCAAGACCCTGGGGAATTTGCAAAAGGCATCGCCGGAGGAACTGGCGAAGATCGCCGGCGTCAATGGGGAAATCGCAGGGCAATTGTATCAGGCGATTCAGGAGATGACGGCAGGGGAGTGAACCGATCATATTTTTTCAATGACCTCTCCACCATTGTTGCACAATGGTCCCTCTTCTCTTTCAGGGGAGCTGGCACGGCGAAGCCGTGACTGAGGGGTTGAAACTTGATAAAAATAGATTTCCGTATTTTTTCCGGATACCTCTGGACATTTGCCGGAATTCGTTGTATAATGGTACTACGCCATAGAAAAAAGGAGAATGGGAGCATATGCGTGTCATTGCCGGGAGTGCAAAAGGAAGAAAACTGAAAACACTGGAGGGACTGGATGTTCGTCCCACTACCGATAAGGTCAAGGAAGCCATCTTTTCCGCCATTCAATTTGACCTGCCGGGGTCTGCGGTGCTGGATCTGTTCGCCGGAAGCGGTCAGATGGGCATCGAAGCCCTGAGCCGTGGTGCAGATCGGGCGGTATTTGTGGATCGCTCTGCCCGGTCTCTCGGTGTGACACGGGAGAATCTCACGGCAGTGCAGCTGCTGGAACAGGCACAGCTCCACCAGATGGATGCAGTTTCCTTTTTGCAGACAGGGGATGTCCTGTTTGATATTGCGATTCTCGACCCGCCCTATCGTCAGGGATGGCATGTGAAGCTCTTTCCGTTTCTGGAACCCCGGATGCAGACAGACGGTATTGTGATCTGCGAGCATGAGACCGGGCTGGAACTGCCGGAAAGGGCTGGTGCGCTGCATCTGGAAAAACAGCGGAAATACGGCGCCATTACTGTGACGACCTATGTTTGCAGAAGAGGTGAGACATAAAATGGAACGAATTGCGGTGTGCCCGGGCAGCTTTGACCCTGTGACCCTGGGACATTTGGATATTATCACACGTGCATCGAAGCTTTTCGACCGTGTGATCGTGCTGATATCGAAAAATATTATGAAAAACAACGCCTGCTTTACGTTCCAGGAACGAAAGGATATGATCCTGTGTGTGACACGGGATCTCCCCAATGTGACAGTGGATGTTTCAGACGGACTCCTGGCGGATTATGTCAAGGAGGCAGGGGCGACTGCTATTGTAAAGGGACTGCGTGCTGTCAGCGACTTTGAATATGAATTCCAGATGGCGCTTGCGAACCGGAAGCTCTATGAGGGTGCAGAGACCGTATTTCTGACCACAACGGCGGAGAATATGTACCTCAGCTCCAGCGTTGTCAAGCAGATTGCCATCTTTGGCGGCGATATCAGCCATTTTGTGCCGCCGGAAATTCTCGATGTGATCGTAAAACGTTTGGTAAAGGAGAGACTATCATGAATATTGAAGAGATATTGGACGATATGGACGACCTGCTGGAACGCTCCCGGCCCATTCCCTTTGCTGCACATAAGGCTGTCATTGATGCAGACCGTATGCGTGAACTGCTGAATTCGGCGCACCTGAATATCCCGGCAGAGATCAAACGGGCAAAGCTCATCGACTCCGACTGCGACCGGATCATCAACGAAGCCCGGGAAAAGGCGGAGGCCATCATCCAGGACGCCGAGACACGTGCAAAGCGGATGCTCTCAGAGGAGGCGATTCTCCAAGAGGCAAAGCAGCGTGCACTGGATATGCTCACAAAGGCACAGAACGGCTCCAAGGATATCAAGGAAGCTGCTGAAAAATATGTAAATAATTTACTTAACGATGCTCAGGCGTATTTCCAGAACAGTTTGCAGGAAGTACAGCAAACAAAAAGCAGGATCGAGGAACTCAAAAAATAATAAAATTAAGTTTCTTCCGAAAATTTATAGAATGTACAATAGACGGACATATTTTTTTGCTATACTATGAGAAAGAAAAGCAGTCTTTGAGCACTGGGTAATATGAACGTTTCTATCCGTGATGAAAATCATTAAAGGCTGTATCGAGGAAAGGATGCGAAAAAAACATGGATAAGATCGATGCCATGCTGATAACATTGCTGCAGGAAAATGCCAGAGCTCCGCTGAAGCTTTTGGCGTCAAAGGTTTTCTTGTCTGCGCCGGCGGTTTCTTCCCGGATCGACAAGCTGGAGAAGCAGGGGATCATTCTGGGATACAATACGATCATTGATCGTCAGAAGCTGGGATATCATATCACCGCGTTTATCAACCTGGAATTGTCTGCGGATCAGAAGTCGGAATTCTATCCGTTTATCAGCAGCTGTCCCAATGTACTGGAGTGCAACTGTATCACCGGCGTGTATTCCATGCTCATTAAGGTTGCGTTCCCGTCCACACAGGAGCTGGATACATTTATCGGAAAGATTCAGCGTTTTGGCAACACCTCAACGCAGATCGTCTTTTCCACCCCGGTTCCCCATCGTGAGATCATTGTGGAACCTAACGTGTAAAATCAACGTATGCCGCCGCAGCCATAGTCGATTCTGCTATGCTGCGGCTTTCTTTTTGGCGATTATGAGGTGATGACCTATCATACATATTATCATCGGCGGTGCGGGCTGCGGAAAATCCACCCGGCTGATTCAGCTGTTACAGGAACAGGTGGAACAGGGAGAGCATGTGCTGACCCTTGTGCCGGAGCAGTTCTCCTATGAATTCGACCAGAAGCTGTACCGTATTCTGGGACCTGTTTCGTTCAACCAGCTGGAAACCCACAGCTTCAAATCCCTGGCACGTGCTGTCTTTCAGCGGTATGGCTGTGTGCCTGACGGCAGGACAAATGCGGATGAGCTGACAAAAATGGCGCTGCTCTATGAGGCGGTGCTCTATACCACCGAACGGGAGCATATGCTCCGGATTCTGGAAAAACAGTGCAGACAGGCATCCTTTGTAGAAGAATTGTCTGCGCTCTTTGCACTGTTCCGCCGCAGTGGGATTACGCCGGAGCTGCTGTACGATTCCTGCGCGGCTCTGGACGGCCGTCTGCTGGACAAGACATTGGATTTGTTCCGGATCTATCAGAAATACGACCAGCTATTGTTGGAGCATCACCTGAAGGATACGGAGACGGAGCTTACCGAAGCGGCAGCCATTGCCAACGGACAGGACGCCTTTCTTGGGGATGTACTGTGTCTGGACGAATTCGAAAGCTTCACTGAGGACGAGTATGAGATGCTCACCGTGCTGCTCTCTTCCTGTAAGGATGTCTACGTGGCACTGCGTACGGACAGTGCCGACCCTGTGCCCTTCTCCCTGTTTGAGACCGTTCAGGACACGCTGTATCGCATCAAGCGGATTGCATCGGAACTGCATATTCCGGTGTCTCTGGAGACCTGTGAGACGTCCTATCGCTTTCAGTCCGGGGATCTCCGGTGGCTCAGCCAGCATGTATTTCGCAATGCCCAGCCCTTTTCTGGTCAGCCCCAGCATCTGCATATTCTGGAGGCGGCAACGCCCAATGAGGAGGCGGAATATGTATGCGCCACCATCCGCCGGCTTCTGGCAGATGACCCCACACTCCGCTGCCGGGATATTGCCGTGCTGACCAACCAGATGTCCGACTATGAAAGTATTCTGGAAACGGCAATGGAACGGTATGAATTGCCCTATCATGTGGACGAAAAGCAGTCGGTACTCTACACGCCACTGATGGTATATCTGCACACGGTTCTGGAACTACTCCGTGCAAAGCGTCCGGATACGGAATTGCTGCTGCGTCTGGGGAAAACCGGACTGACGGATTGTACTTCCAGAGAAATGTCAGAGCTGGAGAACTACTGCTACACCTGGCAGATCGACGGAAATACCTGGAACGAACCCTTTACGGGGGGGAATTGGGAAACGGCAGAGAATGTACGAAAAAAGCTGCTGCTGCCCATAGAGAATCTGCGGAAAGCCAGCCGGAAGCCCCACACCGGTGGAGAATATTGCCGGATGCTCTTCGATTTCATGGGCGAACAAAAGGTGGAGGAACGGCTTAATCAGCAGCTTCTTGCCATTCAGGATGAACAGAAACGGATGCAGACCCGTCAGGAATGGGCGCATGTCTGGAATAGTCTCATGGATATTCTGGATCATATGGCGCTGCTGTACGAGTCTCTGGAAATGGCGTTCCCGGAATTCTGTGCGGTACTGGCTTCACTGACACGGAACGTGAAGCGTGCTGTGCCGCCCAGAACACTGGATGCAGTGCTGATCTCTCAGGGAAGTACTGCCCGGCTGAATGCGCCGAAGATCGTGTTCCTGCTGGGCGTCTGCGAGGGGGCATTTCCGGTAATGCCCGGCGGCAGTGCTATCTTCTCAGAACGGGACTGCCTGACCCTGGAACAGATGAAGCTGCCTGTGGTGAAGTCCAAGGAGGTACAGCTGGCAGATGCACGACTTGCCGCCTATAAGCTGCTTTCCTCGGCATCCCACGCACTGTATCTGACTTACCCTTGCGTGAATATTACCCACCAGAAATGCTACCCCTCCAGCGTGATCGCCCAGATACAGCGGATGTTCCCGGAGGGTGCAGATCTGAAACAGACCTGTGCAGCACAGGGGAGTGCCTATTATGCAGGTACCCTCCACGCTGCCTATTATGAGTACGTGCAGAACTATACGGAGAATACCCCGGAGACTGCCAGCATTGCCCAGGTACTGCTGGAGGAACCCCTTTATGCCGGGAGACTGCATAAACTGGCAGAGCTGACAGTGAAGGAGACAGAAGATCCGGACGCACCTCTGTTCCACATTGACGACAAGAAGCTGATGCAGGAGTATATCGGGAATACCTTACAGCTGTCCGCATCGGGACTGGAACGGTATCAGTATTGCCCCTTCTCCTACTTCTGCAACGACATACTCCGGCTGTACAGCCGTCAGAAGATTCGCCTTGCAGGAGCCGGCAGCGGCAGTCTCATTCACAGCTGTCTGGAACGGCTTCTGAGAGAGTATGACAAGGATGCCTTTTTGCGGATGACGCCGGCACAGCTGCGGCAGGTAATCTCCGGCTATGCGGCGGAGTTCTGGCAGGCGGAAATGGGCGGTGACTTTTCCAAAAACGGCAGAGAACTGGCGGCATATCGCCATACAGTGGAGGGAATGCTGCCCCTGCTGCTCCATATGCAGGAGGAATTCCGGCAGTCTGCCTTTTCGCCCTATTGTATGGAGTTGCAGATCACGCCGGAGAATCAGAACTTTCCGCCCCTGCATCTTCTCACCGGAGACGGACAGCAGATTCGCCTGGTGGGAAAGATCGACCGGGTGGATGTATGCCAGGACGGCGACAAGCTCTGGGTGCGTGTGGTGGACTATAAAAGCGGCGTAAAGGATTTCTCTCTGGGGAATCTGCTGTACGGGCTGGATTTACAGATGCTGATCTACTTGTTTTCCATTACGGCACCGGGAACACCTCTGGCAGATGCATCGCCTGCCGGCGTACTGTATATGCCGTCGGGAATGGTGAAAAGTGACCTGAAACGGGGCAGCGGCGTAACACCCCAGAAGCAGTGCAATGATACTTACCGTATGAAGGGCATTCTGCTGCGGGATCCCCATCTCATCACCCTCATGGAACAAGAGGGCAGGGGCATCTACATTCCGGGCAAGTTGGATGGTGCCCAGCAGCTGGACAGCCGTTCCGGGACATTCCTGACGGCGGAGCAAATGCGGCATCTGCGGCAGTATGTACTGCGCCGGCTGACGGATGCGGCAGAGGGCATCTATCACGGAGAAATTGACGCATTTCCGCTGCAATTGCAGCAGCATAACCCCTGTGCCTATTGCAACTATGCCAATATCTGCGGTAACAGCAATGAGTGTCACGGACAGATCGCCGGGGGCACACAGGCATCCCGGGAAAAACAGATGATGGAACTGCTGGATTCCATGGAACAGGAAGAGGAGGAGAAGCACTGATGGCATGGACGGAACAGCAAAGCTGTGCAATTGAAACAAGAGACTGCGGTCTTATTGTATCTGCGGCTGCCGGAAGCGGCAAGACTTCTGTGCTGGTGGAACGGCTGCTGCGGATTCTCATGGAAGAAGATCCCCAGCGCCGTGTGCCTGCGGATCGCATGATCGTGGTGACGTTCACCAATGACGCTGCCGCAGAAATGCGTTCCCGTCTCAGTCAGGCGCTGGAGATAGAACTGCAAAATCAGCCGGAAAACCAATGGCTCTATCAGCAGCAGATTTTGCTGCAAAGTGCCCATATCTGCACCATCAGCTCCTTCTGCTTCGACCTGATCCGGGACAACCTCACCGATCATGGGATTACTTCCGGCTTCCGTATCCTGAACGAGACAGAGAGCCAGATGATCGCCGGAAAGGCGGCAGACCAGGTGCTGAACCGCTGGCACGAGGAACGTCCAAAGGAAATGGAACTCCTCTGGAACAGCTTCTGCGAGAAGAATGATACCCCCCTGGAACAGATCCTCATGGAATTATACCAGTTTCTTGGCTCAGTACCTTTCCGGGACAGCTGGTGCAGGGATGTGCTGGATGGACTGGGTCAGTCTCTGGCGGATTCGCCCTATCATCAGGCATTGACACGGCAATTGCAGCAGCTTGTCCAGACGGCAGTCAGTCAGGCACAGGAGGCTGCTTCTCTGGCGGCGGAGTTGTACGATTCCCTGGAGGACAACACTGTTCTGCCCTGGGTGGAAGAGGATCTGCGCTGTCTGGAACGGGTACTTCGCAGCATTGAGACAGGCGGCACGGACTCTGACCAGATGCTGTCCCTGCTGCTGGAGAAAAAAGCCAACCGGGGCAGAAAGCCTTTTCCACGGAAGAAAAAATCCATCCGCTCGGAGGAGGATTACGAACGGGTGAAGCAGCTCCGGGGACAGTATCACGATCTGGAAGGGGAAATCATAACACTTCTGGAGAACGTATTTCCCTATGAGACAGCCGATCTGGAACAGCATTTGCAGCTGATGCCGCTGCTTTTTGACATGGAGCAGGAGCTGGAGGATACCATCTGGCAGGCAAAGGTACGGCAGAATGCCCTGAGCTTTGCGGATGGGGAACGCCTTGCCCTGGAACTTCTCTCTGCCCAGACCACGGACGGCAGAATCCATCCCTCACCCCTGGCGAGGGAACTGCAGGAATACTACGCCCTCATCATGATCGACGAGTATCAGGATTCCAACAATAAGCAGGATGATATCTTCAAGCTGCTGTCCCGGAACTGCATTGACCCGGAAACCGGTGCACTCCGGTATGGGGACAATGTCTTTCTGGTGGGGGATGTGAAGCAGTCCATCTATCGTTTCCGTCTGGCGAATCCCCGGAACTTTGTCCACGCCATGGAGGATGCTGCTGCCGGCAACGGGGTCTGCCGGCATATTGCACTGAACCGGAATTTCCGCAGTGCACCGCCGATCTTGCAGTTCGTCAATTTCCTGTGCGGCAATCTCATGTCTCCTGCCTGCGGCGATGTGACCTATGACGAGAGCGAAGCACTCCGTCCGGGTTCTGCCATCGGGGAACTGCTGCCGCCGGAGGAACAGACTGTGCATGTGGCTGTGCTGAAAAATATGCCGGAGCAGGAAGATTCAGACATAGATCTGCAAACGGAATATATTATCCGGCAAATCCGGAATATGATACAGCAGGGAAGTCCTGTGGCAGAAAAGGACGGCAGCACCAGACCTTGTACCTACCGGGATTTCTGCGTGCTCCTGCGGAATAATACCCAGTGTATGACCGTTGCACATGCGTTGGAAGAAGCTGGTATTCCAGTACAAAGCCCGGAGGAAAAAGGATATCTTCAGGCAAGGGAGATCAGTATTCTGCTGGATATGCTCCGTGTGCTGGACAATCCACTGCTGGATACCTCCCTTGCGGCGGTGATGCTGTCGCCCATGTTCTGGTTCACCGCACAGGAACTGACCCAGGTGCGGATGCTGTCCAGACGTTCCAGCCTGTATGCTGCCCTTTGTCAGGGTGCAGGCATCACATCCGGGGCAGAGGATATTGAGGGACCCCTGGAGGAGGTACTCGTGGAGAAGTGCCGCTATCTCTGCGATACCCTGCAAAAGCTAAGGCAGGATGCGGCACTTATGACGCTGGAGGCATTGATACGCCGCATCTATGACACCACGGATTTCCTCTCGGTGATGCAGCTGACGAAGGATGGCGAGAAGAAGCGTGCCAACCTCAACCTGCTGATTCAGTATGCAAAGCAGTATGAGGAAAATGCGGAGGCTGCCCACAGCGGTCTGTCCGGCTTTTTGCGGTATATCGACTGGCTTGTGGAAAGCGGCAATGATTTTCAGCAGACATCCCTCTCTGCCGGGGCAGAGAATGCGGTGGCGGTAAAGACCATGCACCGTTCCAAGGGACTGGAATATCCCTTTGTATTCCTGGGAAAGCTGGAGACAAAGTTTTCCACAGAGGATTCCCGGAAGAACGCACTCTTCTCCGACCGTGGTATGGTGGGATTCTGCATCAAGGATCCGGAAACTTATACCCGTGCCAAGACCATGCCCTTTTCCGTACTGGAGCAGGATAACCAGAATCTGTCAAAAAGTGAAGAGCTGCGACTGCTCTATGTTGCCATGACACGGGCAAAGCAGCAGCTTTTCCTGCCCCTAGATGCCGGGAAGATTCGTACCAAGAGCCGGGACTATCTGTCCGAATACGGCGCGCTGATTCTGTCCGATGGCAAGCTGCCGCCTCTTCTGGTGCAGTCTGCCGGTTCTATGGCACAGTGGGTATGGATGTGCCTTGTGCTGCGTCATGATGCTGCCCTGGAGGATGCGGTGCAGCTGCCGCCGCAGACATGGCAGACCCCGGCGTGGTCGGAGGGTGTGTGTATTCAGTATGAATTCCAGCTCCCGGAACAGTCCGATGCCGATGCCGTGGAGGAAAGGGAATATGCAAAGCCCTCTGCGGAAATTGTGGCGGATATCCGGCGTATGGTGCATTTCCAGTATCAGTCCGAGGACAGCGAAAGAGAATCTCTGCTGAGTGTTTCGGCAATTCAGGAGGCACAGAAGAATCGTGCGCCTGTCTGGAAACGCCCCCGTTTTTTGCAGGAGGAACGCCGTCTGACTGGTGCAGAACGTGGTACGGCAGTGCATACATTTTTCCAGTATGCGGACTTCCGACAGGCGGAACAGGATGTATCGGCGGAGATCCAGCGATTGCAGACATACGGCTTTCTGACACAGGCACAGGCGGATGTCATCGAGCCGGAGCTTGTGACGGCATTTTTCCAGGACGAATTATATGAAAGGCTGCGCCGTTCCCGCCGGGTACTCCGGGAGCAGAAATTCCTGGTGCAGTGCAGGGATATCAGCGTATTCCCGGAGGCGGCGGAGATATTGCACCGGTATCAGGATTCGGACAGTATCCTGAAGGGTATCATTGACCTGGCGTTCCTGGAGGAAGATGCCTTTGTGCTGGTGGACTATAAGACAGACTATGTGACACGTGCAGAGGAACTGACGGATAGCTATCGGGAACAGCTTATGCTCTATCGTGGGGCATTGCAGTGTATTACGGGATTGCCTGTGCGGCAGTGTTATCTTTATAGTACCCATTTGAAAAAGAGTATTGAAATAACTTGAGGCAACACCGCACAAAGAGCGCCTATCGGCTTTGCACGTCATATGCTTGCATATTTTGCGTCATATTTCACAAAAATGCT
>NZ_CALDMP010000008.1 GCF_937915125.1 uncultured Ruminococcus sp. | reverse complement strand
AACCCTCAAGAAGGTTGATTCGTTTCAGTTTCTTCTTCTGCCATATCCGCATCAGAGAAAGTTGTTTCTTCGTGTAGATCATCCAGTTCTTCCGCCTCCTGCAATCCTGCAATAAGCGCTTCCGCCTTTCCATTGTTTTGTACGCTCTGCTTTGCAATGGCCTTCTTTTTCAGAGCGAGTTCTTCCCGCTGTACAGTTTCTCCGATCAGGTCTTGCAGCTTTTCCGCCGCCTTCACATTCCCGGCGAGTGCCTCGTCGTACAGCGATTGTACCACACTCATAGCGGCGTTTTCGTTTTCCTTGAAAAAAGCCTTTGCCGCCTGTTTCAGGCTACTGTACGCCCGTCTGGACGCTCCTGAAGCGATCCCACCTTTTTTGCCAAGTTCTCTCGCTTCGTTCTGGCTTCGTTTGTTCATCGGTATCAGGTTTTCTTCATTTGCCAACGTCCTCCCTCCGTTTTTCAGGTATAAAAAAAGCGGGTCAGCTTTCACTGATCCGCTCATACTATTTCATAATACTATTTTACCACAGTCAAGGTGTAATGTCAAGTACTTTTCATCAATTTTTTCAAAGCCTTTCTGTGTAAGTACATCGACTGATCCTTGTTTCGGATACAGAGCGCCTTGTTGATCTGATTCCATGATTCCGCTTTCACATATCTGCGCCAGATCATCAATCCAAGTTTTTCAGGCAGTTTTCGTGTGATTTCTTTTCGAATCACAGATTTTTTCTCTGTCCATAAAGTCAGTGCCTCTTTCAGCTGGATCTCCAGATCATCCAGCTTTTCCGCATGCCGTTGCGCTTCCGGAACAGGTTCGCCGCGGCTGCGGGGCTCACTATCATAGCATACGGATCCAATAACACCAGCACTCGCACGAATTTTTGCAATATCATAGGAAAGCTTGTTGATGCGGATCCGTGCATTTCTGCACTGGATAAGTTCGTCTTTTGTCATTCCATCACACCCCAAAAGCAACACCGGCCTCTTTCCTGCACTGCAAGATCAGCTCTTTAAAATCAACCTTACCAATCGCGAGCGCAGCATAATACGGTGACAGCAAATCACGCTCAATAGACTTTATACGACACAGGTATTTTTCATCACCCGTTTCCGCATATTGCTTTAACGCTGATCTGTAGCTGTCCATCTGCAGTTTCAGCACAAGTCTTGCGATCTCCACATACGCTTCATCGCATCCACGATTGAAAGCCGTATCTTCCGGTCTGTCCGCTTCGTACTCCGGACATTCCAGCACATGCCATGTTTCCATGCGATAACTTTCACTTCGTTGATTTTTTACACTATTTTCCGCAGTCCATCCTTTTACTGGCTCAAGGCGCACAGACCAGCTGCAACCGCATATGTATTTCCCGTTTACCATTTTCGGAACGGCGTTTCTGCACGTCCAGCACAGTGTTGGTGTTTTTACTTCTTTGTCCATTTCTTGTCCTCCAAATCAACATCAATCTCCAGTTTGTCCAAGTCGATGTGATACAAATCACGCATCCTTGCGATTGCATCATCCGCTGTCGGGTCTTTTCCCATAATTTTTGGCATGTGCAGTATATCGCAGACAGCGTAATAAAACCGTGTCAGACGCCCTCTGCGCCATCCAAACGCCATTTCAAGCGCCATCATGCATATTGCTATGCCTTGCAATACGCCGTCTCTGAGAGCGCTCAGAGCGATTTTACGCTGCATCTCTTCATACGACTTCACGGATATCGGAACCGTGTAGCGATCACGTCTTGCTTTCATTTGCACACCACCTCCGAAACATCAATCTTTCCGCTCATCAAATCAGGAAGCATAGCATCTCTTAATTCAGCCATGTATTGATTTTCCATTGTGTTCAGAAGATCAATTTGATTTTTCCACACAGAAAAAAATTGTATGAAAATGCCTGGAATAGCGTCTCTGCTGTTGCACTTGAAGCAGAAATCATTTTTATTCTTTGTGAATTGGATATAGTCATCTTTTTCTATGTGTATTCCAATCTGTTCAAGAGTAGCTGACGAATTCTCAGATTGCTTTTTTGCTTTTTTGAACAAATCAACGTCTAATCCTAATTGCTTTGCAATCGTTTCATTTATCACAAGTTTGCACGAATTCCGCATCCTGCAAATATAATTGATATTATCTGCTATTTCGTTCAGTTCTCTGTGTCTGATTTCCTGTTCCGGAAATTCGATGTATCTTGATGGTGATATGTTATAATTTTCTTTCTGGATGTCCTGTGCAGAACGTACAGCAAAAAATCCAGATTTATCTTTTCTGTTGCTTATCGTATCGACAATTTCAGACACATTTTTTGATGTGAAAATGTTAAATTGCTTTTTGTAAACTCTGTTTGTGTGGCTTGCACCACCAAATTGTCCTCTTTGTTCACGGCATTCTGTTTCATGCACATTTCTGCAATCCATAAAATAAAATTCCCCTGGATGCTTTTTGTGCTTGTCGATTACCATGATACACGTTGAGATTGTTGTTGACTCAAACATATTATCTGGCATCATTGCCACTGTTTCGAGCCAATCACAATTCACAAGATATTCCCGGACTATTTGCTCCTGTTTTGACGACATTGCACCACAAGGCATAATCATAACAGCACGATCTGATTTTTCCAGACATCTAAATGCAAATGCATAATTCGCATTACTGGCTGGAGGAATTACAGGAAAACAGTCGCATGCGCACAGAGGGAGTGGAGGATCCCATTTAATATTATAAGGCGGGTTGCTTACAGATACATCGCATTTTATTTCTGGTACATAATCCACTATTTCACAAGTGCTATATTTTACACCATTCGAAAGCTTATAGCATACATTCTTTGATCCTGTAAGCACATTTCCGTTAACAACGTATCCTGATAAATTGCGCATACATAAATTCGTCAGCAAAAATGGGATGACACGTTCGTCAAGCTCTTCTACGTATACTTCATTTTTTGCGGATTCAATCGTTAATGCGCCGCTACCTCCGCAGCAGTCATATACAGTTTCGTAGTCACCAGCAATTGCAGAAACAAGTTTACATAAGCTTTTTGGCGTATAATATTGCTTTTTTTCTTCGCGGTCTGATTCGTAGTATTGCCACAACGATTGTAGCATGTCCTTTTCTTCCGACTGCATAGATGATATTTTATCAAAAATTGCAATATCATTATACAATACTGCATGTAACAGCGCATCGGAAATTTCCGATGTATCAGATACACCTAACGTATCAAAAATTTTTTGTTTGAAATCTAAAAGTTCGCTCATCTACACACCACCTCCGCAGTACGCCAGCCAATCCAGAGCATAAACGCAGCCAAAGCGATGAGCATGGCGATGTATTTACGCATCCGGCATCACCTCGTTCCAACAGCTTACGCAATCAACTCCTGATTCGCAATGTTCTTCAAACAGTTTAGAATAACCGTATACAGAACAAGCGGTTGGTTCAGGCAATCCGTCACGGATTTTCGGTGCATTCGGAAATTTCTCAAAAAAATCCTGCGCATACGTTTTATTATGATGTTTATCCATAGAAACGTGATCAGAATCATGTGTACCCGTATGCCGATCTATAATCTCTCTTGCAGCTTCTTCAATCTCACGGTATTCTGAATAATCCGTAGTTTTGAAGTCGATTTCAAAACTTCCAGGTTCTGCATATGTAATAAATTCAGCCATTTTCTACACCTCCAAACGGTTCCGGCAATGGCATCCAAGCAGATACATCTTCAGCAAGATCCCATCCGCTATCCAGATAAAAACCATCGCCATCACAAAGGAATTCATCCACATATACATAACCGATGTTTGTGCAAATCAATATTCTTTCGCACTCTTCTGGAAGTTTCCCTGTAAGACGACCATCTTCATCAAATTCAAATGGAATCCAGTGCTCTTGCTTGTCTGCCCTAGCGGTTTCCAATTCTGCGAGCACCATTCGGATTGCCTGTGCCTGTTCATATTCGAGTCTGTATGATGGCGTAGGCTCGCCAGTCATCGGGTCAAATTCCAGCAGTTCCGCACACCCTATCGTCAGCTGAATTGCTTCTTCAATTGTCATGTCATTCACCTCCGAAAAATGCACACATCGCTTCGCCAAAATCAATTAAGCACCGCTTAAACAATTCGGTTTTGAACGACCGCATAGTACGGTCATCCATAGCACCTTTTTCTCGCAGTTCCATGAGTTGTTCATTTGTCAGCATTGACCATAAAAGTTCTAACGTTTCATCGCTCATTTTCATTCACCTCCATCCATCCGTGCGCCGCAGTGCGGGCAAAATGGCGGCTTGCAATCTTTATTGCTCTTACCGCACAATGTACACCACGTTTTTTTGTCGTGTTCAATCCACAGCCCATGCTTCACCAGCTGAACGTCTGATTCAACAACGTCAAAATACTCCTTTAGCCATTCTTGAACAAAATCAAAATTGTATGATCCGAATCCTGTATGCCACATATTATCTGAAACATCATAGTAGATGATTTCATAATATAGTTCTTCTGAAACTTTTCTGGCAGTTATAATAGGATTTATTGCTTTAATTCGCTCCATTTTCTTTACCTCCATCCATCTTTGCTCCACAGTTTGGCAAATCCATCCGTGCCCCACATTGTGGGCAAAATGCGCTTTTGTTATCTGCATGCAATCTACATTCAGAGCAAAAAACGCCAAGATTGTTTTTCTTCTTAGGAATTTTCCCTGGGTATTTATCTTCCCATGTTAACCACCATCCATGATTCACCGGCTCGGCTTCGATTGTTGGCAAATTCTCAGCATATTCAAGCACTGATTCTATGCCTAAAACAAAATCTTCGTTTCCGTGCTCTTTGTCATAGTGATTTATCCTTATCGGGTATTTCATCAGTTCATCTGCATCAATCAGTCTCATTTTCGCACCTCCGGTTCCAGGCCTTAATCGCTCCTCGTTTTGTCAGCCTTGCTTCGTCAAAATGCACCGGAGTTTTACCACAGTTTGAGCAGAAACAAACAAAATACTGCTTATGATCTCCGACCATTCTGATTACAGCTTTCCCTCCGCAAAACGGACACGGATTCAATTCAATTTTTTGTTCCATCGTTTCTACACCTCCGGTACTGCCACCCACACACCGTCTTTCACATAATACTCTCCAGTTTCTGCATTTTTTACATACTGGAAAAGCTCTGTTACAAATACACGAGTGTCAAAAATCGTGATTGCAAAATGCCCGACACCATATTCAGTGTTGCATGTGATTTTCTCCACGCCTCCTAAAGTGTAAGGCTCCGGATTTCTGGTTGATTCAAAAAATTCGTCTGGATATCTTAGCAATTCAAGCGTCATTGTTTTTGCATTATGTTCCATTGTACTTTACCACTTCCTTCCTCTCTTCTGCGCAGGGATCCTCTCACGGATTCTCTGCACCCTTGCTGGGTTCGGCATGTACTCTGGATTCTCAGCCGCTTCTCGTGCCCTCTGAGCGATTCTTCTGTCCATGTACATGCGATACACGATATACGCCGCACACGCGCTGTGGCAATCCTCAGCGCGTTTCTGGAATCCTTTGCACGGTGCGTCTATTTTATGCATCGTTCTTCTCCAACCGTTCCAACTCCCGATCCAGCTTAAAATCAATGGACTTGTCCACCAATTCCACACCAAGATACCCACGCATCTGTTCCATCATGATAAGCAGATCACCGGTTTCTTCTCTCATGTTATCCCACCGTTTGTTATCCTGCGGAAACCGTTTCAGCTTCTGCGCCGCAAGGATAAATTCAGACGCCTCTTCAATTGCCTGTTCCAACTGGCGGTTAAACGTTCTCTCGCTCATGATCTTCCATAGCTTTCTGTTCTGCGCACTGTTCACGCTGTATCAGCTCCTTTTTTTCGTAGTACTTTTGACTAAGCTTTAACGCACATGCAAAGCACCGTCTTTTTCTTTCCATCGGCTTATTTTTTCCGCAGTATACACAAAGCCCTGCAGCGATACGCTTTTCCCTGCGTATCTTTCCCTTTTCGCAGCGTTCTTCCTTGTGTTTGTTGTATGATTTCCTTCCTTTCTCTCTCTTTGCCTCTTTCCGGCAATCTTCGGAGCAGTATTTCCGACCATGTATTGATTCAAATGCGCTGCCGCATATTTTGCAATGCTCTTCCATGTTGTCACCTCACGTTCTCAAAGAATTCCACGTCGCCGTCCTTGCAAAAAATCCACTGAAACAGTTTTCGCTTGATAATGTACTCCGGCAGCTTCTTTGTTGCTTTGCTCTTGACGTCCTCCACAACAATCACGCCGCCCTGCCAGTACTTAAAATCCGCAATATACTTAATCTCACGCTCCATTCGCTTACCACGGCTTGTACGATATGTATGCGACGGCAGCAGTGTAAAATTAGGCTGCACCATCAAATCACGGATTTCACCGGATTTCTCCATCTCGTGGAGCTCGTTGCACCGCATCGCCTCTTTCTTGCTGTCATGTAGCTTGTCACAGTAATTGCAAGCGGTTTTTTTTGCATTAAACTTCGACTTCTTCATCTAGTTCCACCGCCAATCCGCACAGCTGCTCGTACAGTTTTTTGCATTTCGGGCATCCGTCCTTTTTGTAGTAATCGCCGCTTTTCTGCACTTCACGTAGTATCTTCATGTCATGCTCACCGACACGGTTCACCAATTCAAAATTGGCATATGTAGACCGTGCGATCTGCTTTTCCTGTTCTGCCTGATCCTTGCTGATCTTGTCCATGCGATACATGGCGTAGATATACCGCATACACAGGAAATAATACACCTCCGGCATATGCAATCCTGTTGGCATATCCTGATTCTTGTATGCAGCATTGTCCAGCTGCTTCAGCTTTTCTGCATTGTCCATTTGTACTTTCCTCGCTTTCCTGGCATAGTCCGCAAACATACCCTTTGCTTCAGAATGGAGGTTCTTCGTCTGTCTCTGCAAACTGTTCCTCCCATCCATAGTGCTTGTATTCCGCACGCTGATTTTTCAGCCGCTTGGATTCCTTTTCGAAATACAGCGGAATGAAGCAGTCCTGTACACCGGTATCTCTGGATTTGCATATTTCCACTACATTGTCCGCTTCCAGCAGTTTCTGAGGCGTTTTCTTGTTGAAAAATTCTCCAATTTTGGTTTTGAAGTCCATGCCAACCCGGTGTATAATCAGCGCATTGTCCACACGGTTCACAATGTCATTGCTGCCTGAAATGTCCTCCAATCGCAAAAAACCTTGATTTTTTCGAGGATGCGCTACAAACAGCACATGTACATTGCATTTCTTCGCAAAATTTTCAAGCCATGACACAAACATGCTCTGCTGGTCAAATTTATCGTTTCCAAGCTTCGTGATATTCATCGCCATGAGATTGTCAATGATAATCAGATCAACCTTGTGCTCCACAGTGCACTGATTCAAAAGCTTATATACCATTTTGAACTCGTTGCCGTATTCATTGTTGTAGATGTACACCTTTTCATCCAGCCACTTGGATACCACAGGTTCTGTCTCACGGTCCACACAAAAGAAATTATCATATCGTGTTCCGTGGATGTGATTTTTCCCTGCAGCCTGTAAGATCAGCCAGTCATATGCCTTTTTGTTTGTCAATTCCCCGGAGAATAACGCCGTGCGGTATCCCTGTTGGGCTGCTTCAATGGTCAGCTGGGAAATGATGCTGGATTTCCCTGCGGCTCTGAGACCGCTCAGAACGGTCACAAAACCTTTTCTCAGCCCTTTCAGTCTGTTGTCAATCTCCGTGATTCCTGTGCGGATGAATTCCTCCGGCGGCGTTTCCATAAGCCGTATCTGCTCCGTGGTGTAGAATACAGGCTTTCCGTCAATCTCAACAGCTTCCGGCTCTTCCGATTTCTCCACGGTGTAATTGGGGTTGCTGTAATTTGGAATAACTACCGGCTTATCATCGTACTGTGCTTTCTGGTCGTAGGCATCCGGCTCAAATTTGAGCCGAAGTTCACGCCAGTGATGATCTGCACAGGAATTGTGGAAGCAGTGAAAGCAGATTTTTCCGTCAGACGTTTGAATAATTGCCGCATCCTTTCCTTTGTGCTCCGGATTGAACGGGCATTCTTTCAGCACCCACTTAGTACCGCCGCCCCATTGCAGCCGTTCTTTTACAGGAAGATTATGCTGTACAATCCAGTCCTCTAGATGAAATCCATTCGGGTTGTAGCTGTTGTACCGCTGTGGCTTTTCCGGTTCCTGTGGAAGGATGCCTGCAAGCTTTCGCAGTAAAGAGATATCATTGACTTCCACGTTGTCAGGTACTCTGTACAATCGGCTCATACGGTGCGGTCTGTCAGATGTATCTGCGCCCTTGCAAGCTTTCGTACCGTACAGTTTGCAGATTCTGGAAGGATTGAATGTGGTAGTGTCAACGTCAATGACATTGTCCGAAAAAAGCATGTCAAGTGCTTTCAGCGCATTCTCCACATCCTTGGCCGTTTCCTTTGTGGCTTTGATCTGTACACGGTACAGCAGATGCACACCGTTTCCGCTTTCCGCAATGACAGGTGCAGACCATCCTTGACTGCGCATATATCGGTATATCTCATTCGCCTTTTGCTTTGCTGCGTTGAGCTCCGCATCGCTGGAAGAGATGCCGCTTGCACGCTTCGGGTCAAGGTCGATCATAAACCACTCGTATCCTGCAATATTGTTGTCCGATGTGGTTTCTGTCGGTTTTTCTATGAGCCTGTCATGCTGCTTTCTGGCATAGCAGTCATGATGGACTGCCTGCAGAGTCAGATATGTATTGACATTTGTCTTGTCCTCATATTTCCGGAGCTGCTGTATGAGCGTTTCTGCATCGGTAAAATATCCGCTTGCATTCCATCTGCCAGAGATCATGCGGACTTCGAATAGTTCACCGTCCGGGTGCAGCACCGCAACCGCTTTCCGTATCTCCGCTTCGTCTATGTTTGCCACTTCTCATCCTCCTTTTCCGTTTGTTCTGCTTCTGCCAGATACGCCGCATCCAGATAATCCAGATATCCGCTGTTGAAGAACGTGCTTCCATGCTGCCATTGCTGCCATTCCGGCTTATCTGCCTTGTATCGTTCCAGTGCCCGGTGCATTTCTTCATAGCCGATCTTGTTCATAGCTTCCATGGATTTCCTGGAAACTCTTGCCCTGCCTTTTTTGTTCGGGTACTCATTCCACAGCTGATCAAAAAATGCGCATGCGCAATATTCTTGTTTTATATCTTGTTTTGTATCTTGTTTTTCTTGTAGGAACTGTGATTCACTAGCACTAGGGAACTGTAGTTCACTACTACTAGGGAACTCTGGTTCACTAGGGAACTCTGGTTCACTAGGGAACTCTGGTTCACTATTAACACCCCACGAATCATAATCTTTATTGAAATGAATCACATTTGCTAAGTGTTTACCCTTATTTTCGGATATAGAAATTACATTTTTGTCAGACAGCGACTTTAAGCAATTACACACATGTCTCCTAGAAATATTTGTTGATTTCGCAATAAAGGAATAAGATAGCTCCGCCTCTTTTCTATTGTGGAATCCGTATATAAATCTTAGAATCACAAGCAAGACTGACAATTCACCGCCTTTGATTTCTGAATAGATATGTTCCAGCAACTCATTCGCAATCGCCGTATACCCGTTTTCTTTCTGCGGACTAGACACGCTATCACCCCATTTTTCGGGTTCGTTTTCGGTAGGACTGTTCGCTCATTCCTAAGTAAGATCGAATCTCTCTGTCGCTTTTCCCGGCGGATAACAGCTGACGAATGGCGATATTCTGATATTTCGATATCATATCCTGCGCCAAAAGCTTGTAATTTACATCGCTTACATTGCAAATGATATCCTGATTTTTGCAGCTATTGATAATCAGGAACGAATAGCACGCTTCTATGTTCCTACAAACCTCTTCACCGATTCGGTTAATTATGCTGTATCCAGCATTCAATACATTGATTCTCTGCGGTCTGAAAGACTCCTGATAGAAATACAGAACGGATTTTGCGAGAAATTCTTTGCAGTCATCGTATTGTATCACGCCGATTTTATTGTGCATCTTTTGGTATGATTTCAGAACAGTATGCATGGAATTGTGGCATGTGCCGCACAGCGTCACGAGCGCATCATGTCTGCACAGATCATTATCATCATAGAATCTGTGGTGCACCTGCAAATCGCTTTTTCTTCCACAGATTCTGCACCGGAATCCATCTCGTGCAATGACTTCTAATCTTGTTTCTCTCCATTCTGGTGACTGCAAAAACACATCATGATACCATGTTGCATCCATCAGAACGGTACCTCCTCATCGCTCAGAACTTCCTCAAAATCATCCGTTCCGCCTACTGGAATAGCTGACGGTGCATCTTTCGGCTTGTTCCGTGCCGGTCTGTCCTTCGGAATCTTGAAATTACCGCTTCGGATGTCCTGCACCGGAAGAAGATGATCACACGCCGTATACCATCCGGATTTTCCGTCGATGTACCACTCTGCATTGCAGAATACTGCGCCAACAAGCTTGCCCTTGAGTACGTCAATATCCCACTCCGAAGACGGGTCGATATTGCAGTTATTGGACTTGTTAAACGCCTCGATCTGGCTCTTGAAAAATCCAAGCTGGCGGTGGTACTTGTCCATGTCATCTTGGTTATTGCTCTTCGGCTTCGGAATAGTCAGGCGGTATGTACCTTTCCACTTCTTGTACTCTTCCAGCATGCAGTCAAACTGCTTCTTAAAAAACCCTTTCTTCTCTCCCTCTGCGATGTCAAACGCCATGACGATCACTGCTCCCCAGTCATAGGATTCCAATCGCACCTGGTTGATTTTCAGCACATAGCCACCAACTGGCAATCGCTCTGTTACCGCATTAAAATTGGTTTCATGTGCTTCTGCATAGCCGCTGATTCCTGTTACCTTTGCCATTTTGTTTTTCTCCTTTACAATTCGTAATATTCCCGTATTGCAGTGTCCACTGCTTTCAGGTCGTTATCAATTTCTTCATGTTCAAACATTTCTTCTGGTGATTTTGTAATATCCGTTCCGTCTGTTACAGTGCGAAAATAGTGCCGTCCGCTGTCAGACACGCACCGAAGGCAAACAGTAACCATGCCTTCTATGCACACTGTGCTTTCCAACATTTTTCCAATTGTTTTCAGCTTTACTTCTCCGTTGTCATTAGATTCCTCGTGCATCAGGATGTATACAATAACATCATCCGGGAGTTTTTCTTTGATAAAATGTACCATATACCAAAAACTGTCCCCAATTTCATTGTATAAATCAAATACCTGACGTCCTGTTCTTCCTGCGGAGTGACCACGCATAAACATATTTGTCAGCAGGTATCCAGCATCGTCAATGACCGCTGTTTTCATTGGCATCTTTTGCAGCTGTTCAAGTATCGTTTTATAGTTGTCGCTCCGAGCAATATACTTAAATTTTTTGCGGAAGGGAAGAGACTTTCGTTCTACATTCACCAGAAGTATTTCATCTTCCGCAAAATTTTTAAGACTACGGCTCTTCCCGCTTCCAGATTTCCCATAAATTAAAACTGGTTCTCCCATTATGGCTTCACCTCCCGGAACTCCAGTTCACAAAAAAACGGTCTGTGTTTTGCATCGTCTGCCATACTGCGGCGATACAAATAGCAGTAGCCTCCGTTGTTCGCACGCCATGGACAGAATGTGCAATTGTCAATGACTGCACCGGAATCTGCTACAGCAAAGGATGCAGATACTTCGCAGCTTGCTATAACGTACTTTCTGAATCCGTTCATCCCAAAAAATCCTCCATTCCAAACCATTTCAGGCGTTTTTCCAGGCAGTTTTCACAGATATATGCAGGCTCTTTCTGGTACGGCGCTCTGCACAGCATCTCACCGGATGCAAAATCGATCTCTTTTCCGCAGGCGTCGCACACAACAGCCTTTCTCGGTACTGTCTTCGGATGATTCTGGCAGCTTGTCCCTCTGCATCCAAGTTCCGGCGGACAGCCCACGCAGTTGTCTGTGTACTCAATGATTGTTTTGACTGCCATCAGTCCCGCACCTCCCCATAGATCCGGCGGTAGCATACGGCGCAGTATGCCATGCCATATCCGATATGGTCAGCGGATGCGCCACATTTGCGGCAGCGGTGGATGTTGTTTGTTATTCTGTAGCGCATGCCTGTTTCTCCTCCATCATCACTTCTGTTCTGTATAGATTGTACAGGTAATCCAGCACCTCAAACTTGTTTTCCTGCTCCATATCCATGTCGTTCACGATGCTGCAAATGGCAGCCTTTAATCTTTCACTTTTTTTCATACTTGACATTCCTTTCCGATTATGCTATGATAATCACGTACTTTTTTATTTTTCTTACTCATCCCCGTTCCCGGTTGCCGCCGGTGCGGGGTTCTTTTTTACGCACAACGCCTCCTGATCATCTTCATGTACTCCTGCCGCTTCTCCTCAACATCCGCACGCATGATGGTTCTTTTCAGTTTCTCTGCCCAGTGCCGCAGCCATTCCAGCGGCGTGTATCCAACAGCCTTGCATTTTGGCGCAGGGATGCTTTCCTTCTGCTTTGGAAGAGCGCCGCCATATATCACTTCTTTAAGTGTCCCGACTACCTCCGGCACACTGTCGCAGTATTCCATAATGTCATAGCTGGATTCCCAGATCATCATGTTTCATTCCTCCACTCCAAAATGAATTTTGACCGTTTGTAAATAAGAAAGATATTCACGCTCATATATGGTGCCGCTGCGTTCTTGCTTCACTCGTTCTTCGAACTCCTGGAGATTTTTGCCGTAGAAGCAACCGCTATTGACGGCAATTCCATCGTCCCTCGTTCGGAAAAAAGTTGTTCCATGCCCCTCGGATCCAAGCCCGAAAGAATAGAGGATATCTCTTACGTTTTTGATATTAGCATCGCCGCACACCTTGGCATCGCCGTACACCCTGGCATCGCCGTACACCATGGCATCGCCGTACACCCAAGCTTCCCCATTTTGGCTTAGATTTGTTTTCTTTTCTATGTATCCGCCAAAGTCTCCTGCTGCCACATCACTAAAATTTATCAAGGCTTTTATCCGGTATAGCTTTCTTCCGTTGTGTATAATGCTTTCGTTTGTTAATTCAAACTTCTTCATGATTCCCATCCATATTCAATTCTCGCAGTATTCTGCATTTTTCCAATTCCGTGCACTGATCATCCGTCGAAATCTCGTGCCGGATTGCCGCTGGCGTCCATCCATCATTCAGCATCTGGCATACTCTCTGCCGTAGCTTCCTGCTCCTGAGCGGTGGACTTCCGCCTTGCTTTGCCACGTGCATTGGTGTCACCTCTCTTCTCGTACATGTTATCAAATTCTCTGCACGTGTACATCCTGCTCCGTTCCGGGCATCTCCTGTACTTTGTGCAGGATTTACACGTTAATATTTTCACGCCGCATTCCCTCTTCGATTTCCTCTTTATGCGCCTTCATGAATTCAATCAGGAATCGTAGCGCAGATTCAGGAAGGCATCCGTTTTCTTCTTGAATAACCGTTACCGGCGGCAGTTCTTTCTTTTTACCCAATTTGTACACCTCCAACAAACTTATTGACGAAATAAACCTGACCTTTACCCGTGACTTTCGGCGTTTTGTTTACCGTAACATGTCCGTCCGAGTGCGTGACGGATGTCTCCTTGATCTCAAACAAGCCCATATCCATAGACCGCTGTGTCGGCATGTTGTAGTCCGTGCCTTTCCGGTTGATCAAGAATCCATTCTCACGCATCCAGGAAAACAACCGATTCTGCCCTGTATCCACACCGTTCTGCTTGATGATCTTCGCAAGCTCGCCCACAAGAATCGACGTTGTGGAAACGCTCACGGAATCCGCAAAGATCACCTTTGGCTTGTCGATTTCCGCTTGCTGTTCCAGAGCGGCACGCTTTTTTCTCTCGTCTTTCAGCTGCTCTGCAAGCTTGATTAAAAAGTCCGGGCTTGTCAGTGCCTGTTCCAGCGTGCTTTCTGTCATGTATGCGCCGTGTTTGCGGATGGACGGCAGAACCTCACTTGTCACCCATTTCCGGAACGGCTTTGCCTGCGGCTTGTCCGACCGGAGAATCACGTTGTATAAGCCGGATTCGTTTACAACGTATGTATTCTGGTTTCTACCTAACGAATCGATGATGGACGTTTGGCGTACCTCATCTTCGTCAAGCCGTTCTGCAATCTTTGTTCCTCTTGCTATTTCCAGAACCTTGCACACATCGGATAGCACCCACCACGGCTCACCATCCTTTTCAATTGTTCTCACATCGTGGCTTTCATACTGCCACAGTTTGACTTCATTCATAATTTCACTCCTTTTCCTTTGTCTTCGAAAATTTTTCAGCGGCAGCTACGATGGATGCCTGATAAAGCACCCTATCTGTCTGCTCTTCGCTGAGTCCTCCCATGAGTTCGATCAGTGTAGCAAGCTTCACGGTGTCCGCATGAAATACGTTGCACACTTCCCATAAATTCATGCTCATGTCCAGTGTCGTTGTCATGTATATCACCTCTTTTCTGTGAGTAGTAGGCGGAGCGCCCGGGAGTTGCACCCGGCTGATACTCGTTGCTCCATGTGCGGCGGTGTACCATCCCGCCGCAGATAAAAAAATAGGAGGTGTCCCTTGGACAATATGATTATGTTGGTGGGCTGTACCGGATTGGCTACCGGATGCCGTCTTGCGTTCTTCTCAGCCCATGTGCGGCGGAGCGTGTCCGCCGCTTGGAAAGGAATTTCCCATGAAGTTCGGAGTTGACCAGACCCCGTGGGCTGGATGCGCTCCAGCTGGCGGCGGTTTTATTCTCGTTAAAACCTATCATAAACACGCCCATAATTGTTCTGCTTTGGGATCAGGTGGATTCTTCTAGTCCACTAAACACGCAGCCATCGCACGTGGTTTTTAAGTCAGTCAACGCCGATATTTTTACGTCCTCGGCTCACAGACAACTGACAGGCTTGGAGAGCAGCAGATTCGCTCTGTTGCTCAGTTGCGTCATTACAATTCTACAACTTTAAAATATTTTCGTATTTCTTCTTTGTCATGGCAACAATCACCACCTGGATATCTATATATTCCAAGATAGTCTCCGTTAAATAATGGCTGAAAATCTACAAGTGTAGCAGGATATCCACCATTTCCTATAATCCTTTTTGGATAACCATCTTTCCTCATTTTATCTACTGTCATTTTTCATACCTCCAAAGTCTCATTTTCCCCTAAGGCGGAGACAAGTTTCATCTGTGATTTACACACATGTGTTAATCACTGTAATTATTATACACCCATTCGGGTAATATGTCAATACTTTTTATCGTAAAAATATACCCAAATGTATAAGCCACAATTTGTGTAATATATACAAATGGGTATATATTGCGTTTTGCATATTGACACGTTTACCCGATTGTGTTATAATGATAATATACGAAAGGAGGTGAATATAATGGAAATGAAAGAACGTCTTGCACATTTCCGTGAAGAGAAAGGATTTAACAAGAAGGAAGTTGCTGATGGCGCTAAGATACCATATACAACATATATCAAGTATGAATATGGGGAGCGTGAAATAGGAATATCTGCACTTCAAAAACTCGCCGACTTCTACGGCGTCACAACCGACTACCTGCTCGGGCGCCAAGAGCCAGACAATCAGGACCCGATCGACATCATAGCAAAAAAATACAGGCTTACAAGCGCCCAGAGAGGAATCGTTGCCGCTTATCTTTACATGGATGAGGATGATAGAGAAAACCTGCTGAACATAGTCAAGCGGCTTGCAGAAGGCGCAAAAACGCCGGAAGAAAAGATGGTTGTTTCCAGACTATTCCGAAAGCACATGAACAAAGCTTCTGCCGGTTACGGATACGACCTGGATAACGAGCGTATCTGGGAAACAATCCGCATTAAGGATGTACCAGAAGCGGATGAATCTGATTTTATCGTTGAAGTAGATGGTGACTCTATGGAGCCGAACTATCACGATGGTGATCTTGTATTCATAAAGCTTTCTCCGGAAGTTCCGATTGGAAGTGTCGGACTGTTCCGAAAAGGCGGATGCGGATACATCAAACGCTGCGGAGAAGATCACCTGATATCAGATAACCCGGATTATGATGATATCTACCCGGACGATGGCGGCGATAATATTGAGTGCATTGGTCTTGTGCTAGGTATCGCAGATAAAATCGAATAGTTTTGTCATGCAATCACACAAAAAGCCCACGGTGAATAACATCCGTGGGCTTTATTTTTTCGACATGTTTCGACAGTTAAATTACAATTTGGATACAATTCTAATGTTTTTATTGAATCTTGGTATAAACTGTGGTATAATCATCATATAAAAATATATTTTAGGAGGTACACAATGATTGACTTTAACAACAAATCAATTGTAAAAATGAAGAAGGTTGCTGACAACGCTTTTTTCGGTATGATTCAGCCGATTATGGTAGACGGCGAGACAATCATCGGCACTTACCAGAGTATGCGTGACGGCGTGGTTTTCACCAACATGCGCATCATCGCCATCAATGTACAGGGTGTTACCGGAAAGAAGAAGGACTTCACATCCATCCCATACAGCAAGATTCAGGTATTTTCCACAGAAACATCCGGTGTATTCGACTTGGATTCAGAACTTGAGATCTGGCTAAGCGGCGTCGGGAAAGTGAAGTTTGAATTTACCGGATCTTCCGATATCTGCGCCATCTGCAAGGTGATCGGTACCTACGCACTCAAGTAAAAACCAGAGATATTCATATCAAGCAAAAAGCGTCCACGGTTTTCACTGTGGGCGCTTATTCACAATTATTTTACATTTAGATTTTCACATTCCATATTGACAATACGTATTGCGTATGGTATAATAATATTGTACTCAGGGATATGAGTACAATACCGGGGCAAGCGGATATGGAAAGGAGGTTCAAATGGAAAACATGACAGATAAACAGATGGAAGTGATCCTGAATCTTGTGGCTGACAAGTCTGCAGCTTGCAAGGATATGGACGAAGTCAGAAAAGCTGTCCAGGAAGTCAGAGACATGGCAAAAAAAGATAAGCCCACCGAATAATCGATAGGCTCACCAGAACAAAACACGAAAGAGCGGTTCTTGCCACCGCTTTTTTGTGCTATCTAATTATATCACACTTTCCCCGGTTTGGCAAGATAAATTTTTTAGGAGGTGCTGTATGACGCCGCAAAAAAAGTACGACTTAGCAAACACAAAAACATACACGATTAAGGTCGTAAAGACAACAGAAAAAGATATCATGGATAAGCTTGACAGTGTACCGAATAAAGCTGGGTACATAAAGTCACTGATACGCAAGGATATCGAGGAAAACGGTTGAAAAGGGGTGTTTACATTATGAACGCAGTCATTTACGCACGCTATTCCAGCGACCGCCAGACAGAGCAGTCCATCGATGGTCAGCTCCGGGAGTGCAAAGAGTTTGCAGCATCTGAGGGTATAACGATTGTCGGCGAGTACATCGACCGTGCCATCAGTGGCACAACAGATCACCGCCCTGACTTCCAGCGGATGATCGATGACAGCAAATACGGCGAATTTGATGCAGTCATCGTGTACAAGCTTGACAGATTCGCACGTAACCGCTACGACAGCGCCGTATATAAGTCAAAGCTAA
>NZ_CALDMP010000007.1 GCF_937915125.1 uncultured Ruminococcus sp. | reverse complement strand
GATGCAAGCATATGACGTGCAAAGCCGTCAGGCGCTCTTTGTGCGGTGTTGCCTAAAGTAAATTACTGACAAATCCGCAGAATGGCTGCTGCCATCATTTCTGTGTTCTGTATAAGCTGGTCAATGGGCAGAAATTCATCGTCGCCGTGCATGTGATAATCCCAGCCGGGATATTCCATACCGAATGCTACACCGCCGGGGATATCGTGGACATAGGTGCCGCCGCCGATGGCGATGCATGCGCCGGGCTGCCCGGTCTGTTCCTCGTAAACTGCCAGCAGATCCTGTACCAGGGGTGTATCTTTGGGCGTGTGATGAGGGTCGCTCTGGATCTGTGCTTCGCAGTAGAATCCGTATGTTGCAAAGGCATCCTGTACCTTCTGCAATACCGTTTCTTTTGTGACAGATATGGGATAACGGATATCGACGCAGCCATGTATCTGCCCGTGCTGGAACTGGAGCATGCTGCATACGCAGGTCAGTGCGCCGGATTCTTCATCAGCACAGGCAATGCCCAGACCGCTGCCGTCGGTGCAGCCATGGGGGAATAGTCTGGACAAGGCGGTGCAGTCCGGAAAATCGCTCTGTTGTGTCAATTGTGCCAGCAGTCCGGTAATGGCGTTATCGCCTGATTCCGGTGTGGAGGCGTGGGCGGCAGTGCCGCTGTAGGTTTGCTTTTGTCCATCTGCCAGTACGGCGGATGCATCTGCCGGGACAGCGTTGGGTGCAGTACCGGCTTCGAACTGCTCGATCTGGTCGGAGGTTGCTTTGGAAAATGTCAGGCGAAGCATCCCTTTTTCCAGATGAATCAGGGGATAGCTGCCGTCTGGTGTGAATACCTGGGGCGGCATGGTGTCTTTCTGGAGGTGATATTCCAGGTCGGTGGAACCGTTTTCTTCGTTGCAGCCCAGCAGAAAGCGGATGTTTTTACGCAGGGGAATCCCTGCCTCCCGGATGGCACGGAGGGCATACAGCACGGCAACCGCCGGACCTTTGTCATCAATGGCACCTCTCCCGTAGACACAGTTATCCCGGATCTTTGCTGTGAATGGGTCGGAACTCCAGTTGGATGCCACCGCTGGAACCACATCCAAGTGACAGAGAATGCCCAGGTGCGGCGGCAGGGACGGATCCCAATCGGCTGCACCCATATGGCAGTCATAATTTTTGCAGGTCATGCCCAACTGCTGGAGTTCTTGCAGCATATAATGCAGTGCATCGGCGCAGGGTTTGCCGTAGGGAAAGTCGCTGCTCTGCGGCTGCGGTGTGGCAACGCTCGGAATAGCGATCAGCTCCGACAAGGTTTGCAGCATGGCATCCTGGTTAGCGTGAATACGGTTCTTGACGGATTCGGGTAACATATGAATTCCTTCTTTCTATCAATGTAAAGGCGATCGGTGAGATCGCCTGAAGGCAACACCGCACAAAGAGCGCCCTGTCGGCTTTGCATGTCATATGCTTGCATCTTTTCCGTCACATTTCACAAAAATGCTCGTGAATACACAAAGTATTCACTGCGCTTTTTGTTTCATCTGACGAAAAATCTGACGGCGCATTTGACGCACAATCCTTGTGCGGTATTGCCTGAAATCGTAAAATGGGGATTTCATATCACAATGATACATTATTGAACCTGATTCTGCACTGTGCCGTCTTTGAAGAAAGCATCCAGATTTTCCAGAGTTACTTTTGCAATGTTGTGCAGAGCTTCAGTAGTCAGAAATGCCTGATGGGAGGTCAGGACAACATTGGGCATGGATACCAGCAGAGACAGGATTGTGTCACGCTTTACGGTATCGGAACGATCCTCAAAGAAAAATTCTGTTTCTTCCTCGTAGACATCCAGCCCAGCACCGGCAATCTTGCCGTTTTTCAGGGCGTCCAGAAGGGATTCGCTTTCCACCAGCATACCACGGGATGTGTTCAGCAGGAATACGCCGTCTTTCATCTGTGCAATGGTATCCCGATTGATCAGGTGCTTTGACTGTTCCGTCAGGGGACAGTGGAGAGAGATGATATCACTCCGCTGCAGTAGTTCTTCCAGGGATACATAGGGAAAATCGGCGCCTTTCAGCGGATATGGATCATATGCCAGTACATCCATGCCGAAGCCACGGCAGATCTGGATGAAAATCTGTCCGATCTTGCCTGTACCAATGACGCCCACAGTTCTGCCGTGAAGGTCAAATCCCACCAGACCGTTCAGGGAAAAGTTGAAATCTCTTGTGCGGAAATATGCTTTGTGGATTTTCCGGTTCAGAGTCAACAGCAGACCCATGGTGAATTCCGCTACGGCATAAGGGGAGTAGCCGGGTACACGCACAATGGGAATACGCCCGGCGGCTGCTTTGCGGTCTACATTATTATAGCCGGCACAGCGCATAGCGATGATCTCCACGCCGGCACGGCATAATCCGTCAATGACTGTATCGTTTAAGGTGTCATTGACAAAAGGAATGACGGCGCGGCAGCCTTGTGCCAGGGAAACCGTATCCGGTGTTAGTTTGTGCTCAAAATATTTGAACTCGTAGTTCTGGTTCAGACGGTCGAACCAGATACGGTCGTAGGGTTTTGTGTCGAAAAAAGCAACACGTTCCATAATGGCTCCTTTCTAGGAAAAACAGATCTCAGTGTTTGGGAGATATTCTTGGCTTGAGATATCGTTGATAGAGCAGCGGAAAGCAGCCCATGCTGAAATCATAGCACCAGAACATAATATTCGCCATGCCCAGAAGAATCCATCCGCCGTATTTTCCGTAGTCACCCAGGGATTCCAGGAGTTCTTTCATGCCGAGGACATAGACGGATATCCAGAAAAAAGCGAGGACGGCTCCATTGAACAAGGCAAGTCGCAGAAGAAAGGCGAGCGGTTTCCACTTTGTATGCTCGATTTTAGGGCGCAGCAGGGGATAATAGCCAAAGAAAAACAAAAAGACAAGTGCTGCATCCTTGTTCGGGGTAATAAAAAGGGAGAGTAGCCCTACGGAAATATATGTGAGTAGTCCCCAATATGTGTTGGTTTCCAGTGCCATAATATAAATGAGTGCGCTTGCCGCCATGGGTAGGATCAGGTAGAACATAGGGAATATGCCGGTCAGAAACATACAGACTAGACATAGAGATGCAATGATACCGCCCAGTGCAATACGATAGCTGAGAGATTGAACAGATTCATTTTGATGCATGATGAAACACCTCGTGCTTAGAAACGCAGTTTGATTTTTCCTTATAGTTTCATCTTACCAGAAAACCGTTGCTCTGTCAACTATTTTAGAAAAAAACATATTGCTGTGGCGTTGTTTTAGTTTGACCGGAAAGGCTGGGATTATACGGTATGTTTGTGTCTTTGACTTTTACATGGCAATTTTTTGTGCAGGAAGTTTTACCTGACGAAAATTGTAGATGCTATTTGACACTTAATTTTATTTTTCAATATTGATTTTATATAATAGATTTAGGTTTGTTCTAAATTCGATTATTAATTAATGTTGACTTAAACTTTTGAAAATAAGAATATTAGTTTTTTTGTTGACATGTCTTCTTGTTTGTGGTATACTATATTAGTCGGCATGAGTCACATGCCGGAAAAAATCGCGGGATGGAGCAGCTCGGTAGCTCGTCGGGCTCATAACCCGAAGGTCGTTGGTTCAAATCCAGCTCCCGC
>NZ_CALDMP010000006.1 GCF_937915125.1 uncultured Ruminococcus sp. | reverse complement strand
CGTCATATTTCGCAAAAATGCTCGTGAATACACAAAGTATTCACTGCGCTTTTTGTTTCATCTGACAAAAAATCTGACAAAGTTTATGCTCGTAGAGTACATCTGACGCACAATCTTTGTGCGGTATTGCCTAAAGCATCGAACAAACCGCCGTATTATATTGTGGCAGAACGGAGTTTCATTATGCAGTATACCAACCCCATTCTCCCGGGCTTTCACCCGGACCCCAGCATTTGTCGTGTGGGTAATGATTTTTACCTGGTAACAAGTACATTCGAATATTTTCCGGGCATTCCCGTATTCCACAGCCAGGATCTGGTGCACTGGGAACAGATCGGGCACTGCCTGACACGGGATTCCCAGGTAAAGCTGGTACCGGGTGCACCCAATTGCCTCAACATCTACGCCCCTACCATCCGCTATCACGAGGGAACATTTTATGTTATCGTCACGAATGTCACCGGCGATAACCACGGCAATTTTATTGTCACAGCAACAGACCCCAGCGGCGAATGGTCTGATCCAATCGCTCTGCCGTTCCCCGGCATTGATCCGTCTCTGTTTTTCGATGACGACGGAAAAGTATACTATCTGGGCACAGATTGCGAGGTCTATCTCAACGAAGTCAATATTCAGACAGGGGAAGCCATTGGGGAACCCCATCTCCTCTGGCAGGGCACGGCGAATAACCCCGAGGGACCCCATCTGTACAAAATCGACGGCATGTACTATCTGCTCATTGCCCAGGGCGGCACAGAGATGTGCCACATGGCAGCTATAGCACGGAGCAAGAATATTCTCGGTCCGTATGAGCCCTGTCCGCACAACCCTGTCCTCACCAATATCGGACATGCTCTGCCCATAAAGGCAGCAGGACACGCCGATCTGGTAGACGACCCGGCTGGAAACTGGTGGGCAGTATGCCTGGGCAACCGTCCTCTCGCCTATCCGTTCCGGCACAATCTGGGACGGGAGACTATGCTGGTTCCCGTGAAAAAAGAAAACGGCTGGTTTTATATGGGTGCAGAAGGTGCCGTTCTGACGGAATTTGATGTGCCGGAGCTGCCAGCGTTCCAGACTGCCGGGTATGTACCGGGAAGTGCCGTGGAAGATCATTTCGACAGCACAGCCCTGCATCCTTCCTGGAATTATATCTACAATCCGGTGCCGGGACTGATTCAGTTGACGGGAAAACAGTTACAGCTTTGGGGAAATGCTGCCAGGCTTTCGGAAGATACCCCGAAAACATGGCTTGGCAGACGGCAGGAGCATTTCTGCTGCACAGCCGAGGCAGATATCACTTTCGCACCGGAACGTGATGGCGAAGAAGCCGGTCTGACTGTCTATATGAACCCGGGACATCATTATGAGATCGCAAAGACCCGCCTGGACGGAAAGCCATGCATCATAGTCCGCCGGAGAATCGGTTCACTCCAGGCAGTGGAAAACGTGATTCCCTGCAATGCAGAGCAAGTGACTCTCCGTCTGGAATGCAGCCGGGATTGGTATCGGTTCTTCTTTGCAGCGGACGGCGGAGAAATGGTACTGGCAGGCAGTGGCGAGACCCAGTACCTGACCACCGAAGCTGGCGGCTGCTTTACCGGAAATTATATTGCACTGTTTGCCAGCGGAAACGGTGCACCCTGTGAAACGCCGGCAGATGTTACAGCTTTCCGCTATCTGCCCCAGGAATAATTGCTGAAAAATACATACAACAACGGCGCACATTCTCTATTCAGAATGTGCGCCGTTGTTGTTTTGTTCAATTACGAAAAAATTGAGGTGATGGCAGAAAATACACCCAAAGTGCCCAGTGTCATGATAATGCCGGCGAGCAGTACGCCAAGTATGACTGCAACAACACTGCGCTTGAAGCCCATGTTGAGCAGACTTGCTGCAAGAGTGCCTGTCCATGCACCAGTCCCCGGAATGGGAATGCCTACGAACAAGAGCAGTGCCAGGAACAGCCCGCGTCCTGCTTTTTCCTGTAGCTTCTTTCCTCCCTTTTCGCCTTTTTCCAGACACCATTTGAAGAATTTCCCGATGAAGCGCTTATCCGAGCCCCAGACCAGAATCTTTCTGGCAAAAAAATAGATAAACGGCACCGGAACCATATTTCCGATCACGCAGACGATCAGTGTAGGCAGCCAGGGCAGACCCATAAAGCCTGTCCCAATGGGAACCGCACCACGCAGTTCTACGATGGGAACCATAGAAACGAAAAAAACAGCCAGATACTTTAAAACCATATGTTACTCCTTTGTGTTCCAAGTGACACAGACGGCCACAACTTTATGCATATACAATATACTTTTTATAGAATACACGAAATCTCATATAGTTTGATGAAAAAATTTCAGTTATATTCTGAATTTTTTATGTAGTCAAAAACATCTGTCAGTCTGAACCAGCAAAAGCATCTGGCTGCATAAAAATAAGCAAAAAATCGTTTCCAGATCCTGTTCAGAAATATTGCAGAATTTGTCGAATTATGTTATAATATAGGAGAATATGTTGAACCACTTCTTTTTCAAAAAAGGAGGCGTCTTATGCGAAAGATAACATATGTATCACGCTTCGGAGCACAGAAGCTGCTTTGCCTGATCATTGCCATTGTCGTATGCATCGCAAGCTACATCTGTCCCTATTCCATACAGTACACTCTGGCAGGCGCATTGGAAGCGATCCCTCAGGGAGACGGCTCGTCGGAATCTCCCTATGAGATCCGCAGTGCGGAACAGCTGTTCTGGTTTGCAGACGCCGCCCAAGAAAAGCAGGATCTCCATGGGATATTAAACGAAGATATCACCGTCAGCGATTCTGAATGGGCTCCCATTGGCACTGCCCAAGCACCATTTCTGGGCACATTCAACGGAAAGGGACACATGATTTCCGGATTGCATTTCCAGGATCTGGCGTTGAATTATGGCGGAATGTTTGGCGTGATCGGCACTGACGGCGTGGTAGAAAACTTGTATCTGAAAGAAGTCAACTTCACCGGAAAAGCATATTTGGGCGGCATTGCCGGAAAAAACAGCGGCTGCATCCGAAATTGTTCCGTATCCGGGAATATTTTCGCAGCAAGCCGTGCCGGGGGCATTGTCGGTCATAATACAGCGGTTCTGAAAAACTGCTGCCATACAGGAACGATTGGCATAACCGATAGCAACGCCGGCGGCATTGCCGGAATCAGCACAGCACCGCTGTCTTGCTGTTATCACCTAGGAGAAGTCTTTGGCACAGACACCAGCGAGAATATGGGCATGCTTCTGGGGACATACACAGGCGGCTCTGAAACGCCGCTGATTTCCTGCTATATTTCAGAAGAAAGTTTATTCAACGCCGTAGGAACAAACGACAGCTTCAGCACACTTCCTACTGATATGGTACAGTTACCCCAGGCATTCCAGGACGGCACAGTTGCGGCACTTCTCAATGTATATGCCGCCACTCAGGAAGATCTTTCCTCTTGGATGGTACAGGACAATACCACAATTCTAACCATCTTTGTCAGCACGCCAACAGAAAGTAGCACGGAGACAACCATCGAAACAGAAACCACCACATCCGAAAAGGAATTGCAGACAAGTTCGGAATCTGAGCCAGAAACAACAACAACAACAACTACTACTACTACTACTACTACTACTACTACCTCTTCTTCCGCTTCTACTATCTCTTCCACTTCTGACAGTATTCCAGAAGAGACTGCCATTCCGGAGACAACAGCAACAGAGTACACTGTTACCCAATCAGATACAACCACGAACAATACAACCTCTACGACAGAAGAATGTACAACTTCTTCCGAAATACAACTGGTTACAACAACATCAGCAGCAACAACAACAACTACTACTACTACTACTACTACCTCTACGACAGAAACTACCACCACAATACCAGAAACATCTTTCAGCACCTCATCTGCTCCGGCATCCTCAAAAACAACAACTGCCGTTTCTACTACAAAGACCACTTCGAAAACAAGCACTTTGTCTCAGACAACCAGTATGGAAACCACGATTCAGACCACAAGCATTACAAGAAAAACCACAACCTTTTCCGGAACAGTCACTTCCGCTGGTCCGACAAATACGACTACTTCGGAAACCACAACAACAGTTCAGACAGCAGCAACAACAACAACAACAACAACAACAACTACTACTACTACTACTACTACTACTACTACCCAGATAACTTCCTCAGAATATACCACATCCTACAGCACTGGCACTTCCAGAGAAACAACAACCACAAGCCACACCTTGGTTGCCCCACTTCCCACCAGTACTTCTACCGCTGCTAGCAATACCACTCTAACAACAGCTGCAATTATCACACAGCACACAACAAAATCCACCAATATCTCGTTGAAAACCAGTTCTGTCACCACAACACAGACAACAGTTTCCACCACAGATTCTGCAATCGGCGCTGTCTCATCTTCTGCCTTGACAACCAACAGCATTGTCTCTGTCACTTCTCATACCACAACAGAAACCACACTGAAAACCACCATTACCACAAAACAAACTACAAGGACAAGTTCTGTGCCAACAACTACCAGCATGGAAATACGGACTACTTCGGCGGAAGAGAAACCTGCTACTTCCACTTCACCAACGCCATCCACAACTACCACCACTACGATTACAACAACAACAACAATAACCACTACTACAACTACTTTTACTACTTCAACAAACACGTCCTGTCTGACCACACCAACCTCAGCAGGTCCTACCAATACCACAAGTCAAACCACAATAACAAAGCTTACAGAAACTACTCCCACAGCTACTTCCGAAACAACCATACAAAGCACGGCATCTTCTCTGACATCTGCTGTTACATCATCTTTGACAACTACTATCCCAATAACCACCTCTGCACCCATCAAAACAACAGCAACAACCAGCCAGACAGTGGAGAGCACAACGATTTCCACAGCTTTTACGGAAACTTCTTCTGCAAGCACCACTCTGAATACAAGTGCAGACTGGACGCCGAAACTCCGGGGCGACACGGACCGGAATGGACGCATTGACTGTGATGATGCATATCTGGTATTGTTATATTACGCAAATCATTCTGTAGGAAATACGGATTTCACCCTTACGGCATTTCCAGAGCTGGAACAGCAGCTTCTGAAACTGATTGATGTGGATCAGAACGGCAGCATCGATCCACAGGATGCCTATCTGATCCTGCTGTATTATACCATTACATCAATAGGCGGACATCCTGTCTGGGATGAAATTGCGGTAAGGTGATGCTACTTTTTGAAAAAGATTCTATCCTTCGTTGTAAACGTCCCACCGGGACGTTTACAAAATTTGAGTTACTGAAAAAGGTTTACAAGGGGAAAGCGGTCTTGTTCGCTTTTCTCATCCCTTTTCTCCGCGGCGCAAAAGTATGCGCCGGGTGTTTCGCCGCCTGCGGGCGGCGACAAGGGGCTTTGCCCCTTGACCCCACCAGCAT
>NZ_CALDMP010000005.1 GCF_937915125.1 uncultured Ruminococcus sp. | reverse complement strand
ATTCACTGCGCTTTTTGTTTCATCTGACGAAAAATCTGACGGCGCATCTGACGCTCAATCTTTGTGCGGTATTGCCCTAGATCGCAGTCACAAGTATTTTGAAAAAAATAAGTACATGAAATGTACCGCCGTCAGACGCTTTTGTTATGTATATTCGTTTATGTTAATTCGCTCTAAATTTATTTCAACGGTGAAAAGGGTTTTGTGCAATGTCATTGTTCCCATAATATATAACCTATGTAATGCCAAGAATCACATATGAATTTTTGTAAATCCCCCACTATTCTATAGGCTATAAACTATGATTTTGTACGAAATTATATATTGGACAAATGAATCCAGCGGTGCTATAATAAAGTCAATGACACAAGAAATGTGTGTCAGATGCAGTGCCGTTATGGCAGTCCAAATTGGAGGGATTTATTATGTATTCACAAAAAAAGCTGGATGTTATCTCAGAATACGAAGCATTAAACGAGGTGGCTGAACCGGGAGGCGTTGTATTGTTCGGTTCTACGGAAGCATCGCGAATTCCGTTGAACGAGTTGACTCAGGATTATGGCATTGATGTGCCAATCTACAACCGCAGCATTCCGGGGCTGACAATTGAAGAAGCGGAGCATGACATTGCATCCTGCATCACGCCTTTGAGACCCAAAGCAATTCTGCTGCATTTCGGAGAAGAGGAGCTTCTGTCCAGTGCAAAAACAGTGGAGGACATGATGGAATCCTATCGCTGGCTGCTTTACCAACTGCACACTGCACTGCCAAAGAGCCGTCTTATCCTGGTTTCAGTCAATGAACAGACACCAGAAGCGAAACGGTACAATCGTGCGCTCAAATCTCTTGCAGCGGAATATGGCTGTGAATTCACCGATGGCCCCAGCGGAAAATTGGATGGCACATATGCTCTTCGATTTTTTCACACACTTCGTTCGTTTTTGTTTGACAGAAATATGACGCTGGCAGATGCTCTGCGGTATTATCCGGCGTGATGAAAAAAATAACGGTAAAGTGAGAAAATGTGAGGATAATAAGATAACCATGAGTGAAATATTAGAAACGGTAATGCTAATCTGTTTTGGATGCAGCTGGCCCATGAATCTGGTGAAAAACTACAAATGCAGAAGTGCAAAAGGAATGAGCCTGCCATTTATCCTCTTACTGATCATCGGTTATATTGCAGGTACAGCAGCAAAGATAATTTCTGGCAGCATCAACTATGTACTAGTCGTCTATCTTCTCAACCTGATTATGGTGACGCTGAATCTTGCAGTCTATTTCCGCAACCGCGCCCTTGACCGCAAGGCTGAATTGTGTGATGGCAGCCAGCCCAGTGAAGTAATCTATTCCAAGCTGATCAGGCATGCATAAACTAGAGTGTGTTCACATAAAACAAATAAGCGGATTTTTGAGCATAAATTTTGCGCAAACAAGTCAAAAATCACAGGCAGGCTGTCGCCCGGCAAGGGCGGGCAACACAGAGTGACGAAATGACAGCGGCAAATTCTTCAACAGGTTGATATAGGACTAGTATTAAGGCAGTATGCGTGAGATTTTGCCGAAAAGACGCTAGTTCGGATTTATGTGAACACGCTTTAGAAACATTTGCAGCAAATGTCAAAAAATACGTTTGCACCTCTCTTTTCATTTCGTTGGCATTGGCTCTCAAGAGAAGGACATTCTTGCAGAGTGTTAAGCAAACACCAATTCAATCACGTCTGCGGTTTGGCACGCATCTTGCTTGCACTTGTACCCTATGGGTATATTTTCCGTCATATCGCATAGAAATCTCTTGACATACGCCAGTATGCCTGCGAAATTTCATTGCAATATGGCGAAAAATCTGACGCAGTTTATGCTCGTAGAGTACAATCTGCGCACCAGATTGAATCAGTGTTTCCTTAGAATAAAAATACACATATTTTATGTGAGTACGCTCTGACATTTTATTCCTTTCTCTCAATGTCAACGAAACTGATTGATATTATAGCAGCGCCCTGTACAGGTATGTACTGGGCGCTGCATTTTTCAAAAACAAATATCATGGGCAATACTGCACAAAGATTGTGCGTCAGATGTACTCTACGAGCATAAACTTTGTCAGATTTTTCGTCAGATGAAACAAAAAGCGCAGTGAATACTTTGTGTATTCACGAGCATTTTTGTGAAATATGACGGAAAAGATGCAAGCATATGACGTGCAAAGCCGGAAGGCGCTCTTTGTGCGGTGTTGCCCGTGAACAGAATCCCCATGGCTGCATATGATGCAGTGAAAGGGGATGAAACACATGAAAGAGAAAAACGCAAACTGCGTTGAGCTGAACATCTACGTGGAGTGTGACAAGTGCTCCCACGATGAGCCGGTTGTTGCTGAATGCGCAGAAAAACACAAAGAGAATGAAACCTGCGTCAAGATAAACGTATTCGTAGAATGCGATAAGAAAAAATGCAAATATGCACTGTAACAATATATGGCGTGATCCCGGCATGACTGGCTTTATGCCGTAAAAACGTAAGGCAGCACCGTGCAACGCCGCTAGGCGCTCTTTGTGCGGTATTGCCTTAGCTGTATCGGAAATCGCGCAAAGCGGGCATCGTCCCTGCAAATCACCGTAAATTGTGTGACTTTTGCAGAGGCAATGCCCGCTTCGTTTGCTGTTCATTATGCGGTGTAGCCTTATCCAGTTACATCACGTTAACCCTGTTTTTCCCTGTTTTTTTCGCCTGATACAGGGCAGAATCGACACGGATACACAATGCATCCAGATCCTCGTCATCCTTCGCCTGGGTTACACCGAGACTGACTGTCTGATTGGTCGCCGCCGGAAATGCCGTATCTGCAAAGCACTTACGGATCATCTCAGCAATGGAAACCGCCTGTTTGCTGTCACAGCCCGGCAGGAGCACCATAAATTCCTCGCCGCCCCATCTGCCAGAACATGCGCCCGGAGCATATTTTTCAATGTCGCTGCGCAGTATCTTGGAAAGAGCAATAATCACAGTGTCTCCAACCTGATGACCATATGTATCATTGACACGCTTGAAATTGTCAATATCAAGCATGATCAGCGAAAAAGTATTTTCAGAAATATGAGAAAGACAATATGTGATGCGCTTCTGGATCTCAGAACGGTTGTACAGATTGGTCAGCCCGTCATAGATTGCCGCAAGCTCAAGCTTGTGATTGACCACCTCAAGCTCATAGTTAACCGTTTCCAGCTTGCGGTTCATTTCCTCCAGTTCTGCTGCTGCCGCACCAATAAATGTTGCAAGGCGTGTGACAACCGGCACCTTTTCTGATTTCAAAAGACTTTCCACTGTGCTACTGTCAGGCTCCGCCGTGCAGACCGGCTCTCCCTCACGCATTGCCCCGATGACAAGTGTGACATTATGCTGATTCAGACAACCATTGGAACGCAGGAATTCACCGTGAGTAAAAAAGCCGGATGTAGGCGCAATGGACTTGAAGGGCTGAAGCTCTTTGATCGTCTCAGTATCTGAATTCCAGAAAGTACGCCTTGCGGCACAGGAAAATATATGCAGTACATCCGGAAGAAAGTCACGGATCTTCTGGCTGTCTGCCTGCACAATGTCCAGAATTGTACAGGGATTGCCATACGCAATGCGTGTGACAGAACCAGTCTCAATATCAGAAGTCATAGTCAGCGAGCCATCCGCATTGCTGGTCAAAGGCGTCCGCAGGATGGTGATACCGTTATGCTCATAAAAAAGCGGAAATTCCAGAGTATTATAAAAGAAATGCTCATCATTCTTGATATTCAGATAGTTGCGGTAAGCATCATAGGCTGGCTTTCCATCAAGCTCATACAGAATACTGCCCTCTGCCTTTGTCACATAGAATTTTCTCCCCAGAGGTTTCCAGCCGGTAACGTACATGGAATCCACATAAAACTCTTCGCCGCCGTAAAGAAGAAACACAATGGATCTGTCAGAACATTCCCCAGCTTTAGAAAAAACAAAGGATGCTGAACTGGTGATATCATCACTACAGGCAACGCCGCCGAAAACCTGAATATCCGGCCGCAGGTCTTTCAATCCATCGCAAAAACCAGAGGTGGATATTTCAGGGATCGTCACATACATTTCAATGGCTTTTACCCATGGATTCTCTTCCGCTTCTTTCAACAGACTGCTGACCACATTGTCCACCGTTTCGGCAGCAAAATCAAACTGAAGAAGCTTGACCTTGGTAGACGGCTTTTCAAATACCGTACAGATGATCACAATACTGGAAGACGAAAATTGGCCGTTGAGTATATTGCCGTTTGCAGAACAGCCGACATACAGGGCGTCGGGCATCTCCTGTTCGATCACACTGCTCAGTTTTTCCATTTTTCCATAGTCCAGCAGTTCGGAATAGATCTGAAACACAATCGCCGTCTGCGAAGTGATCTCATGCCGCTGTTTCAGTCGGATCAGCTCTTCCCGAAATGCCGCTGCATTAGAATATTCAAACTGAAATTGTTTCATTTTCAACTCCTTGTCATAATTATTCTTATAAATGTCAACATCGGAGCATATTCATATAAAATATTTCATATATGCTCCACTACGTGCTCTAATACGCATCATAATTACACCATAATTCAGATAGAAAATCAATACTTTTTCAAAAAATAAAAGCAACACCGCACAAAGAATGCCTGACGGCTTTGCACGGTGTTGCTTAAAGGGCACCTCTAAAATCCCGTTCACCCGTCATCTGCGGCACATCTGACGAATTCGGGGTATTTAGAGATGCCCTTAACTTTATCTACTCTTTTGGATTTCAATCCATCCGGAAATACCTTTTTGTAGTATGCCCTTATACATTAAACCGGAACAGTACAATATCGCCGTCCTGCATGACATACTCTTTTCCTTCCAGGCGAACCAATCCCTTTTCCTTTGCAGCGGTCATAGAACCGCATGCCATCAGGTCGTCATAGGAGACAACTTCGGCACGGATGAAACCCTTTTCGAAGTCTGTGTGGATCTTTCCGGCAGCCTGGGGTGCACGAGTACCCTTTGTGATGGTCCAGGCACGAACCTCCTGCTTTCCAGCAGTCAGATAGGAGATCAGTCCCAGCAGTGCATAGCCCTCACGGATGATCCGGTTCAGACCCGATTCCTCCAGCCCCAGATCTTCCAGGAACATCGCTTTGTCATCCGGTTCCATGTCGGCGATCTCTGCCTCCATTCTGGCGCAGATGGGAAGTACGGCGGCGTGTTCCTCCTGGGCGATCTTGCAGACAGTCTGATAATGCTCGTTGGTGTCAATGTTATTGCGGAAATCTTCCTCACTCATATTCGCCGCATAGATCACCGGCTTTGCAGACAGCAGGGGCATGTCATGCATCCAGGCAAGCTCATCCTCGGTGAAGTCGAAGCCGCGGGCAGATTTGCCCTCTTCCAGATGTGCCTGGAGCCGTTCCAGAAAGTCCACCTGTGCCTGTAATTTCTTGTCACCTTTCAATGCCTTTTTGGTGCGGTCGATCCGGCGTGCCACCATTTCCATGTCGGAAAAGATCAGTTCCAGATTGATGGTTTCGATATCCGAAGCCGGGTTGATCCTGCCGTCTACGTGGATAATATTCTCATCCTCAAAGCAGCGTACCACATGAACAATGGCGTCTACTTCACGGATATCGCCCAGGAATTTGTTGCCCAGACCTTCGCCCTTGGACGCACCCTTTACCAGACCGGCAATATCCACGAATTCCAGTGTTGCAGGCGTGAACTTGTCCGGATCGTACATCTCTGCCAACTTGTCCAGACGTGAGTCCGGTACGGAGACGATACCTACATTTTTTTCAATGGTACAGAAAGGGTAGTTTGCCGATTCTGCGCCTGCATTTGTCAATGCGTTAAAGAGCGTGCTTTTTCCCACGTTGGGAAGCCCGACCATACCTAATTTCATTGCAGTTTCCATCCTTTTTTGCTGTAATTCTCCGGCATTCTGCCGAAATACACTATTTTATAGTATAGCATAGGCATCGGGGATTGTCAAGTTTTATGCAAAATAACTTATAGCCGATTTCACCGGATTTGTCAAGGCAATACCGCACAAAGATTGTGCGTCAGATGCGCCGTCAGATTTTTCGTCAGATGAAACAAAAAGCGCAGTGAATACTTTGTGTATTCACGAGCATTTTTGTGAAATATGACGGAAAAGATGCAAGCATATGACGTGCAAAGCCGTCAGGCGCTCTTTGTGCGGTGTTGCCTCAAGTGCATTTCCAGCAATTTTTTCGGCAAGGCACCATTTACACACGCACCCGGAAAAATCCGTGCTGGTTACAATAGGCATAGATCCAACCGTGTCCTCGCATTGGGAGACATACTTCCGGGTTTTGTTCCGGGTAGAGCTTTGTCAGAATGACCCGGTCGGATGTGACGCAAGCGAAAAAGGAGATGTAGTGTGTTTTTGTCATGGGATGTGCCATGCGCACATAGCGTTCGCCGTCCACGAGTTCTAGGTGCATAACATGTTCTTCGTCCGGTTCCTCCGGCTGAAGCGGCGGAAGAGTGATACCGCAGCAGCTGAAAGCCCCTTCGCCTGCGGCATAAATCACGTTGCCGCAGACCGGACACACATAAAATTGTGTATGCAGCATATTGGCGCTCCGGTTGGTGTTGGTAATATAGTCACCCGATAGAAGTTCGGCAACAGATACGCCCAGCGCCTTTGCCAGAGGTTCCAGCAGGGTAATGTCCGGGAGACCCTTTCCGGTTTCCCATTTGGAGATGGTCTTGTGACTGACAAAGAGCTGTTCTGCCAGCTGCCGCTGGGTAAATCCACGCTTTTCCCGCAGTGTCTGAATAGTCTGACCAGTGACATAACGATTCATATGATTTTCCTCCTGTTTGAGAATTACTGAGAAAGCTTTCTGTATTCAGTATAACAGAACATTTCCAGTTTGGCAACCTGCGTTCCGTAGACATGGCAACAGCTATTTCTGAATGAACCAATAAAATTTGTATTTTGCTTCCTTGACAAAATGCAAAAAATATGCTATACTGAAAAGCGTCCCAGACAACGATGCGGATGTGGTGAAACTGGCAGACACGATAGATTTTGGTTGTGACACTTCAGTGCATTTATTTCCTGTGACTGTCCGCAGGTGAAATCTGACAGGCAATTTAATATGTGCGGGTGTGGTGAAACTGGCAGACACGTTAGATTTTGGTTGCGACACTTCAGTGCATTTATTCCCTGTGACTGTCCGCAGGTGAAATCTGACAGGCAATTTAATATGTGCGGGTGTGGTGAAACTGGCAGACACGTTAGATTTAGGTTCTAATGCCGAAAGGTGTGCAGGTTCAAGTCCTGTCACCCGTACCAATACAAAACGGATTCCCATTTACGGAATCCGTTATTTTTATCCAATCACTTTTTCATCAAAATCCCCATTAAATTCAAGCCGCACATCAATACTCTTATCTTCATTCTGATGAATAAGTACCTTTTCAATTAGTAACCTTAAATCAGCATCTGTAATTTTAGGTTCTTTCAACACTTCTTCAAGCAGCTGTTGAGTACTTTTCAGCTGCTCTTTCTTTTTCCGGCTGACCTCGGAATAATTCAGAATATCAGCAATTTTCTGTTCAAGACAGTCTATTTCTTCTTCACGTTTCTTTATCATGCCATTGTAAATTTCAGCGTGTTCACGGTCACCGATTCTCTCCATAATCAGATTCTCAATCTGATTTTTCAGTACAGATATTTTATCCTTGTGCTGAGATATTCTCTGCTCACACCTCGGCTTTTCTTTCAGCCAGTCCTTAATAATTTTATCGTACTTTTCACTTTCGTACAGTATCTTATTTTTCAGCCTCAGAACTTCACCAGTTACAATTTCATCAAGCTGTTCTTCACGGATTCTATGAGGAGTACAGTATTCTTTTCCGTATCTGTGGTGACTGTTACAGGTGTACTCCACCCATTCTGTTCCGTCAGAATATTTTCTCCTTTTGGCTATCAGAATTGCTCCGCATTCTGCACATTTTATCATGCCGCAGTATCTATGTATCTTCCTGCCGTCAGCCGCCCTTACATTAGATTTCGGACGCTGTTCAAGCAATATCTGTGCCTTATCCCACACATTCATATCAATTATCGGCGGCAGAAAGTTTTCATGCCTGTACTGTTCATTATCCGGAACAAAGCTTCTGGTCTTGTAAATTTTGCTCGTAACAGTTTTGTGATTCACAAGCGTTCCTGTGTAAATTTCATTCTGAAGCAGCCGTTTGACCGTCGTCTGAGTCCATAGAAATTTCTGACACATCTGTGTTCGCTGTGCTCCTGTTTTTCTGTGTGAAAAGTACTCCGGTGACTTTATGTTTCGGCTGTTTAACTCCCTTGCTATGGTAGTAAGACCGTAACCGTCGATATATTTCTGAAAAATCTCCCGAATAATGTCGGCTGCAATCTCGTCAATCAGAACTTCGTTTGTGTTTTTGTCCTTGTAATATCCCATCGGAAGATTTACAACCATGCCGTTCTTCTGCTTTTGACGCACCCCTGCCCTGACTTTTTTGCTTATGTCTTTCGCATAAAAATCATTGAAAATCTGCTTGAATCCTATCAGCAAATCGTCGTTTTCATTTGCTGTGTCAATGCCCTCAGTCACAGAAATCACCTTGACATTGTTCTCTCTGAGGTGATCTATGAACAACGCAGTCTGTGTTCTGTGTCTGCCCAGACGGGACAAATCTTTTACCAGCACAGCATCTATTCTGTTTTCATCCACCGCAAGTTCAAGTTCCCCAAGACCTTTTCTTTGAAACGTCATGCCTGAAACGTTGTCATCAAAGCTTTCACCGACAATTTCATGACCGTTCTGTTCTGCGTAGTCGGCAAGTATCTGCCGCTGATTTTGAAGACTGTTCATTTCCTCATCTTCATCTCTGGACAGGCGATAGTATAGCCATACCTTCATTTTTTTACCTCCTCTGGCAGTCGCATCACCCTTTCGGGTGTTACGACACACCATACCACATTACTGCTCACAAGTCCAGACCTACGGTTTGAATTCTACCTTACCAATAAAGGATAGGTAATTTTTTATCAGTCCTTCTACGAATTTATCGAATAACTTTTTGTTGCCGTTGTAAGTGACAATAACTGAATTAATTTTAGGTATCTCTCTTTGCCTTGACATTTCTTTATCGCCCTCCATGACATCCTTGCGTTCGTTTTACTTGTGAAAATTAAATTGAGCATTTCAATATTTCATTTCTATCTCAAATTTTTATAAATTCGGCACAACTCCTTAAAATTTGCAGATTCTATGCGGTTTTCTAAGCTTACAACTCCTATATTTCTAATCTTTCGATTCTACAACCCCTTTGTGGAAACTTCTCAAACCTCGCAGAATTGCAGTCGGCTTTGCCGTCTGCTGTGAATGCAACCCCGTTGCTTTAACTTGCAAGTGCGTGACCGGTCGGTGACCCGACTGGACATTTTGAAATATTTCAAAACTTAAATTTGCAGCTGAATTCTCGCAAGGAATAATGCGCGATGTTTTGTATCGTTTTTCTGCAAAGTAAACCGCGAAATTGCCCTGTGCGGGCACGCACTCGATAACTTCTACGACTGAAAACCGGAGGGCACAAATCGCCTTGTTTTGCCCTGATTCAGGCGTGACAGTAACTTTTGCGTGACAGAAGAAATATTTTTACTGACACGCCCTCAGACAACGCTGTTACGGACTTTGCGAACTTTCCGTGACAGTAACTGCGACAGTTATTTTACTGTCACTACTGTCACGCTCACGGTCATAGTGAAGAATAATTTTACGTCCACCGTGAACACGTCTGTACTGAAAATCAACACCATACTTTTTAAGTGTGTAACCATTCTGAACAAGTTCACGGGTAACTCGATTAGCAAAAAATTCTTCATCGCTAAAAAACTTTAGCTGCTCTACCAATTCAGTAGCCGAGCCTTCAAAATGAATTTTCACTTTTATGAACAAGTAAACAGCAGCAAGAAAAATGCTTTCATTGCTTTTATGAACAACAGGTTCATCAGTTACAATCCACTTTTTCAGTTCTGAATCAAACTGCAAATTGATTTCAGCATTTTCAATGTCACGTCCAACGCAATGCAGAACAGCTTTCCGACTTCCACGCTTTGTTTCAATCAGCACCATACTTCCGTCAACACAACCACTGATACCGGTTGAACCTGAAATCATATTGAACGGATCTTTGTCGGAACACTTTCTGGTATGATGCACAAGTACAATTGCAATTTCAAGTCTGTCAGCAAGTGATTTCAGAACAGACAGTTCCTTGTAATCTGAACCGTATGATGATTCGTTTTCACTTCGCACCATTTGGAGAGTATCAACAAACACTATTTTCAAGTCAATATGTTCTGATTTGAACTTTTCTATCTGCACCTCCAGTCCGTCACCGATTGAATCCGCCATAACTGCAAAGTACAGATTGTCAGCAGGCTCATCTGTAATTTCATAAAGACGATTTTGTATTCTTGCAAAGCTGTCCTCTAAACATAAATACAATGCAGTACTGCACAGAGTTTCGTGTCCTATGACTTTTTCTCCTTTTGCTATACTCAGACATATATCAAGTGCTAACCACGACTTCCCGACCTTCGGTGCTCCGGCAAGTATATACAAGCCCTGTGCAATCAATCCCTCAACAACGAATTCAATCGGTTTGTACACCGTTGTCATGATTTCTTCACAAGACTTTGAATCAAGCTTTTTCATTCTGTCATACCTCCTTACCAGATTTAAGAGTGCAAACAAAAAAGCCTGCAAAGACTCTTAAATCTTTGCAGACTATGTTTCCAATTCTATGGTATATCATCCTAACGCTCTTGTCAATAGTTTCTGATAAGAATATCCGTTTTGCACATGAAACAGACTATGTGTCAGCTTTGTTTTTTGTGCAGTTAAAACATGTCAGGGTGAGATGGGGTATGTCAATTGCTTTGAATAATTTATGACCGAAACTATTTAAATATTAATACTCACAATGATATTATAAATCTACATATGCTTATTGAATAATTGTTCAAAATGTATTATAATAACAAACAGTAAATATTTACCATTGAGATTTATAATTTTCGAAAAAGGAGAAATATATGCTAAATTTTTACTTGACTATACTTAACACCGATGAAGATAAAAGTAAATTTCAAGATCTTTACATAAAATACAGGCAGGATATGTATGCAGTTGCATATAGCATATTACATAACTGTGAAGATGCAGAAGATGCTGTTCATGAGGCTTTTGTTTCTATTGCTAATAACTTTGAAAAAATAAATCAGATAGCATGTCAGGAAATCAAGTATTATTTTGTTATTATAGTTAGAAATACTTCAATCACTCTATACAACAGTAATAAAAGGAGAAATAAATATTGTGAAGAACTTGATGATTTTAAGACACCAGTTGATGCAAATGTATTTGAAAAGTTCGATTATCAGTTATTGGTTGAAAAGATATCGGAGCTGCCGGTAATATACAGAGACATTATTTATTTGTATTATTATGAAGAGTTGACAGCAAAACAAATTTCAAAGATTTTGAAAATTTCTCCTGAAACCGTATGGAAAAGAGCAGAAAGAGCAAAAAAATTATTAAAAGAAATATTGGAAAAAGGTGAATAGCATGCAAAATGAAAAGTTTAGAAATGCCATACATGAGGCAATGGAAAGAGATTATAGAAATTTAACAAAAACATCTGAAAAGCATGTTTTTTCAGATAAGTTTGAAAAGAAAATGCATAAACTCATACAGCGCAGGAACAAACCATATTACAGAATAATCAATTCTTCTGCTAAACGTGCTGCATGTATAGCTGCAGGTATAATCATTGTATCCTCTGCAACAATTATGAGCGTAGACGCACTCAGAAACGCTGTTATTAATTTTATTGTAAGAACGTTTGAAAAATTTTCAATTGTTCAGACAGTGGATGATGGCAATGCTCCTGAAATTATAGAAGAAAAATATGAAATAACTTATGATTTAAACGATTATACTATTGACTATCATGAGTATAATGAAACATTCAGAAATACAGTTTATGTTAATGACAACTATGTAATTGATTTTTCCCAATATACCAAATCAGCATATGATTTACTTATAAATACGGAAAACGCTGAAACAACAGCTATAGATATAAACGGAAAAGAAGCAGTTTATTTTTATGATAATCATAATTACTCCCATATAATTTGGGATATTGGTGATTATATTATTGATGTATCATCAAATATTAACAAAAGTGAACTGATAAAGATTGTAAATTCTGTGAAAAAGATAGAATAGGTACAAAAATTCAAATTTTATGTCAGGAAAACGCCTCTTGTTTTGTTATTTAGAGTAGAATGAGAAAATTGTAAATATTTTCTTGTCTATTCTAATTTAAAACAGGAGGTGAATTTTATGGCAAAGAAAATAATTGCGGCAATTGTAATGACCATTGTGGCAGTAGTTTGTTTAAGCAGTACAGTATTGGCACAAGAAGTATCTGTATATAATTTATACACTTCTTCATGCAGTTCAACACTTTCTGTTTCCGGAACTACTGCAAATTGCATAAGTCAAGCAACAGGTTACAGAAATGAAACGACTAAAATCGTTATCACTCAAACGTTGCAGAAAAAGACATCAACAGGTAGTTGGAGTCAAGTCAGCTGCTGGATTGAAACAGATGTCGGTTACAAAGGTTATGCGACAAACAGCAAGAGTAGTTTATCAAAAGGTACATATCGCTTAAAAACTGTTTTTAAGGTTTATGCAGGAGACAATTACGAAACGCTTACCAAATACAGTTCAACGAAAACAATTTAAAGAAGGAGAAATCAATGAAAAGGAAAACTTTTAGTAAAATCGTTTCATTTGCATTGATTGCCGCACTCTCGGTTAACATGGGTATGTCGGCATTTGCAGATGAAGCAAATTTCAATTCAAACAATACGGCTGCTGTTGAAATTCAACAGGGATTTGAGTTTGTTATTCAAACAGGCAATTTGTCAGTTCAATCAGCAAATCCTAACATTAACGGAGAAGTTCAGCAAACCGCTGAACTGTTGAATTTGAATGATGGTCTTATGCTCATGTTGAATTCCGATGCACAGTCAATCTCCAACGGTTATTTTGGTGGAACTGCTGTTGAAACGGAGTCTAATATTTACAGCAGCGATGTTTATTCTGCAAGCGGAAGTACAGTTAAAGTTAATCATACTGTTATCGCCGAGCAGAATATTTACTTGAGTGGAGAAGCAATTTATGGTGAAAACGCAATTCTTTATTCCAAGAACGGAGATATCTCAATCAATTGCAACAATCTGACTGATTTCAAAGGAATAATTTATGCTCCTAATGGTATTGTAACCTTAAATGGCGCAATGGTAAATATTGAAGGTGCAATTATTGCTAAAGAAATTTATGTTCAGGCAAACAATTTTACGGTCAATAAAAACGATTCAATTGCAGAATCCGTTGACAACATTGAATATACAAGAATTGACCAGTTAATGGGCTTGTATGCATATAAGGATGAAGATACTAAAGAAATTGTGCTGCAGTGGAGCAGTAATGAAAATATCAGTTCTGTTGATGTATATGCAAGATATGGAAGTGAAGCAGCATTTAATAAACTTGGTACAACTTCTGAAGAAGAGTACAGAATGTCAGCTGAATCATTAACAGATAAAGCTGATTATAAGGTTGTTGTACACACAAGATTTGGTGAAGAGATTCAATCTTTAGTGGCAACGCTTGTAAAGGATGCAGACGGAATTCATGCGGATACAACTGATTCAGACGGAGATGGCATTCCAGACGGTTACGAAATATGTATAGGTTCGGATCCTAATAATGCCGACACGGACGGTGATGGCTTTTCAGACGGTTATGAAATGAATGTTCTCTACACCGATCCGCTTGTGTATGACGAAGACACAGATTTTGACGGCGACGGTATTACCAACTTGCAGGAAATGGAACTCGGTACAAATCCATATCTTACAGACAGCGATTTTGATGGAATTCCTGACAATGAGGACGCAGAGCCGATGAAAACTGATCCTGATTCGGGACGTGAAGTAAATTATGATGTTCCTGTTCATACAAGCGAATTTGATCTTGTTACAAGATATGTGGACAACGATGGGAACAGATGCGAATCTGTGTATAACTATGTAAACGGGGAAAGCAAGTCTTCCACAATCGGCGATAATAAAGGCACCAATGTCTATGATAGTGATGACAATATTACTGCTGCAATTGAATATGTTGACGGACAGTATGTTGTAAATACATACGGATATGATGCCGGAAATCTCACCACCATTACGCACAATGGTTTTCAGTATGACTTTTCCTATGATGAGAGTGGTAATATAACGGATGTAGGCATTGGAAACAGAACCATTGTTACCAGCAACTATTCCGGAAAAAATCTCTTGTCAGAAAACTACGGAAACGGTGATAACAGCGAATACGTTTATGACACAAACGATGATGTTATCGCACAGAAGGTAAACGGTGAAGTTGTCTATGAGTGGACATATGATGAGAATGGAAATGTTCTGACATATACAGATAACAGTGAAAACACAAGTTTTTTCTATACATACGATGAAGACGGAAATACCACTTCCGTAACATCCGACAACGGATTCAGCATCAGTTATAATGAAACAGATGACGAGTGTGAAATAACATACATGAATGGTTCTATAAATAAAAGTCAGCACACTGTTTGTGAAGATAATGAGGAATCTGAATTCGAATCAGATGAAATTGTGGAATCAAGTTCAACTACGAATCTGATTTCCGGTGGCAAGTTGGTTTCAGTTGTTTCTGGTGAAAATACAGAGCAAAATACCATTTACTCTAACGAAAACTCCATCTTATCATCAGTCCGCACGAATACGGCAGAGGGCGTAAGTAAGATTGAGTATCAGGACGGTAAAACTATTCAATACAATTATGATTCAAAAGGCAAAATTTCGACAATTGTTGAAAACGATACAGAAAAAGCAAGTTATGAATATGACGGTTTAGGACAGCTTATCAGGGAAAACAGCGTATATGCTAATAAAACTGTTATGTATACATACGACAATGCCGGAAATATTTTAAAATCTGACGAATATGCATATACTAACGGTGAACTCGGTGAAGTCATTTTAACAAAAAATTACTCTTATGAAGATGCTGAATGGAGAGATCTTTTAACAAGCTTCAATGGTCAAAATATCACATATGATGAAATAGGAAACCCATTATCATATCGTGACGGAATGCAGTTTACATGGACGGGAAGACAGCTTTCCTCTTTACAAAAGAACGATAATGTGGTAAACTATACTTATAACAGCGATGGAATCAGAACCTCTAAAACTGTTAATGGTACTGAAACTACTTACCAACTTGATGGAACTAAAATTGTTTCAGAAACGACAAATGGAAATATTAATTGGTATATTTACGATGAAAATTATTCAATCATAGGATTTGAATACAATGATCAGACATACTACTTTGAAAAAAATGCTCAGGGCGACGTTGTAAGGATATTTGACGCAGACGGTAACTTTGTAAGCGAATACTTCTATGACGCATGGGGCAATATTGCTTCCGTTTCGGGCAATCAGGAAATTGCTAATGCAAATCCATTCCGCTATCGTGGATATTACTATGATAATGAAAGCGGTCTTTATTACCTACAGTCAAGGTATTATGACAGCTTTACGGGTAGATTTTTGAATGCGGATGAGATAATTTCTGATAGCAATATCTTGGGAACAAATCTCTTTGCTTATTGTAACAACAACGCGGTCAACATGGTTGACCCTGAAGGCAGTGATGGGACAATAATTATCATGGGAATCTATTTCCTTGCTTGTGCTATTATTACGATTTGTCTTACAGCTGTTTTGACATCTCCGTCATTTCTTAGTGCTTGGAACAGAATGTGTAATACAATTTCTGGAGGAATTTCAAGAGGAATGAGAAATCTTGGTGTTGCTTTTAGCTGGGCAAACTCACAGGCGCAATCTATAGCTCGGAGTATTGGTCTTAGTTTTGCAAGAGTTAAAACCAAACCAAGATATAGGTCCCCTCGTGAGGTACATCATATCGTAGCTAAAGCGGCTAAAAATGCAAATGGTGCAAGAACTGCGCTTAAAAATGTTGGAATTAAATACCAGACTGATTATCGAAATTTGGTTTCAATTAAGACCGGATTGCATCGTCGTTTACACACAAACCGATACTATGAATTTACAAATTCTGTTGTAATTAGTGCGTATAATAAAGGAAAAAATCAAGGGCAACGTTATCAAAAGGTGGTTCAAGCATTATCTACCCTAAAAGGATTTATACTAACGATGGATAAAGTTGCACCATTTTAATTTGAGAGGAGAAAAGTACCATGGGAGATGTTCTCAATTCATTCTTAAAAAAAAGAGAAGAAGCACAACAGATTTATAATCGCTGCAGTAAGCAGTTGCTATCTTCTTTTACAGTAGCAGAAAAGAGCGTTGTAAGAAAGGAATTTTCAAGAGGAGGAGAATGTCTCCACCGTGGTTTTTACTGTCCAAGTCCCGTTTTGGATATTGTTATCGGAGGGTGCAAAAGAGGAAAACTGATAAAGAAGCCTAGAAAAACACCTGATTTTGAGTATTGGTTTAATGCCGATAACAAAATGATTCTTGCAAAAAGACCCGATATTCCTGAAGGCTGCGACAGCTCGGTCATTGAATATGAGCTTATCTATAATTATGACGGCTTTACAGAATCCGTAGTCTTTCAGATTAATTCCGGTAAAACCGTATGGATATCGGGACTTACAAAATGCTCGTATCAAAACGGACTGATTCAATCCTATGATTATATGAGTATATTTGATGAGCCGTTTAACTGTAATGAAATCAGCAATGAAGAATTTTTCTATAATAATGGCAAGCTGGTTTCAAGCACTTTGCAAAATTATAACTTTGACGTTAAAATCATGAGTATAGATAAATTCTTCTATAATTACAACTCTGACGGAAAAATGGTATCATATACATTGGAAACATGGGATGACGGCAAAAGAATACCCAGTGTGTGGGATAATCACATATTTATTATATAGTTTCAATTTATTAAAACGTTGAAGCTTATAAATTTAAGATGCAAAAAGAATCCGTCGGCGGTTATAGCTGACGGATTCTTTGAGTCTGAATACGGAACCGTGTAAATGGCAATAATACCCACAAAGAAATTTGGAGGTAAATTGTTATGAAAAGAGAACACGGTTTGAATGAAAAGGAAATGGAACTTGTAAAACTGCTGATGGCAGACTGTCACAATACAGGTGATATCCAGAGTATGTTAAAGCGACTTTTTTCCGGTACAATTGAGCAGATGCTCGAAGCTGAAATGGATGAACACTTGGGTTACGAGAAAAATTCAGCCCTTGGAAACAACTCTGGAAACAGCCGGAACGGCTATGGCAAAAAGACAATAAGCAGTGATTACGGTGATTGCGAAATTGCCGTGCCTCGTGACAGAAACGGTGAATTTGAGCCGAAAGTCATTGAAAAAAGACAGACCCGTACAGATGAAATTGAGCAGAAAATCATGGCAATGTACGCCAAAGGAATGTCACAGCGTGACATTGAAGATACACTGCGTGAAATCTACGGTTCCGAAATTTCGCAGGGATTGATTTCCCGTATAACCGACAAGATTCTTCCTGAAGTAAACGAGTGGCAGAACCGTCCACTGGACAAAATATATCCGGTGATTTTCTTTGACGGAATCGTATTCAACTCACGCAAGGACAACAAAATTATCAGCAAGTGTGTTTACTCTGTTCTGGGTATCAATATGGAAGGACAGAAAGAAATTCTCGGCACATGGATATCAGAAAATGAGTCTGCAAGTTTCTACGCAAGTATATGCTCAGACCTGAAAAGCCGCGGTGTTACGGACATTTTCATTGCTTGCCATGACAATCTGACAGGACTTTGTGAGGCAATAAATGCAGTCTTTCCAAAGACAAAAAATCGGGTATGATTTTTAAAATGTGTTTTATTAATTCGACCATAAAATCTCCAACAACCGCTTAATTGCCGTACTTCTACAAGAATGTAAAAGTCAAGACCGCATTTGCGTTCATTTTAGCCTTGACTTTTACATTCTTGTAGATATAATGACAAAGGCGGTTGTTGGTGAATTGTGTCAGATGTAAGTATTTACACAGTTCGAAATTCAGACTCAAAAAAATCAGCTTTGCATTGTTCATCAGATAAGAAACAGCTGCAAGTTCGTGCCATACAAAGACAGAAAAACAGTATGTGCAGACCTTAAGAAAATCTACAGTGCAGTAAACCTTGATGATGCTGAATACGCTAAAGAAGAGTTCCGTGAAAAGTGGGACAAGAAGTATCCGAACATTATAAAATCATGGGACAAAAACTGGGCGGAATTGACAACATTTTTCGAATATCCGCAGGAGATTCGTAAGATAATATATACAACAAATGCAGTTGAAAGCTACCACAGAATGGTGAGAAAATTCACAAAATCAAAGTCGATTTTTCCGACTGATGATTCCATACGCAAGGTCATCTATATGAGCGTAAAGGAAATCTCAAAGAAATGGACTATGCCAGTTAGAGACTGGGGACTTGCGTACTCGCAGTTTGCGATTTTCTTTGAGGACAGACTGGCAGCCTGACGGCTGTTGAGGGCGCTGCCCTCAAACTCCCGAGGTTTATCCGCTTTGGAGATATCCGGTGGAACAATGAAAAACGACGACATTTCTGCCGCCGCTTTCCACCGTTTTATCTCACAGCCTGCGTCTGGTCGCTCCTCAGCGTTGCCACTTTTGGCTGCATTTTTAGTATTATCATTAATTTTGGGAAAATTGCATTTACACAGTTTATTTTTCAGACCCCTGATTCAATCGGATGTTAGGCTATACATATTATTAATCCACTGTCATGACGCTACCCTTAGGTTCTATTGCCTCCGGCGTGCAGGTTCAAGTCCTGTCATCCGCACCATTTCCAATCAGGCTGAATTACGGAAATTTCACGTAATTCAGCCTTTTTTGTATTCCCGATAAGGCGGAACACCTGGCGCCTTTGCGCGTTATATTTTTGAAAGAACAATGACAGCCACAGTGAAAGAGAAAATCACTGTGGCTGTCATAAATTGGCGCATATGTTCTATTGCCTTAACCAACTTCAGAATGCTCCGGATCTGTTTTATATGCAAAGAAGTCAAAATCTGCATAATGCTGATGTTTTACTCTATCGGCACAGGTAATTCCAACCATAGTTCCTGTAAATTCCCCATATTTGCAGTAATCATCCGAAAATTTCGTGGTATCAAAGAGAATACCGATTTTCGTATAGGTTTCGCCGTCATAGCTCCAATAGAACTGGGAATGTCTCCCGGTAATCACAAGGCGGAAGTAGATGGGTACATCGTCCACCGGAATACGTGTGTTGACGAATTCTGTCTTTTCACCATTTTCCAGTTGAATGATAGAAATCGCACTCTGTCCCAAAGTCTCACTGTAATATTTCCGAAGATTGATATAGTTCAGTCCGATCTCATCTGATAGCTTTAACGCTTCTTCTTTGAATTCTTTACTGTACTTCATAGTCGTTTTCCCTTTCTGGTTTTGTAAATTATATTATACCAATTTTTGGGCGTTTTTCGACTACTCTTTCAGTATAACACTTCAAAATAGACCTGAATCCGCAAAATTGAATTTTATAAAAGCACAAAAAGTGGCTGTATTCCGAGAAAAACAAGATATTTTTCAGCTTTGAAAAGTACACCTTTTGGGTGAATAATTTTAAGCAAGAAAAAAAGCTTGTTTAAGCCTTAAAATAGGGCAAAAACAGATATAATGTCAATTTGAGTTTTGCGGATTCAGGATAGAATCAAAAGCGACTTTCTTATTTTGGAGGATGAAAATGAAGTACAATACATCACTGTTTTTCACGTCCATCAATGGTAACAAAATACGTTCCTACAAGCATGATCACAAAAGCTGCAACATAGAGCATCGTCGGAAGTTCCCGGAAGATCAGCAGGGACAGAATGGCACTGAGAAAGGGGGAAACGGCATAATAAGCGCTGGTCTTTGCCGCACCCAGATAGCGCTGGGCATAGATATAAAAGAAAATGCTCAGCCCATATGCCACAAAACCCAGAAGCAGGGCAAACAGAATATAAAGAACATTCAGACTGCATTCGCCCCGTACAATGGCAATGAGCAGCGAACCTGTTCCGGAACAAAAGCCCTTGATCACAACGACTTCCAGAGGATTTTTCGAGGAAAGCATCTTGGTGCAGTTATTTTCAAATCCCCAGCAAACGCAGGCGAGGAGCACAAATACCGAGCCAGCAGAAAACGAAAAAGTGCTCAGATCCTCAAAAGAAAGCAGCAGACTTGCCGCAGTGACAAGCGCGATCCCTAGCCATAACCGTTTCGAGATGACCTCTTTGAATATGCATAATGCAATCACGCTTGTGGCAACGATCTCAAAATTATTCAGCAGCGATGCATTTGCCGCAGTTGTCATACGAAGCCCCAGCATCAGAAAAATTGGGGCGGCAATATCCAGCACAACCATTCCAATGGTATATGGGAGTTCTTTCTTTGTCAGTGGTTTTTCCCGTTCTCCCCTGCCCAGTTTTTTCTGCACCAATCCCACCAGAAACAGTCCCAGCCCTGCCCCCAGGTAGAGCAGCGCTGCCAGCATGGCGGCAGACAGTTTTTCCAGGAGCAGCTTGGATACCGGCGAATTGATGGCATAAAATGCCGCCGCAAGGACAGCAAAACAAATGGCTTTTCCCTGTTTCATGGCACACCTACTTGATAAATTTGTCGATGGCATCGTTCAATTCCGCCAGCACCTGTTCATCTTCGTTTTCAATGGCATGTACCACACAGTGATTGATATGATCTTTCAGGATCAGCTTTCCTGTATTGTTGATGGCAGACTTTACTGCTGCAAGCTGAATGAGCACTTCGCTGCAATCCCTGCCATCCTCCACCATTTTCTTCACCGATTCCAGATGCCCGATGGCTCTGGACAGACGATTGATAACTGCTTTTGTGTTTTCATGTTCATGGGTGTGCATCGCACTCCGTCCTTTCTCTCTTGATATATCCCCCTATGGGGGATAATTTTATTGTAGCACAGGATATAGAAGATGTCAAGAGAAAATCAGGAAGTACAGAAAAAACGGCAGACCTCGCATATTCACGAAATCTGCCGTATTCTTTAGGCAATACCGGACAAAGAGTGTGCGTCAGATGCGCCGTCATATTTTTTGTGAAATTTGACGTAAAATATGCAAGCATATGACGTGCTAAGCCGGCAGGCACTCTTTATACGGTATTGCCTTTACTTTTCTTTCGATTTCACCGCACGCATCGCCCGCATAGAGTTGAGAATGGCGATCACAGAAACGCCTACATCTGCAAAAACTGCTGCGCCGATATGCGCCAGACCGCAGGCACCCAGCACCAGGACAATCGCCTTGACGCCCAATGCAAACACAATATTCTGCTGTGCAATGCCCATGGTCTTTTTGGCAATTTGCACTGCAACTCCAAGCTTTGAGGGCTTGTCATCCAGGATCACCAGATCTGCCGCTGCAATCGCCGCATCGGAGCCGAGACCGCCCATTGCAACGCCCACATCCGACTGTGCCAGCACCGGTGCATCGTTCATACCATCGCCCACAAAGACCAGCGTTCTGCCTTTGTTCAGCTTTTTCCGGTATTCCTGCATGTGCTGCACCTTGTCCGTAGGGAGACACTTTGCGTGCACTGCATCCAGATACAATGTCTCGCCCACTTCCTGCGCCGCAGATTCGCTGTCTCCGGTGAGCATTGCCACACATGTGACGCCGGACTTCCGGAGGGTCTGCACTGCTTCTGCCGCATCCGGCTTTATGCTGTCTGCGATGAGGAGATATCCGGCATAAACACCATCCACCGCCACATGCACAGCTGTACCGCTGCCATCAGGCACTGCCGGTTCCAGCCCGGCATCCTCCAGATAGGCTGCATTTCCGGCGAGAACCTGTCTGCCGTCCACCAATGCCGAAACACCGTGCCCGGCACGTTCCTGAAGCTCTGTCACACGTGCGCTGTCCAACGGTTTTCCATAGGCATCCCGCAGGGACTGGGCAATGGGATGATTGGATGCAGATTCCGCCAACGCCGCCAGTTCCAGCTGTTCTTCTTCAGAAATTTCCAAAGCATACTGCTTAGTTACACGGAATTTTCCCTGGGTCAGGGTACCTGTCTTATCCATGACCACCGTCTGAGCACGTGCCAGTGCTTCCAAATAGTTACTGCCCTTCACCAGAATGCCGTTTTTGGAGGCACAGCCGATTCCGCCGAAAAAGCTCAGGGGAACAGAGATCACCAGTGCACACGGACACGAAATAATCAGGAACGTCAGCGCACGATAGATCCATTCTGAAAATGTCTGCCCCGTAATCAGCGGCGGTACGATAGCAAGAATCACTGCGGCAATGACCACGCAGGGCGTATAATACCGGGCGAACCGGGTAATAAACTGTTCCGTCTTTGCCTTTTGGGAGGCAGAAGTCTCCACCAGTTCCATGATTTTAGAGGCAGTGGATTCCGAAGCCGGCTTTGTGACCACAAGCTCCACTGCACCGCTGAGATTCACGCAGCCGCTGCAAACGCCGTCTCCGGGCGCCGCAGATACGGGCATGGATTCTCCCGTGAGGGCGGCGGTATCAATAGTTGTGTGCCCCTGGAAAACTTCGGCATCCAGCGGGAATTTCTCTCCGGGCCGCACCAGAATATGTTCGCCTACGGCGACTTCTTCCACCAGAACTGTTTCCGGCTTTCCGTCCCGGAGCACCGTTGCTTCATCAGGACAGAGATCCAGAAGATCGGATACTGCCTGGCGGGAACGTCCCACGGCGATTTTTTCGAACAGTTCACCCACTTGATAGAACAGGATGACTTCCACTGCCTCGGGATATTCGCCGATGGCAAAGGCGGCAATGGAGGCAATGGTCATCAGGAAATTTTCGTCGAACACCTGACCATGGGCAATATTCCGTGCCGCCTTTGCAAGAACGCTCCAGCCGGGCACCAGATAAACGGCGAGAAAGATCACCAATTCACCCCACCATGGCAGGGTAAGCAAATGGGTTACAAGCATTGCCGCCGCAAATAGCACGCCGCCGATCAGGATCTTGATGAGTATTTTTCGTTGTTGTCGTGTCATAAGGCATTCCTTTCCGGTTTTTTTTGAATAACTACGTTTCCCCTAGTTGTCTAACCAAGAGCGATTTCCTAACCGTTTTGAAAAAGGCAGCTTGGCAATGAAGTTTTTGATATTACTTTGACGTTACATGCATTGCGCTTCTTTATCACTTGACAATGATCTCACAATCCGGCTCTACCTTCCGCACACACTTCTGCGCCGCTTTCAGAATTTTCGGAAAATCCGCTTCCTCCGCTTCAATGGTCAGCTTCTGGGTCATAAAACTCACTGTCGCAGACTGTACGCCTTCCAGCTTCTGAATAGCTGCCTCCATCTTTGCTGCACAATTTGCGCAGTCCAGGTTCTCCATACGATATATCTTTCGCATTCTGATTCCTCCTATGCATCTATCATTTGAACGATTGTTCATATGTTCATTATACGCAATAAGCAGAAAAATGTCAAGAGGTCAGAGCAAAAAAAGTTGATTTCCCGGAAGAATTGAATTATAAAAAGTGTTTTTAGATATTGCATAAAAAAAGGAACGTTTTCCTTACAAAAACGTTCCTTTTCTGTGTGATAAACTTTTTATTTCACAGCTGGATCAGAGTGTATTCACATAGCACGCCCTAGTGCTGATGTTTTTTTAGGCAATACCGCACAAAGATTGTGCGTCAGATGCGCCGTCAGATTTTTCGTCAGATGAAACAAAAAGCGCAGTGAATACTTTGTGTATTCACGAGCATTTTTGTGAAATATGACGGAAAATATGCAAGCATATGACGTGCAAAGCCGCCAGGCGCTCTTTGTGCGGTGCTGCCTTTACATTTCTCACTGATACGAAAAATCTTCCCGTGTCAGAGCACCCTCTGAATTGTAAATGGCAATAAGGGTACTATTATCCGTATATTCGCCCAGATACGGCGCATACCACAAACCGAAAAAAGACCACACTGCATTATCCCGGAACATGGCGTTCATATCGGGTACCGTGCTGCACTCACTGATCGCAAGCATTTTCCCCGGCACCATATTCCGAAGTGCCACATACTGTTCATAGCGGCTTCCATACACCTCTGCTTTATCCACATAGAGATCCAGCGATGCAATGTCATACTGGGATTCCTCCACCAAAAAGCTGCTGCTCTGACCGTTCCAGACCCAAAGCAAATTGTTCAGCTTGTGATACGCCGTCATACGAGTATACATCAAGTCCCAAAGCCAGCAATAGGCATCTGCACCGGCACTCCCCCACCAATACCAGCCACCGCCTGCTTCGCCCAAAGGGCGCCACAACACCGGCACATCTGCATCCGCCAGAGGCTGCATTGCTGCTGAAATGGCATCGATGTCCTGGAGAAGGGCATAGCAGCTCGCGGAGATTTCTCCGTTTTCTTCCATTTTCGACAGTTCCTGGGGCGAACACATAGCTACATCGGCATCTGTCACCGCCTCTGCCAGATCAAAAGTGGCATCTTTGGCATAAATCGTATCAGTTCCCGTTGGCGCATTCCACAGCCAGGACAACCCCACAACACCGCCTTCCTCTGCCCAGGCGAGACTGTCCTCCACGGCAGTTGCCTTTCGAGAATCGCCGCCATTGGGAGAATATGCACCCATGTCTGCAAATCGGATCATGGGATATTTTCCGGTGACAGTATAAATCTGGTTCAGTTCCCCATCAGAGCTGTCTGAAACATACTGTCCGGTGATGATCTTAGAACCATAATTCTTTGTAAGAAATTGATACAGCTGCTTTGTCTTTGCCGTAGCATCTGTGTTTACCGGCATTGCGTCGATTTCTGCTATTTCATCATAAAGGCTGGTATTATTGGTCAGTTCCACGCAGTCAATATCCACAAGACCATCTACCGGAACAATGGACAGTTCGCAGTCGCCGGCAGACAGGAAGATTCCCTGTACTGTAACACGCATGAAATTCTCTGTTGCATCCGTAGTCATCGTGTACACTGGTTCGCCATTGGCGAGAATTTTGCAGGTAGATGCTGCACCAGAGCCTACTACTACAGTGATATCATAATGCTGCGTGGCAGGGATCTCCGCCGTCAAGACAAGAGTACTGTGATTATCGGCATCCAGACCGCTGAGATACCCTGTACCAGAATAGCCCAAACGAGGCAGCATTGCCACAGAGCAACCGGAGGGGATTGCGGCATCTTCCGCTTCCAGCTTCAGGGACGCATCCTGTCGTGTAATTTCCGGCACCTGCAAAGCGACGGCAGGATGCTGGGGTGCAGTCGTTTCCGTAGCCACTTCCGTTTCCAACTGCGTCACCGGCGTTGCCGTCAGTGCGTCGTTCCATTCCGGCTCCTGTTCAATTTTAGCACACCCTGTCAGCATCATCACAGCCGCCAACAATGCGCAAATTTGCTGTTTTCTCAATCTATCCATCTCCCGGTCTATGGAATATCGTTAACTAAATCTGTGCGAAGTTCAGATTATTACATAAGTGGATACCATTACTTTTTAGGCAATATCGTACAAAGCCGACAGGCGCTCTTTGTGCGGTGTTGCCTTTATACTCGAATGCGATATGTCGCTCCTGCTTCCGTGGGGAAGGTCAGCAGTGCGCCGTCAATACGTGCATCTACCGAGCCCGTATCACTGCTGACACTAATGATAGTATTGGCACGCACTGTGCAGGGCTTTCCTGCCAGTGAACGAATCACTGCTGATTCCAGCTTGCCCTGATGCCAGGTGATATCTACCTCAAAGCCGCCACGGGCACGCAACCCGCAAATACTGCCGTCCGGCCACGATTCCGGCAATGCCGGCAGCAGATTGATCTCACCACGGTGACTTTGCAGCAAACACTCTGCAATTGCCGCTGTACCGCCGAAATTTCCATCGATCTGAAACGGCGGATGAGAATCCAGCAAGTTGGGATTGGTTGACCATGCCAGAAGCTTCTGCAAGTTCTCATATGCCGAGTTCTTATCCAGTAGTCTTGCCCACATGTTAATGATCCATGCACGGCTCCAGCCCGTATGACCGCCGCCATAGGTCAGCCGGCGAATCAGGGTTGCACGTGCAGCCTTGCCCAGTTCCGGCGTGTGATACGGCGTAATGAGATCTGCCGGGTACAGGGCAAACAACTGGGATATGTGCCGGTGACCGATCTCCACTTCCTCATAATCCTTCGCCCACTCCTGAATCTGACCGTACTTACCCACTTTCAGCGGCGGCAGCTTCTGGAGCAGCTCCTCCAGCTGTGCGGCAAATGCCTCGTCACGTCCCAGGAGCTTGCTGCTTTTAATGACATCACGGAACAGTACCGTGAGAATTTCCGTATCCATAAAAGGGCCGCTGCACAGACAGCCCTTTGTTCCACGCTCTGTTTTATAGGTGTTTTCCGGCGATACAGAGGGACAGGTCACAAGCTCCCCGACTTCGTTCTCAATCAGATAGTCCACAAAGAACAGCGCAGCCTCTCGAATTGCCTCGTAGTGCTGATCCAAAAACTCCAGATCCTGAGTAAACTCATAATGCTCAAAAATATGCAGACACAGCCACGCTGCACCCATAGGCCAGATGGTAGCTGGCATCCACAGATCCTGAGGTGCTGTATCACCCCAGATATCCGTATTGTGATGGCAGACAAATCCCCGGCAGCCATACATTGCCTGAGCAGTTTCCCGTCCCGGCGCACGCATCCGTTCGATAAGGTCGAACAGAGGCAGATGGCATTCCGACAGATTGCATACCTCCGCCGGCCAGTAGTTCATCTCCGTATTGATATTAATGGTAAAGCGGCAGCCCCACGCCGGCCACATATCCTGATTCCAGATACCCTGGAGATTCATGGGCTGTGTGCCCGGACGGCTTGCAGACAGCATGAGATATCTGCCATAGTTGAAATAGAGCACCGCTAGCTTGCTGTCATGGATTTGCAGTTTGCATTCCTTATGATCGCCCTCATCACCTCTCAGGCGAAGCAGACGCTCATCGGTAGGAAGTGCACTGCCGCCCTCACTGTTGTCCGGCAGGGTAAAGCGTACCCTGCGGAATTTTTCCTGATATTCCGTCAGATGGCGATACAGCAGTTCCTCATAGCTGCAATCCGCTGCATAGGACGCATCCAGCTTTGCGACATCCTCATACTGTTCCCCGTGATAAAAGCTGGTGCCCACACTCAGAAGCAGAGTCACCTCGTTGGCATGTTCCACCACCAGAGACCCACCCACTGTGCGGATGGAACCGCCTTCGGTAAAGCCAGTCATAGCTGCAGCAAAAAAAATACCATCCCTGCTGCCTGTGCCGCCTGTGTAGACGATCATGTTATCATAATCGGTACAGGGACGGCAATCGTCATAATAATCATCCCGTCCGTCCACTGACGCACAGAGATTGATCTTTCCCGGCTCGCTGGCGGCAATGTGCAATACCAGAACACGATCCGGCTCGGATACAAATACCTCACGGACATAGGTCACATCGTTCGCCGTAAAGCGCACCGTAACCAGTGCCTGTTCCAGATCCAGACTGCGCTGGTATTGTTTTGCCTTGCCATCAAAATCCATATGCAGATTCAGATTCCCCAGGGGCATATAGTGCCGGGAATTGGGTGTTACGCCCTGCATTTTCTGAAATGCGACCGCCTCGGCTTCTGCAATGCGCTCCTCTTTCAGCAGAGCACGCACTTCTTCCAGACCCTCACGGGCATCGGGATTGTTCCGGTTCCGCTTTCCCCCGGACCAGATGGAATCCTCGTTTAATTTGAGTACCTCATCTGCCGCACCGCCAAATACCATGGCTCCGATCCTGCCGTTTCCGATCGGCAGTGCATGGTCAAAATCTTCTGCCGGCTGTTTATACCAGAGCATTGTCTCTGCGTCCATCATACACAGCACCTCCGTTTTCTCGATTCCAGCAATATTATCGCTTTACTTCCTTTTTCGCTTTCCGCCAGGAATGCGGATCAGCTGATCCAGCATTTTTCCCAGCCGGATCCGATCTGAATCTTCTCTCGCCGCATTTTTCTCCGGTGCAGTCACGATCACAGTATAGCTCCGATTCCCTGCCTGCACTGTAGTTTTCCCATTCTGTTCCAGCATATCCATCACAGACACCTCCAGAACTATCTTATGCAGCGTTATTCTTTCTATGGCAACACCGCACAAAGAACGCCTTCCGGCTTTGCACGTCATATGCTTGCATCTGACGCACAATCTTTGTGCGGTATTGCCCTAAGGAATCACTGATTAAAACATATTCCTACAAAGACAGCGCAGTCAAAAATGCTGCGCTGTCATGACCAGACCTATAAGCCGAGTTCTGTCGTGTGTGATAATTTATCTAGTCTGCAAGTCGCCTCGCAGCTCATGCCGCCATTACGCCGCTGCCCACCGGGCCGATGTTGCGGCAGCGTGTACCAATAGACGTTGCACCGGATAAGGTTTACATAGCAGTACGGTCTCCCGTACTCTGGTGCGCTCTTACCGCACCTTTCCACCCTTACCGCATTGCTGCGGCGGTATCTCTCTGTTGCACTGGCTCTAGGGTCGCCCCCGGCTGCCGTTAACAGCTATCCTGCCCTATGGTGCTCGGACTTTCCTCACAGCTTACGCTGCGCTATCACACAGTCTGCTCATAGTAGTTAATTATACCGGATTTCTCTGGATTTGTCAAGGGGATGGTTTCATTTTTCACGCAAACTCAACTTTACTCAACTTTATACTCAACTTTATGACGCATTTGTTTTTTTACTCAAAATCACTGATTCTGCTGCATAAACTGGATCACTTCGGCATAAACTGCCGGAATGCCGTGGGCAGAGAAATCTCCGCTGCGATTTCCTGCGCCGAACGCCAGACGAACTGTTCATCCTGCCGGGCACAGGTCAGATACACCCCATACATCTCCCACTCCACATGGGTGAAAATATGCCGCCGTTCTACTGTTTGCAGCACATCTTGGGGCTGGCAGTGCCACGCACTGACCTGTGCAATCGCCTCCTCTGTGGTGCATATACCGGAAATATTGGGGTATTCCCACAAGCCGTGCAGCAATCCCTTTGCACTGCGTTTCCGGACTGCATATTTTCCGTCACAGCACAGTACAAATACAGTATATTGTTCCATTTTCCGGGGCTTTTTCGCCGTTCTCTGGGGCAAACGCATAACATCGTCATTTTTCCGTGCCATACAAAGAAACGCCAGAGGGCATTCCCCGCAAAGGGGCTGACCATTGGGCAGACACACTGTAGCACCCAGTTCCATGAGTGCCTGTGTCAGCATACCGCAGCTGCCAGGGTGGGACTGGTACACTTCCCCAAGGGCTTTGGTCACTGCCTCTTTTCGCTCTGTACGGTCGATCTCACAGAAGTTATCCGTCACCCGTGCCGTCACCCGTAGCACATTGCCATCCACCGCCGGCGTGGGCAGTTCATAACAGATGGAACAAATGGCACCGGCTGTGTAATCTCCTACACCGGGCAGACTGCGCACTTCCTCCCACGTAGACGGAAAGCTGCCGTGATATGTTTCCACGATTTCCTCTGCAGCTTTGCGCAGATTGGCGGCTCTGCTGTAGTAGCCCAGACCCTCCCAGCACTTGTTCACCTGATCCTGCGTTGCTGCCGCAAGGGCGTGGACATCCGGGAATACTTCCAGAAAGCGCTGGTAATAGGATTTCACCGCCTCCACACGTGTCTGCTGCAACATAATTTCCGACAGCCACACATGATAAGGTTCCTTGTCATGCCGCCAGAGCAGATCTCTCGCATGGAAGGGATACCACGCCAGAAGCGGCTCTGTCATAGCAGCCATGACCTGCTTTTGCTGTGCAGCACAGGCACGCATCCGGGCTATCACCTTTTCATATACCGGGAGCATATGTGGTTCCCGACAAACCTGCGCCAGTTGTTCCACCGGAATCCACTGGACAGCCTGGTTTTCATCCGGCTTCACAGAAATGGTTTCCCTGGAGTCGGCGATCAGCCCGTATGTCACATTATAGTGCACATGCGCCGGGACTTCAGCGCCGTTTTTCACATGCGCCTTTACCGGCAGCACATCCAGAGAGAGAATTGCACCGGACAGCGGAAAGGGTTTCCGGATCCCCGTTTCCTCCTTTGCCTCCCGGACGGCCGTCCATAGAAAATCCGTGGAACCATCTGCATGTCCCCCTGTCCAGGCAAAAGAATCGTAAATATTATGATACACCATCAATACGGCATCCAGCGCCGGATTCATGACAAAGCCGGAACAAGTCACATGACCTGCTGTTCTGGAACGGTGCAGGATCTGCACGCCGTCAATTTCCGCCGCCTTGCATATTTCCTCATAGTCCACCTGTTCCTGTGCATCCTGGGGAACATATGCGGCAAGACGTTCCTTCCAGTCCGGCACTTCGATTTCCTGCATCACATTTCTCATGAGAATCCATCTCCTTTCGCAGGAACATGTTTTCAATGCCCTTGCATTTTTGCACAAATCGTGTTATACTAAAGATACCATAGAAATGACAAAGGAGGTTATTTTTTGAAACAGCTTTACTTTATCTGCAATCTGTATTCCGGCAGAGCATCTGTCGGTTCACATCTCGCCATGATTGTAGACCGCTTCACAGCTGCCGGATTTCAGGTCACGGTGCATCCCACCCAGGAACGCGGCGATGCCACAATATGTGCAAAAGAAGCCTGTGATGCCGGGTGTTATGACATCCTCGTCTGCTCCGGCGGCGATGGCACATTGAACGAAGTGATCCAGGGCTGTATGTCAAGCGAAACGCCGTGCCCCATCGGCTATATCCCGTTTGGTTCCACCAACGACTTTGCACGTGGTCTGGGCATTCCCAAAGACCCCGAAGCTGCTGTGGACTGCATCATCAACGGTGAGCCCATGCGATGCGATATTGGCGGCTTTAACGATAAATATTTCACCTATGTTGCGGCATTCGGCGCACTGACGGAAATCTCATACCAGACACCCCAGCAATTCAAAAATGTCCTGGGACACGCCGCCTATATTCTCAATGCTATCTCCAAGCTGCCGAAGATCCGCTCCTGCCGGATGCGGATCGAACATGACGGCGGCGTCATTGAAGATGAATTTCTCTACGGTATGGTGACGAATTCTTCCTCTGTCGCGAAATTCCTGGCACTTTCCGATGTACGCTGGGATGACGGTCTCTTTGAAGTAACCCTGATCCACAAACCGTCCAATTTGATCGAATTCCACCAGCTCATTGCGGCATTTTCCAAGATCCAGCTGGGACTGGCGAAGCAGTATCTCCACTATTTCCGCACGTCCCAACTGACGGTGACCAATCTGGACGATGAGCCGGTTTCCTGGACCATTGACGGCGAATACGGCGGCACAGAACGTGTGAACCGGATCGTTAACAATCATAAGGCAATTTCCTTCTGCGTAGATCCCGCTTGCCGGGAACAGGCAGAAGAAGCACCAGATTCCGGCTTTGCGGTGGTGATGCCGCCGCCGGAGGAAATGAATGTACCGGAGCCGCCGCAGAATCCGAATACTGCTGAGGAGACTGAAGTTGCCCAAAGCGAAAGTACGGATAAGCTGTAATTTTACAGAAATTTCCACATCCGGAATACTGCCGGCTGACCGGGATTTTCAAATTCATAGACATCCGGATCGGCAGGAGTGGGCACCAAATCCGACTCCTGGTACAGCATCGCTAAAATCCCCAGAAAACAGAATGCCCAGTATATAGTTGCAATAAATCCCACACAGATTCCGATGATACCGAGCACCATGCCGACTATGGTAATGTTCCGATTGCTGTACGGCTGTTTTCTGGCTTTTGCAGCATAAACAATGGCAATGATCCCCGTTCCCACAGGAATCAGCGGCAATTGGCAGAACAGAAAAGAAACTGCCCCGAAGATCAGTGCACGGATGTCATAGTGATGCTGCGGCTCCGGCGGCTGCCAGTACGGATTCGGCTGCATATGCAATTCCTCCACGTAATAAGATAACAGTAAGTATCATAACAGAGTTTCGGCAATTTGTCAAGCAGACGGTTTTTATCGTTGAAAACGATTTTTGTTGTTTTATCTTAGGCAACACCGCACAAAGAGCGCCTGACGGCTTTGCACGTCATATGCTTGCATATTTTCCGTCATATTTCGCAAAAATGCTCGTGAATACACAAAGTATTCACTGCGCTTTTTGCTTCATCTGACGAAAAATCTGACGGCGCATCTGACGCACAATCTTTGTGCGGTATTGCCCTTATAGAAGTTATACCAATGCAGGGCGAACATTGTTCGCCCGTTGAGTAATTTTCGGAATTCTGCGGGCGAACGCAGTTCGCCTCTACAATTCCCAGCCTTTTTACGCTTCATCGTCATCTGCATGATGCACCATGATTCAACTTTATGCATTCAGGAGGATCACCCATGTCTGAACGTCAATTCCACATCCAATGCGCCCCCGGTGAAGTGGGACAGTATGTCTTTCTTCCCGGCGATCCCGGACGGACGGCAATGATTGCAGGCTATCTGACAGATGCCCAAAAGGTCGTCCAGAGCCGGGAATTCACCACCTATACCGGAAAAATCGGCGATACGCCTGTCAGCGTCACTTCCACCGGAATCGGCGGACCCTCTGCCGCCATTGCCATGGAGGAACTGGTGGCACTGGGTGCCCACACTTTCATCCGCATTGGCACCTGCGGCGGTATGCAGCCGGAATTGATACCGGGAACGCTCATCATTCCCACCGGTGCCATCCGCATGGAGGGAACGACACAGGAATATCTGCCTCTCGCTTTTCCGGCAGTACCTGACTTTTCTCTGGTACAGCATCTGGTATGCGCTGCCCAATCCCGTGCATATCCTTATAGCACCGGCGTGGTACAGTGCAAAGATTCTTTTTATGGGCAGCATGACCCGGAATCCATGCCAATCTCTCAAACATTGCTGAATCACTGGCAGGCATGGAAAGCCGCCGGCGCCCTGGCATCCGAAATGGAATCCGCCGCACTGTTTATCGTAGCCGCCGCCCGGCATGTCCGCTGCGCCACGGTACTGCAAATGCTGTGGAATCAGGAACGGGAACAGGTCGTGCGGGATAATGCCCATGCCGAAAATGATATGACACATGCGGTAGAAACTGCGGTGCAAGCCATGACGGCAGCTATTGAGGCAGATCTGAAGCAACATCGTACAAAGAACGCCTGACGGCTTTTATGGGATTGCCCTAACAGAAGTTACATGAAAGAGGACGAGGATCTTGGCAAATATATTTTGTATTGAAGATGACAACGGCATACGAGAACTGATCACCTGCGCATTGCAGTCCGGCGGCTATACAGCGGAGGGCTTTCCCAACGGCAAAGCTTTTTTCCAGCGGATGCAGACGGCCGCCCCGGCACTAATCCTGCTGGATATCATGCTTCCTGACGAGGACGGCATCTCCATTTTAAAGCGTCTGAAATCTGAACCGGCAACACGGGATATCCCGGTGATCATGCTCTCTGCAAAGTCCACGGAGATCGACAAAGTGACCGGGCTGGAAAACGGTGCTGACGACTACATTACAAAACCTTTTGGTATCATGGAACTGCTGTCCCGTATTAAGGCAGTACTCCGCCGGAGCCATCCGGCAGAACCGGAACAGCCCCATGTTCTGGCTGTCCAGGAGCTTGTCATCGACCTGGATCAACGCATAGTGACTTTTCAGGACACAGAAATCCCTTTGACATATAAAGAATTCGAACTGCTGTCCTATCTGGTGCGAAACCGGGGCACGGCGATTTCCCGAGACCGACTCCTGGAACAGGTCTGGGGCTTTCAGTACGAGGGAGAGACCCGCACAGTAGATGCCCATATCAAAACGCTACGGCAAAAGCTGGATGCCGCCGGATGTCAGAATTTCATTCACACGGTTCGAGGCTACGGGTATAAGATCGGAGGATAAAACATGGACTGGATCGCATGGATCGCCCTTGCTGTGACTGTCAGCCTGCTGCTTATTCTGGGCATGGCGTATATGCACCTGAAACAGCACATGCAGCAGCAGCACATGGAGGAACAAAAAACACTAAATGCCCTGCGGCAGGAGATGAGCCGCACGCAGAAAGAATTATACCACGAAAAGGATATTATCGGACTGATCCAGGAGCACATGGTTGAGGGTATTCTGATCCTGGATGATTCCGACAAGATCCAGCTGGCAAACCGCACGGCGACAACACTATTGGAAATTGACAAGGGCGAATGGGAGGATAAGTCCATTTTCATCCTCACTGACAACCAGGATTTTCTGAACGCTCTGCGCAAATCCAAAGCAGAACACCATGCGTCTGTCCGCCAGCTCCTGCAAATTGACGGAAAATACATCCGTGCCCATATCAGCCGTGTAGAAATGGGCGGCATTTTCGGCACAATTATTCTCCTGGTAGATGTGACCTACAGCGTCAAGGCAGAGAAAATGCGTCAGGAATTCACGGCAAACGTCTCCCACGAACTGAAAACGCCCCTGACGACCATCAAGGGCTTCGGGGAAATGTTCGGCAGCGGTATGATTACCAAAACAGAAGATGTGCTCAAATACGGCGCAATGATTGAACGGGAAAGCGAACGACTGCTCTTTCTCATCAATGATATCATCCGGCTCTCTGAGATTGAAGAGCATACGGAAATGCTGGATACCCCGGTGGAGCTTTCCGCTTCCGCCAGAAGTGCCATCCAGCTCCTGGAACCACAGATCCAACAGAGTCATATCCAAGTAACTCTGGAAGGTACCTGTCTCCTGCTGCACAGCAACGAGGGATATATCCGGGAATTGTTCATCAACCTCATCGACAACGCCATCAAATACAACAATCCCGGCGGTGAGGTACACATTTCCATTGCACACGTGGGACAGCAGGCGAAGATCCTCATCTCCGACAACGGCATCGGCATTCCCCTGAACGCCCAGAGCCGGATCTTCGAGCGGTTTTACCGTGTGGACAAAAGCCGTTCCAAACAGCGCGGCGGCACTGGTCTGGGGCTGTCCATTGTCAAGCATATCGTTGATTGCCACGACGGCACCATCTCTCTCCGGAGTGAACTGGGAAAAGGCACAGAGATCACCATTTTGCTGCCCATTGAGAACAGGGCAACGTAAAGGCAATACCGCATAAAGATTGTACGTCATATGCGCAGTCAGATTTTTTGTGAAATATGACAGAAAATCTGCAAGCAGATGATGTGCAAGCCGTCAGGCGCTCTTTGTGCGGTGTTGCCTAATGGAAACACATAGAAAGGGCTGTTGCAGGCAGTCAAAATCCAAAAGGAAAACGGTGCGATGTGGGAATCGCACCCGTGAACCAGGATTTGACTGTCCTTGCAACAGCCCCTTTTGTATCACCTTACGATGGAATCACCGGAATCTGCGTTACGAGACGCATCAAAAACCGCAGCAAGGTAAGGACATCTTTTTGATCCACGATACCATCCTGATAACAATCCGCCTGTAACAGCTGCATGTCATTGGCAGTCACCTGACCCAGCATCATCTGCTGCATCAGAACCACATCCGCCAGGCTGATTTCCTTATCCATATTCGCATCCCCTATGCGGGTATAAATAGAGAGTCCACCGGGCAGTGTATCAGCAGCAGTGGTATCAATCGATGACTGCTCGTCCGTAACAACAGTTGTCTCAACATTATTTCCCGGAATCCACGCACCATCCAAAGGGGTTTCAGAGGAGATCATCACCAGATCCCAGTAATAAAAATAGTATTCCGGATCATTTTCCAGATAGCTCACGCCGATACCAATATACTCATAATTTTCTCCCAGCATAGCAGCACGATGCGGCGGAGAATTTTTCCAGGCTTCTACCACAGCCTCCGGCGTTTCATACCCTGCAGCTACATTTTCCGCAGCAAAACAGTTGGTATCCAGTCCCATTTCTCCCACGATCGTAAACCAATTCTCGCCGGACGGTCTTGTGTGACCATATGTCTGCTGCTGTTCCTGCGCACGTATCGAAGCAGCTTTCAATAAAACCGGAGCGATCTGCAGCGGCTCCAGCCCATTTTCAGCACGAAAATCATTGACCAATGCAGCCGTTTCTTCCGGATATCCGCTCATATCCGACACCTCTGTCTGCTGTTCTGCTGCCGCACGGAACCAGTTTGTATGCAGTGAAAAAACAGAAAAGCAAACAGTTAGGATACAGACCGCACAACTGCGTATCAAACGCCTCATGCCATCACCCTCCTTTGCATTATTTACACGAATCTATTTCTTTTATTATAGCATATACAATAAGAAATTGCAACATTCCAAAAGAAAATATAGTAAATTTTCTGTGCTGTTTTTGCAAAAAACACCGTGCGAATCATTCACACGGTGTTTTCCAGGTATAATTCTATGCGCAGTAACACAAATTACTTCTGTGCTGCTTCATCTTCCTTACGGATCTGTGCACGCTTGATCTTGCCGCCCAGTGTTTTCGGCAGCTCATCCACATACTCAATGATACGAGGATATTTATACGGTGCAGTGGTATGCTTTACGTGATTTTGCAGTTCCTTTGTCAGTTCCGGGCTGGGGGTATATCCCTTTGTCAGAACAACAGTTGCCTTTACCACCTGACCACGGATGGGATCCGGTGCCGCAGTGATGGCGCATTCCAGAACTGCCGGGTGCTCGATGAGGGCACTTTCTACTTCGAAGGGCCCGATACGATATCCAGAGCACTTGATAACATCATCATTTCTGCCCACAAACCAATAGTAGCCGTCTGTATCCCGTTCGAAGACATCGTGGGGGCAATAGCTGCCGCCGCCCAGCACTTCCTCTGTCATTTCCGGATTGTTGTAATATCCCACAAAAAGACCGGTGGGCCATGCTTTCTTCAGGTTCTGCATGACCAGAACGCCATGTTCATTGTCCGCTGCCGGTGTACCGTCCTCCTCACGCTGCAATGTGATATCATACAGCGGTGACGGCTTTCCGGTGGAACCGGGCTTCGGGGTGATCCACGGGAAGTTTGCGATTAGAACAGTACCTTCGGTCTGACCAAATCCCTCCCGGATCTCCTTGCCGGTGAGTTCCTTCCAACGGTTGAATACCTCTGGATTCAACGGCTCGCCGGCTGTGGTGAAGTTCTCCACACTGGAGAGATCGTAGGATGCCACATCCTCCTGGAGCATAAACCGATACATGGTCGGCGGTGCGCAGAAGGTGGTGAGCTTGTAATCCTGGATCTTCTGGAGCAGCTTTGTGGGGATAAACTTGTCCATATCATATACGAACTGCACTGCACCGCAAATCCACTGCCCATAGATCTTACCCCAGCCGAACTTTGCCCAGCCGGAATCGGAAACGCTCATGTGCAGCTTGTTCTCCTGCACCTGATGCCAGTATTTCGCAGTGACGATATGCCCCAGAGGGTGGGTATAGTTATGCTGGATCATCTTCGGCTCGCCGGTGGTGCCGGAAGTGAAGTATACCAGCATGGTATCCGATGCCTTTGTGCCGGCTTCACCTGTGGGACGTGCAAACTCAGTAGAAAAACCGCTCACCTCATCCTGGAAGCTTCTCCAACCTGCACGCTCGCCGTTTACGACAATTTTATTGACAATGGTGGGAACAGAAGCCTGTGCCTGTTCCACCTGTTCGATAACATAATCGTCATTGATGCAGATCATGGTGTGGATTTTTGCGCTGTTTCCACGATAGATCAGGTCTTTTTTCGTTAACTGGAGAGATCCCGGAATCAGAATGGCACCGATCTTATGGAGTGCCACAGCGCAGATCCAGTATTCCCAGCGGCGGCGCAGAATCATCATGACAACTGTGCCCTTCTTGATGCCAAGGCTCAGAAAATAATTGGCAGCCTGGTTGGACAATAGGGAAATATCAGTGAATGTGAATGTGCGCTCCTCGCCGTGATCATCACACCAGACAAGTGCTTTTTTCTCCGGCTCCTGCTTTGCCCATTCGTCAATGATGTCAAAGCCGAAGTTGAAGTCCTCCGGGATGTTCACACGATAATTTTCTTTAAAATCCTCATAGCTGTCAAATTCAATACGCGGTAAATATTTGTCGAGCAGCATAATGCAAATGCTCCTTTTCTATTCAATATTTTTTTGCAATTTTCTGCAAACCCGCCTGTATGCATTACAAAAAATTGGCGGTATTGTTTTTATTATACTATATTCCCCTGGTATTGTCAAGGACAATCTCACGTTTTCCTTGTATTTTCAAAAATGTTTGTTTTTCCGATGCCGACTGCTGTTTTTCTACAGCGGACGGGAAAATTTTGTTTCGAAAATTACTTGACAAGCTAAAAAAATGTGGTATAATTGATAAAAGCGTATTTGCAGATTCATTTTTGTGAACACGCTAAAATACAAGAAAGGCAGGTGAATCTCATGCAAAACCGTACATATTATCCGAATCATACGAACGTAAAACGGAACAGCACAAAAGGCAACCGAAGCATGATCATTCCCTGCGCACGGCAGATCTGACATATCAATCTGATCGCATTCCGGAAATCCATGCACCTTTGCTTTGGGCAGAGGTGCATTTTTTTGCGAATGATTCAAGGCAATACCGCACAAAGACCGCCTGACGGCTTTGCGCGGCATTGCTTCAAATTCCCGGCGCAGGTACAACAGAAAGGAACAGAAATGCTCATATTAAACGGAAAATACAACGAAGCAAAGGTCTTTACAGATCACATTGATGACACTGCCATCGGACAGATCATTCAGCTGTGCAACCAGCCCATGGCAGAAGGCGCCAAAATCCGTATTATGCCGGATGTTCACGCCGGGGCAGGCTGCACCATCGGCACAACCATGACCATTACGGATAAGGCAGTGCCCAATCTGGTAGGCGTGGATATCGGCTGCGGCATGGAAGTTGCCCGGCTCAAGGAGACCCATCTGGAACTGCAAAAGCTGGACAAGCTGATCTACCAGAAGATTCCCTCCGGCTTTTCCATCCGAGAAAAAGCCCACCGCTATGCACAGAATATCGACTTGACACAGCTGTACTGCTACAAGTATATCAATCCCATCCGTGCAGAGCGGAGTATCGGCACACTGGGCGGCGGCAATCACTTCATCGAAGCAGACAAGGGCAGTGACGGAAGTCTCTACCTGGTGCTGCACTCCGGCTCACGGCACCTGGGCGTGGAAACGGCGCAGTATTACCAGGAAGAAGCATACCGCCGTCTCAATGGCTGCTCCAAGGCAGACCTGGACGCCCTGATCGCCGATCTGAAAGCTGCCGGAAAGGAAAAGCAGATCCAGACAGAATTGCAGAAGCGGAAAAATACCAAATACACCAGCGTGCCAAAGCCCCTTGCCTACACCGAGGGAGAACTGTTTGAACAGTATCTCCACGATATGAAGCTGGTACAGGAATTCGCCATGTGGAACCGCAAGGCAATGATGGATGAACTCATCAAGGGCATGGGACTGCACGTGACAGAACAGTTCACCACCATCCACAATTATATTGACACAGAACACATGATTCTGCGCAAGGGTGCCGTTTCAGCACAGATGGGCGAAAAGCTGTTGATTCCCATCAACATGCGAGACGGCAGTCTCATCTGCGTGGGAAAGGGCAATCCCGACTGGAATTATTCCGCACCCCACGGTGCAGGCAGAGTTCTTTCCCGTTCTGCCGCCCGGAATACATTCACCGTATCGGAATTTAAAAAGCAGATGAACGGTATCTACACCACTTCTGTCAACAAGGATACTCTGGACGAGTGTCCTATGGCGTATAAGTCCATGGAGGAAATATTGCAGTGCATCGGCGATACGGTGGAGGTTATTGATATCATCCGTCCCATTTATAATTTCAAGGCAGGTGAAGAAGCATGAAGCAGTTTGTCCCCTTTGAGAAATGCAGCAAAAAGGAACAGAAGCGCCGCAATGCACTCCGGCGAAAAGATTGGGGCGGCGTTGATCCCGTGACAAAAGTAGCGGAAACCAATGCCAAACGCTATCGCCGGAAAGAAAAGCATCCAAAACGGATAGAACAGGAATGGTGAATTTAGGGAAATACCGCACAAAGATTGTGCGTCAGATGTACTCTACGAGCATAAACTTTGTCAGATTTTTCGTCAGATGAAACAAAAAGCGCAGTGAATACTTTGTGTATTCACGAGCATTTTTGTGAAATATGACGGAAAATATGCAAGCATATGACGTGCAAAGCCGGCAGGCGCTCTTTGTGCGGTGTTGCCTTAGTGTAAAAACATCTTCTCAAACCATTCTACGCATTTCAGTTTCACGGCATATCGCTCATGATGCTCCAGAAGATCCTGTTCTTCCGCATCAAAATATGTCTCTTCTGTCTCCGGATCATCCGTCACTTCGCAGGCATTTGACACACAGAGAGATGGGTACATGACACACCACCAGTTCTGCCCCTGGGCTTCACCGATGGTAATGCGCAGGGCGTCATATTCGCCGGCAGGCATGGTCAGTTCTCCATAGGTACGATCGTCAAATTCCATTTCCACCAGCTGGGCAGTGACATCATAGGAGTAACCCTCATCCTGGATCAGTTCCCGGGCGATCTCCTCCAGTTCCTCCAGATGCTCTGTGACGATCTCCTCCACTTCCTCCAGCGTATCTCCTGGATTTCCGAGAATATCGCTTGTGTATTCCAGTATCCGGTCACGTACTTTAAGCTTTAATGCCTGATCGTCAATGCTGTCGGAGTTGGCAAGAATATGCAGCCGCAGGACGTTGTCCTCCAGATCGGAACGGCTTTCGGCTGTTTTAGTAAGGGAAGAAAAGCAGATCGCTCCGGCAAGTCCCAGCAATAACGCAAGTTCCAGTTTTTTCATATCGGTCACCTCAATAGGAGTATGCACCGGGAAAAGCCGTTTAAACAAAAATTGCAGAGAATGCACATGGCACTCTCTGCAATTTTTTACGATTATTTTCAGGGCAATACCGCACAAAGATTGTGCGTCAGATGCTTGCATATGACGTGCAAAGCCGTCAGGCACTCTTTGTGCGGTGTTGCCTCAGATGATTTTACAGCACCGGCTGATCCTCCGGCGTTGTTTCCTCCTGGAGTACAGCGCTTGCCAGATAGAGGGAACCGCAGACCACGACCATACCGCCGTCTGCCTTTGCCTGCTGCAATGCTGCTGCATAGGCTTGTTTCAGCGGCGCAGTCTGCACCTGTTTATGATCCCCGAAGCACTCCGCCAGAGTTTCGGCAGCTACAGCGTGTTCCGTGAAATCGTCCACGCAGATAACCGTATCCAGAGTCTGCCGCAAGATACCGCAGGCTGTCTGATAATCCTTATTCTGCATCATGCCGCAGATGCCGTGCACTGGCTTGCGCCCGGCGTGCTGAATCAGATCTGTCAGCGCCAGGACGCCTGCCTGATTGTGACCGCCGTCCAGCAGAACCAGCGGTTCCTTTTGCAGTACCTGGGTGCGTGCCGGTACCTGTACTTTTTCAAACGCCTGCTGTGTGACAGCAGCGGAAATGAGATAGCCGTGCATTCCCAGCAGTCGTATCACCTCAATGGCTGTCAGCGCATTGTACACCTGATGCCGTCCGGGCATATGAAGGGTGTAGGTGAAACAGTGGTACTGGAATACCGTTTCCTCCAGCGTTTCCGACATGATCTGGCAGTCCTCCATGGCTGGGGTAATGAGTGCGGCATGCTTGCGTTGCGCCGTTTCCTGTACCAGACAGGTCACGTCCAGAGGATTGTCCGGGGACAGCACCACGGGACACCCCGGCTTGATAATGCCGGCTTTCTGCGCTGCGATCTGAGTCAGAGTATTCCCAAGGATTGCCATGTGGTCATAGGAAACCGAGGTGATGACGCAGACCAGGGGATGCTTCACCACATTGGTGGCATCCAGCAGACCGCCGATTCCTGTTTCCAGAAAGACCAGATCGCATTTTTCCTGCACAAACCAGAGAAGTGCAATGGCAAATGTAATCTCAAACTGGGAACAATCCTCAGAGACGGGACACTGCTGCACCTGTTCGCAGAGGGTACAGAGAGTCTCCATGGGAATATCCTGCCCGTTTATCTGAATCCGGTCGGTGTAATGCCGGATAAAGGGAGAAGTCAGCGTGCCCACCCGAAAGCCTGCCGCAGAAGCTGCCGCTGCACAGAATGCCAGCACGGAGCCTTTGCCGTTTGTACCGGCAATGTGTACCACACGGAGAGAATCCTGGGGATTGCCCAGTGCATCCAGCAGAGCGTGGATCCGGGAAAGGTCATGGACAGGCTTGCCGCTTTTCTGAAAGCTCTGGATATAGTCCATGGTTTCGGAAATGGTCATTATCATTCACCTCGTTTTTGTTTTTTCATTGGTTGGTAAACTTACATATCGGTTGAATAAAAATGCGGAGAATGTAGGGGCGGATATTATCCGCCCGCATTTTTCTGTCAGCAAATGATTTACCTGCGGGCGGCTAATAGCCGCCCCTACAAATGCAAGCGTACCATAAACTAGAATATTTTAGGCTTACTGTAACGCTGCCATGGACTGCATGATCTTGTCCATCTTCTCCTGCGCCTTCGCCAGCTTCGCTTTTTCTGCTTCTACCAGCTGTTCCGGTGCCTTTGCCAAAAAGCCCTGATTGGACAGCTTCTTGCTCAGGAAGTCCAGATCCTTCTGTACCTTTTCCTGTTCCTTTTTCAGCCGTGCCAGTTCCTTGTCCTTGTCCACCAGTTCATCCATGGGAATGAAAATTCTCACGCTGTCTGTTACGGCAGTAGCTGCATCCGGCATATCGAAGCTTGCGCCGACTTCTACCGCAGAGGCAGATGCCAGTTTCTCGAAGAATATTGCAGTGCTCTTGTAAAGCTCCGGCTCTGTGGTCTCAATGCAGACACGTGCCTTCTTGGACGGCGGAACCTGCAATTCCGTCCGGCGGTTGCGGATCGCACGGATGGCGTCGATCACCTTTTCGAACTGTGCCGCATCGGCATAGTCATATTGCTCCTCATAAACCGGATAAGATTCTGTGATAATCATGGATTCGCCGTCTGTCAGTACCTGCCAGATCTCTTCGGTGATATAGGGCATAAACGGATGCAGCAGCTTCAGCATACCGCGCATTACCCATACCAGAACAGCCTGTGCCTTTTCCATGGCAGCACCGCCAGCCTGGATTCTGGGCTTTGTCAGTTCGATATACCAGTCGCAGTATACATCCCAGATGAAGTCATAGATCTTGGCACTTGCTACGCCGATCTCAAATTTGTCCAGATTTTCGCCCACTTCCTTTGCCACAGCATTGAACTTGGATACGATCCAGCGATCTTCCAGCTCCAGATCTTCCGGCAGACCGTTGTAGTGGAAATCATCCGGCAGATTCATCAGAATGAAACGGGATGCATTCCACAGCTTGTTGACGAAATTCCGGGCAGCCTTTACCTTGTCGTCACTGTAACGCATATCATTTCCCGGTGCATTGCCGGTTGCCAGCATAAAGCGCAGGGCATCTGCACCGTATTCGTCAATGACTTTCAGCGGGTCGATGCCGTTGCCCAGAGACTTGGACATCTTCCGCCCCTGTTCGTCACGTACCAGACCGTGAATGAGAACGGTGTTGAAAGGTACTTCACCCATATTTTTCAGACCGGAGAACATCATGCGGACTACCCAGAAGAAAATGATATCGTAGCCTGTTACCAGTGTATTGGTGGGGTAGAAATAGTTCAGATCTTCCGTCTGTTCCGGCCATCCCAGGGTAGAGAACGGCCACAGGGCAGAGCTGAACCAGGTGTCCAGCGTATCAGGATCCTGACGCATGGGCTTGCCGCATTTTGGGCAGACTGCGCTGTTTTCCTTGGTGACAACCATTTCACCGCAGTCATCGCAGTAGAACGCCGGAATCTGGTGACCCCACCACAACTGACGGGAAATACACCAGTCTTTGATATTTTCCAGCCAGTGGAAATAGATCTTATTGAAACGCTCCGGAACAAATTTGGTTCTGCCGGACTTCACTGCATCAATTGCCGGCTGTGCCAGGGGCTTCATCTTGACAAACCACTGCTTGGAAACTCTCGGCTCAACGGTCGTACCGCAGCGGTAGCAGGTGCCCACATTGTGGCTGTAGTCCTCGATCTCCACCAGTGCGCCCTCGGCTTTCAGATCCTCCACGATAGCCTTGCGTGCTTCATAACGATCCATACCGGCATACTTGGGATAATCATCTGTGATCTTGGCATCGTCTGTCATAACATTGATGACTTCCAGATTGTGACGCAGACCAACTTCAAAGTCGTTGGGGTCGTGTGCCGGAGTAATCTTAACTACGCCGGTACCGAAGTCCATCTCAACGTATTCATCGGCAACAATGGGGATTTCCCGGTGAACCAGCGGCAGGATCAGCGTCTTGCCGATCAGATGCTGGTAGCGCTCATCGTTGGGGTTTACAGCTACGGCAGTATCGCCCAGGAGCGTTTCCGGACGGGTGGTCGCCAGTTCCAGATAACCGCTGCCGTCTTTCAGGGGATAGCGCAGATGCCAGAAGTGACCTGCCTGATCCTCATATTCTACCTCTGCATCGGAGATAGAGGTGAGACATTTCGGGCACCAGTTGATGATACGCTCGCCCCGGTAGATCAGTCCCTCTTCATAGTACTTGATGAAAACTTCCTTGACTGCCTTATTGCAGCCCTCGTCCATGGTGAAGCGTTCTCTTGTCCAGTCGCAGGAGGAACCCAGTTTTTTCAGCTGTTCCACAATTCTGCCGCCGTACTGCTTTTTCCAGTCCCAGGCACGCTCCAGGAAGCCGTCACGACCGATATCTTCCTTCTTGATGCCCTCTTTGCGCATTGCTTCTACGATCTTCGCTTCCGTTGCAATGGAGGCATGGTCTGTACCCGGCAGCCACAGGGTGCTGTAGCCGGACATACGCTTCCAGCGGATGAGAATATCCTGTAAAGTTTCATCCAGTGCGTGCCCCATGTGCAGCTGTCCGGTGATATTGGGCGGAGGAATCACGATGGTATAGGGTTTCTTTTCCGAATCTACATGCGGTGTGAAGCTGCCGCTGTCGTTCCACATCTGGTAAATGCGGTCTTCAAAGTCTTTGGGCTGGTAAGATTTTGCCAGTTCCTGTTTCATAGTTACTTTTCCTTTCCATGTATAATATGTGCTGATTGCCGCAATAAAAAACACCCCGGCAATCTGAAAGATTGCTCAGGGCGAACATTTGTCCGTGTTACCACCTGAATTCGGCAATAAAATTGCCGCACTCATTGCAGAAAAACTCTGCCTGCGCTGGAACGGGCGCACCCGGCGCAGATTACCCATTCTCCGGACGAGAACTTCATCTGCACTGCTCCAAGGCTACCTTCTCCTGCACCGTCCGAAAACTCGCACCAACCGTTTTCTCTCTGAAGAATCCGGTGCAGGATACTCCTCCTTTTCACTGCATTTCGATATTCTATCGGCAATACCGCACAAAGATTGTGCGTCAGATGAAACAAAAAGCGCAGTGAATACTTTTTGTATTCACGAGCATTTTTGTGAAATATGACGTGCAAAGTCGTCAGGCGCTCTTTGTGCGGTGTTGCCTATCCTATATTATAATGAATTCGGCAGGGTTTGTCAAGTGGGAAACATGTTTTTTCTGGAATGATCTCAAAGTAAAAGGCTGCTGCACCTTGAAATCGGTACAGCAGCCTTCTTTCCGGTCAGAATCAGTTTCATTCTGACGGGGGCAAATTTTAACGTAATTCTTATTCTGTCACAGGCAGCGAGCTTATCAGATGTACCAGGAACTTCAGAAGTGTCTGTGCATCATCACTGCTCAGTTCGCCGTTTTTCCAGCAGTCTGCATTTGCAAACTGGCTGTCATTGAGCTTTACTGCACCAGCAGTTGCCTTATTCAGAAGCACCGCGTCAGTAATGTCCACTCTGCCGTCCAGGTTGACGTCACCATACAGAATATTCGGGTTAATGGAAACACTTGTGGTAGTCTGATCCGGCTTTGCCGTTGTTGTTTCATCCGGCTTTGCGGTTGTCGTTTCATCCGGCTTTGCCGTTGTTGTTTCATCCGGCTTTGCAGTTGTCGTTTCATCCGGCTTTGCCGTTGTTGTTTCATCCGGCTTTGCTGTCGTCGTAGTCTCTGTTACCGTGCCGCCTTTATCTGCATATACCATATAGAACAGGTTTGCAGTGTCTGCCTTTGAAATGGTGTGTGCACCAGCAGAAACCGGAACAGTAATAATGCCGTCACCGCTTGCAGTGTACTTTGTACCATCTACCTTAACTGTTGCAGCCGGTTCAACGAATACCAGAGTCAGATTGCCGTCAGCAGCATTTGTAAACGTAATGGAAGTCGCAGATTCCATCTTCAGGCACTGGGTCAGTTCCAGACCATTGTAGTTTACAGTACCCTTGCCTGTGGAAAGATTGCCGCTGATGGTGTAGAATGTGCTGTTTGTACCGTTCAGTGTAAAGTTATGGATCTGTGCACCGGAAGGAATCACCGGAGTATTGGTAGATGCACCGGTAGCAGTAGTTGTTGTGGTCTCTGTATGATTCGAAGAAGTTGTGCTTGTTGTTGTCGTCGGCGGAACCACGATGCTGCCATTGTACATATGATAGCCCATGGTCTTATAGCTGCTGGAATCCGCAGTTTCATACAAACCGCCCGGGTTAAGAGAACCATCTGCATTTCTCCATGCAGTGTGGAAATCTGTGCCCTGTGCCGGTGCTCCTGCCATAGAAATAAAGTCAGAAGCCGCCGGACCAGCGGAAAGCTTGGTGCCGATTTTTGCGCCGTTTGTCACATCGGTCTTTGCATCGACCTGATAGTAACCGCTGTTGTAGTAAATACCATTGGTAAAGGTGCCTACGAACTTATCGTTAGAAGCGCCGCCCTTCAGCTTGCTGTCAGACAGGAATACAGCGCTGTCATAGTAGGACATAATGTTTTCAAAATCACAACCGTCATCGGTGCAGCGATAGCAGGAGAAGTTGGGCTTTCCTGTACCCTCGCCGTTGTTATTGACTGCTGTGCAGTTGATCAGCGTACCCAGCTTCGGGTTATTGTTATCTGTAAAGCCGCAGTGGAGGTTTTCGAATGCCAGACAGTTCTTTACAACATGAGCAGAACCAATGCCGGAACCGCCCAGCTTGAAGCCGTTGCCATCACAGTCGCCATAGCCTTCACCGAATTCTGTAAAGCCGTTGCGGAATGCAATGCTGTTCTGGATCGTAACCACGCCGATAGGACCAGTTTCTGACTTTGCAAAGAGATCCCAGCCGTCGTCACTGTTGTTATATGCCATACAGCCATCAAAGACATTGCCCTCGCCGCAGGTCAGCTTTGCTGCAAAGCCGTCTGCATTTTCCATGGACGCATTGTCACAGTTGTTCTTCGAGGTACAGTTCAAGATCAGGTTGTTGCTGGGCCATTCCGCAATAGTTGCCGCATTGGTATTGTAACGGGACAGCTGGAGACCAGTATCCTGGTTGTCGTTGAATACCATCATCTCGATCTTATTGTTGTTACCGGACAGAAGCATACCGTTGTCAGCTGCCTTGGTGATCTCAAAGCCATAGAAATGCCAGTAGTCGCCGTCCAATACGATACCACGGTTTGATGAATTCGCAGCACCCTGACCAGAGAAGTCGAAGGTAACATCAGCACCATTGTATGCCTTCATGCCCTTCATGGCATTTGCTGTACCGCTGTTATCCTCAGAGATCACAATCATTTCGGAGAATGCATAAGTACCCTCCAGCAGCCAGATCGTATGACCTGCTGTCAGCTTGGAAACTGCATCCATCACAGAAGCGGGATCACTCTCCGAGGCACCGCTGCCTGTACCAGTAGGCGAGCAGAAAATATCGCCTGTTGTGGGCACATCGGGAGTCTTTGTGGTGGTTGCCGAAGCAGTCTGTTTGGATGAAACCGTGGTGGTCACTGTGGTTGTGGTGGTTTGCAGCGTCTGGCTTGTTGTTGTAGTGGTCACCGGATCGGTATTGTCAGTAAATCCGCTGCCGATTGCCACGATAGAATCATCATAGCTGGTCAGTGCTGCCTTCAGTGCAGTGTTCACTGCATAGCTTGCATCATCCACAGAGTTGTCAAATGTCCACTGGAAGTCACCGCCCTGAACACGTCCGGCATTTGCCATGACGATCGTCGGAACATCCGCTGCTGCATCCGCAGTATAGCTGTACATGATGCTGGAGTTTGTATCAAAGTTGTTGTATGTCGTACCGCCAGAAACAGTCTTTACACTGCTGGGAACAGTTTCAGATGCTTTTGAAACTTCATAAGCGTCAAACTCTGTATTGTTCTGCGCATAAGTAATATAGCTCTTCTGACCAGTCATGTAGTTTCCACATGATTTAATGATACCGCCGGCTTCGCCGGAGAAGGTACCTTCGCCCAAGGCATCCGTACCCTGGCCAGAGCTCATCATGGGATTCGGGCAGTTGCGGAAGTAGTTATTTTCCACAAAGCAGGAGGCACCCATGGTTACACCCACGCCATACTTTGCATTGCCGTCAAAGTAGTTGTTGTAAACATGAACCGAACAAGTACGAATACGAGGATGACGAGAGTCAGAATGATCGTACCAGTTGTGGTGATATGTAATATAATTTTCAGTCGATTCTGACTTCATGCCCTGCAGGTTGCACTTTCCGTTATCCCAGAAATGGTTGTAGGAATGTGTGATATAGCTGGAGGTCTTGGTATCCAGTGCGCCGTCGCCCTTTGCCTGGTCAGCATCCGATCCGGCATCGCCATAGAAGAAATCGCAGTTATGTACCCATACGTGGTCATTGTTCTGCTGCAAACCGCAGTCATCGCCCTCGCCGCTGTTGCAGTTCATGAAGCCCAGATTGCGTACTTCTACATTGCTTGCATTTGCAATTCTGAGTCCGAAACCGTTCAGGGTCGCATCGTTGCCGATACCCTCGATGGTAACACCGCAGCTCAGTCTCTTGCTGGAACCATTGCCCTTGATCAGAATATCGCCGTCCATCAACGTAGACGGGTCTGTCACATTACCGATCACACGAATACAAAGGGGCTTTGTCTCATATCCCTTCTGATAAGCAGTCAGAATATTCTGGATTCCGGTTGCACTTGTTGTGCCGCCCTTGGAATCGGTTGTGACATCCATGGAAACAGAATCCTTGGTATTTTCTGTAACATATAGTACAACTGCACCGCTTCTCAGGGTGCCGTCCTCATTGTATGCGCCGGAAGAAGTGCCGTTTACCCAGCCGAAACCGCTGCGGTCATGTGCTGTTACAGTCACAGACTTTTCTGCCGCTTTGGATGTATCTTCCTTGCCGCTGATAATGGGCACGATCTTGATGGTATGGCTTCCTGCCTTTAAGCCAACAGCATCCGCACGAAAACGATCTGCATACTGACGAATCAGCATAGAATCGATCTGTGTTCCGTCCACGTAAACATTATAGCCGTCCGCTCCGGTCACTGCACCCCATTCAGCATATGCTGCTTCCTGTACGCCGCTTGCAGCAATGACAGAAACAGAGGCGCTGCTTGCAGCGACTATCTGCTGCACATTGTCAGCAAGTGCACCATTCTCAACGGCAGAAGCCGGTAATGCTGAAACCGCTGTAGCAGTTGCAAGCATCGCTGCAACAATACTGCAGCCCAGTTTTTTCCTCTTCATGATTCATTCCTCCTGTTGCCAGCCGCGTGCATACGACAGGCAATACCCGTATTCTTTTCTTTCTTCATCAATCTCATACAGCACCGGGCGAATACCATATGTAAACAAGTTTATTTTATAACTTTTTCTATCCGCTGTCAATCTGCATCTTTTACAAAAATTAACCATCGGTCATGGTCATATTGCACAATTTCCATGCATTTTGTATAATGTTTTTCTAACAGATTTTGAGCAATATTATACCGTTTTAGATTTGCATAAATGATCGATTGCAAAGAAAATGCTTATTTCTGTACAGCCTATAAGCACTGACGGCATACCTTTTCATTCCGCTGCATATACTGGGACAAAACCAAATGTCGCAGTATTGGATACAAATCGGTAAAAGGTGTTTACAATTCGTGTTTTTTCCAAAATCGGCGTCGAAAGGTGTTGACAAAGTCAGAGGCTATGTATATAATAGTATTGTAGTGTGTTTTGTGTCGATTTCAGAGCGTATTCACATAAGGTCACCTCGAAAGTAGACCGATGGATCTTCAAGTAATATTCTTCGGACAGGCAAGCTGTCCCACAAATCCATACGCATTCATGTGAAATATAAACGCAGCATCACAGCCCTCAAGTAAAAATAAAAATAGAGGATTCGGTATACTTATATTATACCTAAATCACAGGGGAAGAAAGGAACGATAGCATTGAACAACAAAGACCAGCAGCCAAACTTCAGCAATACCGGCACTTCCGGCAGCCCAGCGCACCTGACAAAAGAAGAGATGCGGCAAAAAATCAAAGCATCTCTTGCAGCAAAGGACGCACGGGAACCAGTTTCGAAGCCGCCTGTACAGCATATGGAGAAAAAGAGCACTGGATCGCCTTCACCAGAGCGGACAGAACGTACACATTCCGGAATTGTCACACCGGCAGAGCGTTCCCGTTCGGATAAGGCGCGGCAGATCCGGGAGGCTGTTGCATCACAGCGGGGCGAAGAGCGGCACGCTTCTGCTTCTCCTTCACCTGCCCGACAGCCGGAACGAAAGCCTGCTGCTTCTGTTGCCACGGCATCCCGTCCCGCGAGACCAACGCCGCCGAGACGGCAATATGAACCGGTTGTTGCCAGGACGCAGCACAGCGCTGCAACTATCTGGATCATCATCGGTATTGCCGTGATAGCTGCACTGATCCTGGTTTATCTGGGCGGGCTCCTGATCTATCACGGAAAATTCCTGCCCCAGACTTATGTCAACGGCGTCAATATTGCAGGCATGACCATGGAAGAGGCGGAATCGGCAGTTCTGAGCACTGCGCAGGATATGGGACTAACTTTTCTCCCAAAAGAAGGCGACCCCATTGTATTCAAGGGTTCCTCTTTTGGATGCACAGTTTCCCTCCCAGAGAATAGCCTCGCAGATCCAGCTGAAGAAAGTCATGCGCTCTGGTTCAAAAAATTCTTCTCCAAAAGTGAATATACAGCAACACTTCAGGATTCTTATTCCGAGGACGATTTGGTAAGTCTGATCGCTGCCTATGACTGGGGCAACGTACCGCCCACAGATGCAAAAGTCGTACAGAACGAGGACGGTACATTTTCCATCCAGCCGGAAGATGACGGCAATATGGTGGACACCCAGGTGCTCTCTGATTATACCATTGCACAAATGCGTGAGGGCAACAACACCATCAATATGGCAGACAGCAACTGCTATAAAAAAGCATCTGTGACTGCTTCCAGTCTGGAGAGCACCCTGGCACTGTACAATCAGATCGGTGTTGTGGAGATCACATATGATATGACAGACCGGGAAGAGATCATGGACCCCGTAGGCACAGAAACACTGGATCACGAAACCATTATGGACTGGATCTCCACTGAATCCGGTGATATTTCCGTAGACCTGGACAAAGCAACTGCTTGGGTACAGGAGAACATCGCTGACAAATACGATACACTGGTCACTGGATATACACGTACCTTTGAATCCACCATGGATGGCACAATCCAACTCCCCATCGGCGGAGACGGCATCTATGGATGGAAAACAAATGTCAGCGCAACAGCAGAAAAGCTGGTAGAATACATCAAAGCCGGCGAGCCGGTCACCATTGAACCAGTTTATAAGGTAGAAGGCTTCCGCATGAACTCCACTGCTGGTGTTACATATACTGGAGACACCTACATTGAAGTGGACATCTGCCACCAGAAGCTGTGGTATTATGTCAACGGTGAATTGTATCTGGAAACCGATGTTGTCACCGGACTTGCATCCGATCCAAGCCGTGCTACACCTCCTGGTGCATACAAGGTATGGTCACGGGAATCTCCCAGAAAGCTGGGTACTATGGAAGTACAGGGCTATGAAGTCTGGGTAGACTATTGGATGCCGGTCACATATACCGGAATCGGTCTCCACGACTTGAACCGCAGCGCTTATGGCGGCGAGATCTATCAGACAAACGGTTCTCACGGCTGTATCAATCTCCCTCTGGATGTGGCGAAGAAAATTTACAACAAAGTCACCATCAATACGCCAGTTATGATCATTCCGTAATAATCAAGGCAATACCGCGCAAAGCCCATAGGCGCTCTTTGTACGGTGTTGCCTCAAATAAAAGAGTAACAGCCCCGCAGGTTCAATGCCTGCGGGGCTGTTTTAATCATATGTGAATGATGGTATCAAACCCGGCGTGCCACCGGAATCGCACCGGTGAAAGCGTCCTGATCTTCATTTACCTCGCCGCCCGGATATTGGAACCGGATCAACCTGTCACCCTGAAAGGTCAGCTGACCTTGCTGATGAAAGGGCGTTTCAATGTACGCTTTTTTGCTTGTGACAATATGCAGGATGTCACCCTTGCGTGTTTTGAAAATCAGCTCATAATACTCATTATATAACTTCATGGTGCCGCCGGGATCCATGGTTCTGCGGCGTTCGTCCACCTTCTGTACCAGAACAGCAATGACGGTACGAGGCGGATTTTTTCCACGATTTGGTCTGCGCATATTTCTCTCTCCTGTGATGTAATACTCCCGGTTAAACTCCAGGGGTTGGCGTTTTTCTGCCGCATTGGGATTCTGAACCAGCATCTTGCTGAGTCGCTGCCGAAACGGACTTTGACGAGAGCCGAGCATCACCACCAGCAGCAGCACAACTGCAACTGCTACCATGACGATCAGGAAATTGTCGATTGCATCTCCGAATCTGCCTGTCATATCTGCTCCTTTCTGATATTAGGAAATCAGTACTTCCTTAGAGTCCCTCCGGATTCTGCTGGGTAAACCGCCAGCTGTCGGCGCACATTTTTTCCAGGTCCGCAGTCGCTTCCCAGCCGAGCAGTACCTTTGCCTTTCCCGGATCTGCATAAGATGTTGCAATATCTCCGGCACGGCGGTCAGTGATCTCTACGGGGATTTTCTTTCCGCAGGCTTTTTCATAAGCCTTTACGACTTCCAGCACACTGCTGCCCTTTCCGGTGCCCAGGTTCACAGCTTCAAAACCGCTGCGCTCTACACCGTATGCCAATGCTGCAACATGACCGCCGGCAAGATCCATCACATGGATATAGTCCCGGACACCTGTGCCGTCGGAGGTATCATAGTCATCGCCATAAACATTCAGATGATCCAGCTTGCCGACGGCAACCTGTGCCACATAGGGCACCAGATTGTTGGGGATCCCGTTAGGATCCTCACCCAAAAGACCGCTTTCGTGGGCACCGATGGGGTTGAAATACCGCAGTGCCACAGCACTGAATTTCGGATTTGCCACGCACACATCACGCAGGATCTGTTCGATCATCACCTTGGTATAACCATAGGGATTTGTGGCAGAGGTAGGCATTTCCTCCTGATACGGTACAGGATTCTGACAGCCATACACCGTTGCACTGGAAGAAAAGATCATCACATTACACTGATATTCTCTCATAACACGCAGCAGAGACAGTGTGCCGCCGATGTTGTTCTGATAATACTCCAGCGGCTTTTCCACCGATTCGCCCACTGCCTTCAGTCCGGCAAAATGAATAACCGCATCGATTTTATTATCCTCAAAAATCTGCCGCATGCCTTCTTCATCCCGCATGTCTGTCCGGTAAAAACGCACATGCTTCCCCGTGATCAGTTCGATCCGGGCAATCGCCTCCACCTTGGAATTGCTGAGATTGTCCATAATTACAACTTGATAGCCTGCATTGATCAATGCAACACAAGTGTGGCTTCCGATAAAACCGGTTCCTCCGGTCACCAGAATCTTACCCATTTTACTACGCTTCCTTTCTTATCTGAATGTCATATCAAAATTGTCGTTCCGCCCACAGGACGAATTTGCAGTACATGGCAGCAGCCTGCACCCAGTGCTTGTTCCATACCCTCCCGGAACTGTGCCAGAAGCACAGTGGGGACAAACGCTTGAATGGTACCACCAAAACCGCCGCCGTGTACCCGGATGGCACCTCTGCCGCCAAGCACCGCCGACCCTACAGCCAACGCAATGGACACAGGCTGGTCTTCCGGCACAGAAGAGGGATATACATTTTGCAGCAGACAGTACGAAGATTGACCTGAATTTTGCACCAGATGAAGAAATGCTTCAAAATCACCACGTTCCAGAGCATCCGACTCGCCCTGAGCACGGCGATCCTCACGATAGTAGTGTATGGCACGGAGCACAGCGCGGTCGCCGCATGCCTTCCGCAATTCTGGAATGGCACAGAGCACTTCATTTGCCGGCACTTCGGACAGGACTTCCTTTCCGAAATATGCTGCAACCGAATGCATTTCCGCCGGAATCGCCGCATACTCTGCCGTCAGATCAGCGTGATTGCCGCCGGTATCCACAATACACAATGCATAACCTGTCTTAGAAAAATCGAAAGGAACAGGCTCTACTTCCGGTGCATGTTCTTCGAACAAGTCAATGGCAACTGCGCCTCCCACTGAAGAAGCCATCTGATCCATGAGACCACAGGGCTTCTGAAAGTAGACGTTTTCTGCATACTGTCCGATCTGTGCAAGCTCCACAGCGCTGAAACGATTCTCTGCATAAAGCGCATTGCAGATATTCCCTATAAGCACTTCAAAAGCAGCCGACGAAGAAAGCCCCGACCCTTTCATGACCTGAGATGTGGTATATGCATCAAAGCCTTTCGTCAACGGAGAACCAAGCTCTTTGAAACGTGCAGCAACGCCGCGGATCAGCTCCGCTGCATCCGGTTTTTTATCCGTCTGCGGTTCCAGTTCATCCAGAGAAATCACGTCCATCGGAAAGCCCTCTGACTGTACCTGAATCACATTATCCTCACGGTATGCCGCAACTGCGATGATATCCAAATTGACACTTGCCGCAAGTACATGGCCTCTCTGATGGTCTGTATGATTTCCGCCAAGCTCAGTTCTTCCTGGTGCGGAAAATAAAGCAATTTTACGATCAGTGCCAAATTGCGCAGCAAATGCATCTATTGCATGAAGCAAACGTTTTCGATAGGCTTCAATCTGGTCTGCTCCGCCGCACAGTTTCGAGATGATATCATCCAGAACACGGGCTTGCAACATCTGTCGTGTTTCCTGTATTGTTTTCAAGAGCATTCCCTCCTCTATTTGTCATGGTCTGAAAGCGAAAACCGCTTCATAATAAGTATAGCCGATTCTGTACGATTTTGCAAGCATAGATTTGAGATTTTTGCTCTTTTTTGAATAGTTTGAAAAAAACAAAGTACGATCCTTGAAAAAGCAAGTAAATCTACACTCTGACCTGAAAACAAAAACCCGGTGCAGGATTTCTCCCGCACCGGGTCTCAGTAACTTATGTCATTTTTCCTATGCTGTCAAAATGAAATTCTGCTTACGAAGCCCAGATAGAACCTTCCAGCTTCTTCAGAGACGGAATAACATCCGGCCATGTGATATCCTTACCAACAGATTCACTTGCATAGTAAACCAGCTGATAATATGCATCGTCCGGGCTTACCTTCTCTGTATCAGTATCTGCGCCTGCCTTGCCCTCTGTGTCAACATCAGTCAGGAAGTAAGCAAGCTTCTCCAGGTTCTCATCCTTGCCGTCTGTCAGAGTTGCTGCCTTACCAACGGAGCAAGATGCATAGTATACCAATGCGTAATAAGCGTCATCCGGAGTCACCTTGGAATCCAGAGTTGTATCGCCCTTTACGCCGATATAAACCATAGGAGCCACATCCAGCTCTGTCTTTGTGCCATCTTCGTCATTAAAGTAAGCCTTCAGCTCTTTCGCAACATATGCTTCACCAACAGCCTCGAACATCTCGGCAGGTGTTGCATACTCAAATGTAACCTGAGCTGTTACATCCTTCTGCTGATTCTTTTCATCGATCGCATAAACAGTGATCAGATCAGCCGGATTAAAGTCATTATTATCTACAGAGAAGTAGAAGCCTGCATCCGGCTTTAGCTCAGCAGAGAGGCGTGTTGTAGTTGTGGTGGGTGGCTCAACTTCCGAAGATGTGGTTTTGGAAGTTGTGGTTTCGGAAGTTGTTGTGGTAGTAGTAGTGGTGGTTGTGGTTTCGGAAGTAGTTGTGGTGGTGGCTGTTGTTGTCGATGTTGTGGTGAATGTCATGGTATTCGCGCCTCTTCTGGTGGTTGTTGTACCAGAAGTAGTAGTGGTTGTAGTCGTTGTGCTAGTTGTTGTGGTAGTTGTCACTTCACTCTCAGTTGTTGTAGTGGTTGTTGTGGTGGTGGTTGTAGTGGACTCTGTAGTCGATTCAGATGTTGTTGTCTCTGTTTCGCTTACAGTTGTCGTTGTGGTGGTAGTTGTTGTGGTAGTAGAGCTTTCTGTTGTGGTGGTAGTTGTTGTGGTAGTAGTCGTTGTTGTGGTAGTTGTGGTTGTTGTAGTGGTAGTTTCTTCACTTGTTGTAGTGGTAGTCGTTGTTGTTGTCGTAGTAGATTCGCTGGTCTCTGTTGTAGAGGAAGCGGTGGTCGTTGTTGTTGTGGTTGTAGTAGTGGTGGTGGTAGTGCTTTCAGATGTTGTAGTAGCCTTTACGCCCATGATAACACGGATCGCACCGTTCTTCACGCCAACCTGATCCTTGAAGATATCCACGTTGTTTGCGTTTGAATACTGGAAACGCTCAACCTCAACCCAATCGGTGCCGCTCAGCTGCTTGTCAGTACCCTGCGGTGCCCAGTCAACCGGGAACTCATAGTACTCAATAGTTTCGCCGTTATACTCACCAGTCAGGAGTTCCAGACCATTTGCTTCTGCAACGGAAATAACAGTATCCTTATCCGGAATCTCAAATGTCAGAGCCAGGATATAATCCAGTGCTGCCGGATCAGCAGCTGCACCCTGCTGGGTCAGACCAAAGCGGATCCAGCGTTCGCTACCATCGGTGAGAGTAGAGGTGCCATCCTTGTATGCGATAAATTCCTTCAGGTTTACCTGGTTGGAATCACCGAAGTTTGTGATGGAGGAATCCTCACCATAAGGAACAATGACCATATCTGCAGTCGGAGTCGGCATGTTGATAACACCCTTTACAGCCATGCTGTTGGTGTCAACGCCGTTCTGTGCAGTAACCATTACCGGCAGGTCGAACTCATCTTCCGGATAAACGAATACTTCATCAATATCCAGATTGATGGGCATTTCCTTCGAAGTGCTGGTTGTTGTGCTCTGCTTTTCAGCATAGATGCGGATCGCACCGCTGTAGCAGGTAACGTCAGTGTCAAAGATGTTCTTGTTCTGTGCGTCTGCATAGCTCTGTGTGGGCAGCAGATACGGGTTAGACGGATCATCGTCCGGATACTTACCAGTATAGTCCCAGTTTACAGTACCCTGCGGTGCGAAGTAAATCGGGAATTCATAATAAGTATTGCCATCAGCATCGGTCATCAGTTCCAGACCATATTCTTCTGCAACAGAAATCGCATCAGAAGAAACATCGAACAGCAGTGCAAATGCATCGCCGTCATCCGGCTGAGAAGCAGAGCCGTTTACAGCCCATGCAAAGTACAGCCAGCGGTCTTCTGCTTCCATAGAAGTGTCAAGACCGTTTTCTGTATAAGCCATATAGCCTACCAGGTTTTTCTGTACGCTGTCGAAGCTCATGTAATCGTCCACGGACTGGTCGCCATAGCTCAGAGTCAGGATTCTTGCAGTAACTTCCGGAATATCCAGTGTCAGAGAAATACCATTCGCAGGAATTGCATTCTTTACAGAAACCGGTACAGTAATTTCCTCTTCGCCCGGAGTTGCCTCAACTTCTGCAATATCGAATACGATACCCTTACCCTTCGGCGCCTCTGTTCCGATTGTGCTTGCAGGAGCCTTTGTGGTAGTGGTAACTGTAGTCTTTGCAGTTGTCTTGGTAGTTGTCTTTGCGGTAGTCTTTGCAGTGGTTGCTTCTGTCTTAGAAGTCTCGGTCTCGCTAGCCTTAGTTGTCTCAGTCTGGATTGTGGTCGTAGCTTCCGTTGTTGAAGTTGTTACTTCGGTTGTAGAAGTTGCTTCAGTTGTAGAAGTTGCTTCGGTTGTAGAAGTCGCTTCAGTTGTAGAAGTCGCTTCGGTTGTAGAAGTTGCTTCGATTGTAGAAGTCGCTTCGGTTGTAGAAGTTGCTTCGGTTGTAGAAGTTGCTTCGGTTGTAGAAGTCGTTTCACTGCTCTCAGAGCTTGCAGGAGTGTCACCATAGTGAAGAATTACTTTCACAAATTCAACGCCATCTACACCAGGATAGTATACACTAGCCTTTACAGAAGTACCTACAGTTGCCGGGATTACGTAATCCACAGAAACTTCCTTATTGTCCGGAACAGGAATATTTGTAAAGTCAACCTGCTGCCACTGTTCGTCAGCCGGCAGACTGCCATTCCAGGTACCAAAAGAACCGCTTGTATTGTTGTCGTCTGTTGTTACCTTGTAAATCAAAGTAGCAGATTCTGCACCGTCCGGGTCGAATTCGATGTAGCTGTACATCTTACCATCGATGCCCTTTTCAGATTTTACTTCGAAATCAGTAATTTCCTTGTCATTCTTTTCCGGAGCAGAAGTGGTGATCGAAGTTGTTTCGCTTGTCTCCACGGATTCATCGGTAGAAATAGTGGTAGTTTCCTCAGGAACAGTGGTGGTTTCGGCAACATCAGTGGTCTCAGTAGTCACAGCCTCTGTAATCAATGTTACATCTGTAATTTGAGCAAAGCCATCTGCCAAATCTTTCCACCCAAATGCTTCCAGTGTTACCCCATATGCATCTCCAGATGCAACAGTCGGGTCAAAATCAAGCGTGAATGAGAAATCACTATTTGGTGTCCAGTTATCTCCGCCATCATCTACCACTAAATCTGTATATGACGTAGTCGTTCCATTAATAGTAACATAAATATTTGTGCCAACATACTTATTATATGTTGCATCATTAATGGTCTTACCAGAAATTTTAATACCGGTAATCTCTTCAGTTGCTGTTCCGCTAGTTACATCAACAGGAGTACCATTTACAATCTTGATTGGATCAACCTCAGCTGCACTAGCCAAGAACGACATAGCCGGTGTCACCAGAGCACTAGTGAAAACCGTTGTAGCCGCCATTACGCCAGCGGTGAGAGATGAAATAAACTTTTTCATCTTCATGATTATCATTCTTCCTTTCTATTGAAAAAAATGTGAGCCGCGGCAAAACTGCCGCCGCATGGATGCAGAGAAGCTGCCGTACCTGTCTGCGCCGCCGCTGTACCAGTCGTCTGCGTCCCCCTTTCCGCTCCAAATTGTACAGCCATACGCCGCATTCCCGCACAGTCCCATGTGCCCGTCTGCACCATACTTCTCCATATACCAGTATATAATATTTATCCGAAATTTGCAAGTACTTTTTTCATTTTCCACATAAATTTATAAGCCTTGCAAAAAATACAATGCCGTTTTTGTGCATCTTTTCCAAATCCAAAATTTTAACGTGCAAAAATACATGGCACTATGTCTTTTATATATTCCAAAAATGTCCAATAAGAGTTCAGAATTACTCTTTCCAATAAAAAACGGCAGAGCAATCCTCCACCGTTTTCCCGTACCGCAGTACGCCTATTATATTATAAATAGTATATTTTATCCGAAGCCCCGGAAAACCTACGCAAAGATTGCGCGGTATTGCCTTAGATCAGGCGCTGAAATTTATGTCATACACTCGTGTTACATTTCGATGCCCAGCAGGAATTTTTGCAAAGAAACCACATCTGCCATTGCTGCGTCACCCGTCAGCGTCTTCTGACGCAGCAGTGCAAGATCCATTCCGTTGACAACTCTGTCAGAATTCATATCCCCCGGTATTGGTTCTGCCGCTTTCGTAAGCACAGACAGCAGCAGAATCATGGGAGAATTCCAATAGATCGCAATTTCATTGGTAGAATAACTCTCTGAATGATCCAGATACCGCTTTGCATTGGGAGTGAATTGCAGTATCGCCTCTGCCGTCTCATCCTCCAGGTTCTGATTTACACCACCTGCCAGCATACCAGGCATCGCCTGTCCCACTGCCATAGACGGACGGTGATGGGGATTCTGAGGAGATTGGCTGCCAAAACCACTGACAAAGCAATAGCCTGTGGCATTTGATCCAAGCAAGTAATACAGCTGGTCATAGGCAATGTCCAGATAATCGTAATTTCCCGTCAGCTGTGCTGTTCTCGACAGAAGAAAGCCATTGTTTGCAATTGTCATATTGCTTCCCCAGTAATAGGTGGAAACACTGCTGTGATACGCATCGGACGAAGCCGTCTTGTAAAGAGAAGCTGCATTTTTCATAAAATCTTCCGTCAGTGTTTCCCGAATGTTTGCGTCCAGTTTTTCCACCGGCATAGAAAGCAGAGAAAGATATCCATATCCGCTGATGGTTCCCCAGTCGAATGCAATCTGGAGGGAAGGCGAATCCAACCCGTCATTCACGCCGTTCTTATAGGCTTTCTTGCCTGTTGCAGCATACAGCGCAGCAGCAGCCCAGAATCGTTCGTCCATATCAGAATAGTTTGCATAGGTTCCTGTGGAAATGTCATTGGGATTGGTAAATACCAGACTCGGATTATCACTCAGATAACTCCAGGCAAGTTTTGCACGCGTCAGACATTCTTCAGCAAACGTGCTGTCAAATTCTCCGTACCACTGATATGCCATGGCCATAACCGCCGCAAAATCTGCCGTTGCCAGAGACGAAACCGGCGTCACATAGAGGGTATCCGTCTCCTGATCCGGCATGATATAGCCGGGGAAGTTCCGACAGGTCACCTTGTGATGGACACCGCCAGTTTCCATATCTTGCATTTTCTGCATCCATTCCAGTTCATAGCGCACTTCGTCCAGCACATCGGGAACTCCATTTCCGCTTTCGGGAATGCCTACATGGTCAGAAAACAGAGACGGATTGTATTGATATGCCCAGAGCAGATCCGCCACTGCCTTTGCGGCAGCTGTGACATATCTGCCATAGTCACCGGCATCATGCCAACCGCCGGTCACATCCATTTCTTCTCCGGTGGTATAGTCCAGAGTCTGCTGTGTGTGGCATGGGCCGTGTCCAAAAGTCTCATCCTCCACTTCACAGCCGCAGCGCTGGAGATAGAACATCCGCACCATGCTGTCCGTCAGATCATTGTACACATCATCCCCGATAGAAAATGTATCCGATTTTCCGCAAGTCTCCGACTCAAGGTAATAGGTACCCGGCTCTGTCACCCCAGAAAAATCTGCCTGCCAATCCATTTCCTCTGCACTTGTATTTTCCTGGGCATCGGAAATGGTCCCGGTATATACCGTTTCACCCGTTTCTGCACGATGAACCGTAAACGTCTCTTCCGTTTCCAGTCCACGGAATACGGCTGTCTTTTCGGCATGGGTCAGATAGCCCACCTGATTGAGCAGAATGGATTTCTCCGGCATTTCAAAAGTACTGTAATCCACATTAGCGTCATCGATCAGCATAAGAGAAGCATTGTTCAGCGAAATGACATGAGTTTCCAGCTCGCTTCCCATATTGCCGCAGTTCAGCACAAACTTGGAAATCAAATCTGTTTCTTCTTCCATTGTAAAGGTAACTTCCACAGTCTGTGTTTCTTCTGTCAGTGACAGGCTTTTCGCAAAATATGCAGTATAATCTCCGCCATTTTCCTGAAGAAACACCTCAGCTGTCCGGGGAACTGTACTGGAAATATCAAATTGAAGCGCATACACACCGCCCTGGTACAGCGGCAGTCCGTTATAATACATCTGCACAGAATAATCCAGATCGCCTGTATTTGTGATCGTTGCATCGATAGAATTATAAGCAGTATAATCCGCCTCAGCGCTGGCATCCGTATAAAGTTTCCACCGCTGGCGCTTCGCCATCAGATTAGTGTTCAGTTCCACTCCAGCACTGACTGGCAATACAGCACACAGCATCGCCACCTGAACTGCCGCAGTGAATCCAGCGGCAAAACGATACATGTTACGATGTTTCATATAAATCCTCCTACAAAAAAAACAAAAACGCTCCGATTTATCGGAAATTTCATCTATTTTCCAGTGTAACATATTTGCAGAGACATTACAAGCATTTTTTATGAATAGCCTTTTCCAGAAAACAAAGGCATCACCCTAATTTCGCAAAAAAATCAGTTCCTGGAAAAGTGCTGCGACACCGCCCCAGGAACTGATTTAAGGCAATACCGCACAAAGATTGTGCGTCAGATGCGCCGTCAGATTTTTCGT
>NZ_CALDMP010000004.1 GCF_937915125.1 uncultured Ruminococcus sp. | reverse complement strand
AATTCCTGTACATTCCTTTTGGCGGATTTCTGTATGTTTTATTATACTGCTTACATTCTGATTGAATCACAATATAATTTTCGAAGATTTCTATAAAAACAAACTTGATTTTTCCCCGCAAATGATGTATACTTTTATAAAACCATTGAAATAAGAGTGGAAGTGATCATATGCAGAGAAAAGAAAACAATTTTAACCAGAGAAAGATTGCAAAATTTATCCTGAAAAAAGGTGAAACCTCCAAACAGGAAATTGCATCTGAATTGGGCCTCAGTATGCCTACAGTTTTGCAGAACGTAAAAGAACTTGTTCAAAACGGACTGGTAATAGAAACTGGAAAATATGAGTCCACCGGCGGAAGAAAGGCAGCCGTTCTGTCTATTGCAGAACAATTCAGAACAGCTGTGGGAATTGATATAACTGCCAATCATATCAGTTATGTCCTTATGGATCTTTGTGGAAAAGTGATTGCGAAAAAGCGAATGAAATCCGTGTTTGCAAACGATTCTGCGTATTATCAAAGTGTTGCCGATAATCTGGAAACATTTTTGCGTGATACAGATGCTGATAGGAAAAAAATTCTTGGTGTGGGATTTTCTTTGCCCGGAATCATAAATAAACACGATAATATTCTTGTACGTTCTCATGTGTTGAAACAGAACCATATGAATCTGAAACCATTCAGTCAAAGAATTCCATTTCCCGTTTCATATGAAAATGATGCCAATAGCGCGCTGTTCGCGGAAACACATCATATTGACACGGATATGATATACCTTTCTCTTAGCAATAGCGTTGGCGGAGCAATTTACCTGAACGGAAAAATTTTTGAAGGCAATCATCGCCGGAGTGCCGAATTCGGACACATGATCGTAGAATTCAATGGAAAAACCTGTTACTGCGGAAAAAAAGGCTGTGCTGACGCATATTGCTCAGCCACAGTTCTTCTGAAATATGCGGATTCCTTAGAGGACTTTTTTGAATGTCTGCAAGACGGCGATACAGAAATTCAGACAGCGTGGGACAACTATCTGGATCACCTTGCTGTTCTGATTACCAATCTGAGAATGGCATTTGACTGTGATATTATGCTCGGAGGTTATGTGGGCGGTTATCTGAAACAATATATGCCGGAACTGAGCTGTAAGGCAGTACAGTATAATATGTTTGAAAACGACACATTATATCTGAAAAATTGTACCTATGAACGAGAAGCATCTGCTATCGGTGCAGCAATGTATTTCTTTGATTCTTATCTGAATTCTTTGTGAGACAATTTATAAACGTAATGTCCCGGGTATTGCTCGGGGCTTTTTTTGTGCACTTTGTGCAAAACAGAAACCTTGTATTTGTAAGAAAAAGAGAAACTGTATTTTTTCGACAAAATCCATTGACAAATACAAAGATGTAGTTTATACTGTAGTCAGTTACATAAAGCGTTTTATAAAAGTAATTATAAAACGAAAATGAGGGAAAAATTTGATATGAAAAAGGAGCGATTGCTATGTTACAGCAGGTTATGACAAATCCAAAGGAAATCACATTCAACGAGGTTCCGGTGCCGGAAATCAAAGCAGATCAGGTTCTGGTGAAGATTATGAAAATCGGTGTGTGCGGTTCGGATATCCATGTGTATCATGGAAAGCATCCGTTTACCTCTTATCCGGTTACACAGGGACATGAGGTGTCCGGCGAAATTGTAAAGCTCGGAGAAAAAGTAACAGGATTTACAGTAGGACAAAAAGTAACGATTCAGCCGCAGGTGGTATGCGGAAAGTGCTATCCCTGCCGTCACGGCAAGTACAATCTCTGTGAAGAACTCAAGGTTATGGGATTCCAGACAACAGGTACAGCTTCCGAATTTTTTGCTGTCGATGCTGCAAAGGTAACAGCACTTCCGGAAGATATGTCCTATGACGAGGGAGCAATGATCGAACCGTTGGCAGTTGCTGTGCATGCAGTTAAACGTGCAGGCGATGTCAAGGGTATGAAAATTGCAGTTCTGGGCGCAGGTCCAATTGGAATTCTGGTAGCACAGACAGCAAAAGGTTTGGGCGCTGAAAGTGTAATGATAACTGATGTCAGTGACCTTCGTCTGGAAAAGGCAAAAGAATGCGGTGTTGATTTCTGCATCAATACGAAAGAAAAGGATTTCGGCGAGGCGATGCTGGAGAATTTCGGACCGGATAAGGCAGATGTGATTTACGACTGTGCAGGAAACAATATCACCATGGGTCAGGCGATAAAGTATGCGAGAAAAGGCAGTACAATTATTCTTGTAGCTGTATTTGCCGGTATGGCAGAGATTGACCTTGCTGTACTGAATGATCATGAGCTTGACCTGAACACCTCAATGATGTATCGGAACGAGGATTATATTGAGGCGATCCGTCTGGTTAACGAAAACAAGGTTGCGCTCAAGCCGTTGATTTCTAAACACTTTTCGTTTCAGGATTACAAGGCAGCGTATGAGTATATTGATGCCAACAGAGAGACAACCATGAAGGTGATCATTAACGTGCAGGAATAATGCAGACTGGAGGAATACGACATGAAAGCGAATGATACCAATCTGAAAATACCCTTTATCAGTAAATTTGCTTATGGTATGGGCGATGTAGGCTGTAATTTCAGCTGGATGTTCGTTGGTAATTTTCTTATGATTTTTTATACCGATGTATTCGGTATCAGTATGAGTGCTGTTGCTGCATTGATGCTGTTCTCACGCTTCTGGGACGCTATCAATGATCCCATTGTAGGCAGTCTGACCGACCGAACAAATACTCGCTGGGGACGTTATCGTCCCTGGCTACTCATTGCAGCACCGCTGACTGCAATTGTGCTGATGATTTCCTTCTGGGCACATCCGGACTGGAGCAGCACTGCCAAAATAGTGTATATGACCATAACCTATTGTATCCTGGTATTGGGTTATACCTGTGTCAATATTCCATATGGAACTCTCTGTGGTGCTATGACACAGAACATTGAAGAACGTGCAAAAATTAATACCTTCCGTTCCGTCAGCGCCATGATTGCCATCGGTATTATCAATATTATCACACTGCCCTTGATTTCCAAACTGGGCGGCGGCAGCGATAAGCGTGGTTATCTGCTGGTAGCTGTACTTTATGGTGCGATTTTTGCTGCCTGTCATATTTTCTGCTTTGCTAAGACAAAGGAAACAGTAACCATTCCGGAAAAGAAGAAAATACCCATAAAGCTGCAAATTCAGACTGTGCTTCAGAATAAGCCCTATCTGCTGGCATTACTGGGACAGTTCCTGTTTGGTGTAACACTCTATGGAAGAAATGCTGATGCATTGTACTATTTTAAGTATGTGGAAGGAACTGAATCCCTGTTTACTACTTATTCCATGGCAATTATTATTCCATCAATTATCGGTGCCGGACTGTTTCCGATCGTATTCAAATGGACGGGAAACAAAGGAAGATCCGCTTCTATATTAGCACTTGGAACAGGTGTATGTATGCTGTCACTGTATCTGTTCAGCCCCGTAAAGACACCGGTTCCGTTCTATATCTGTTCTGGTCTGACACAGTTTTTCTTTGCAGGTTTTAACACAGCTATTTATGCCATTATTCCCGACTGTGTAGAATATGGAGAATGGAAAACCGGTGTCCGCAATGACGGTTTCCAGTATGCATTTATCTCTCTTGGAAATAAAATCGGAATGGCAATCGGTACATCTGTTCTTGCAGCAGTACTGAGTGCAACTGGTTTTGAGGCAAATATGCAGCAGAATGAAAATGTGCTTTCGATTATGAAACACAGCTTTTCTACCATTCCGGGAATACTTTGGATCGTTACAGCCATTGCACTGTTTTTCTACAGACTGAACAAGAAATCCTATAACAAAATTGTAGCTGAAATCAAGGAAAGGAGCAATACAAATGTTTGATGTAACAGCTTTAGGAGAAATGCTGATTGATTTTACCATGCAGGGCAGGAATGAGCAGGGACAAAGAATATTTGCTCAGAATGCAGGCGGTGCACCGGCAAATGTCATGGCAGCTATGGCGAAGCTTGGCGCAAGAACTGCCTTTATCGGAAAAGCCGGAAATGATATGCACGGCAAATTTCTCAAAGAAACCCTTGATAACTGCGGCATTGATAGTACAGGTTTTATATTAAGTGATGATTATTTTACCACTCTGGCGTTTGTAGATGTCAAAGAAAATGGAGAACGTGAATTTTCTTTTGCAAGAAATCATGGTGCAGATAAAATGTTATCTATAAAAGATTTATCTCTTGAAACAATCTCAAACAGCCATATTTTACACATTGGTTCAATTTCACTTACAGCTGAACCGTGCAGGAGCGCTACTATGTGTTCTGTAAGAGAAGCAAAACGTGCGAACTGTGTAATATCATATGATCCGAATTATAGGGCATCTTTGTGGAGCGGAGAATCGGAAGCTGTCAGTCAGATGCGCAGTATGCTGAAATATTCAGATCTGGTGAAGATATCTGAAGAAGAAACAGAATTGATGACAGATGAATCCGACTATGAAAAAGCAGCAGAAGCCTTATTGCGTCAGGGAGTGAAAATTGCTGTAATCACATTAGGCAAACTGGGCGCTTATGTACGGACATCTGACGGTGGTCAGATCGTCAAAGGTTTTAGAAATAAAGCATTAGATGCAACCGGAGCCGGTGACGCATTCTGGGGTGGATTTCTCTACCAGTTCTGCCGCTGCGGAAAACTTCCGGATGAGGTATCTGTTTCTGAAGCGGCATCATTTGCAGATTTTGGAAACGCTGTTGCAAGTGTCTGCGTTGAAAGCTACGGAGTGATTCCAGCTATGCCAACCATGGAACAGGTCACAGAAAAAATGCAGGAAGAAAGGCAGGAGTAAAACATGGAGATGAAAGATATTGCCACAGGACTACAGCATATTGGTATACCAACAAATGATATTGCAGAGACAATTGCATTCTACGAAAAACTGGGATTTACCATTGCGCTGCGTACAGAAAACAAGGAAGCAAAGGAACAGGTTGCCTTTTTGCTGCTTGGCAATCTGATGATTGAGACCTCTGAAAACCGTCAGGCTGCAATGTGTTCTGGTGCAGTAGACCACATTGCAATTGATGTGAAAGATATTGAAGCAGCGCTTTCCTTTGTAAACGAGCGCAATCTGAATAATCTTAACGATTGTATTCATTTTCTTCCATTCTGGGAAAACGGCGTAAGATTTTTTAAAATCGAAGGTCCGAACAAGGAAATACTAGAATTCAGTCAGATTGGTTTAAAACCTATATTCACATAAACAACCTCAGTGTTTTTTCCGCATTGCGGTTGTTTGTCATTTAAGCGATATTTCTGTCAGCGTATCATTCATTTCTAAGAGCCTTTACCCTCTCAACAAATCTAAGCACATCTTCCGGTGTATCAAAGCTGTAAAACAAACCATAAGGAATACTGTAGTCCTAGTTTCTCTGGAATCGCAACCACGGCTATAATAAGCCGTCAGCATATCCGCTGCCATAGACTTTCCAAACCGTCTAGGGCGGCTGACACAAATATACTTTTGCTTTGTTTTCAAGACTCTATTTGTATACTGAATCATCTTCGTTTTGTCGATATAAATTTCTGAATTCAGCGCTTCCTGAAAATCAAAATTATTCGGATTCAGATAAATACCCATGCCGTAACCTCCTTGTGAAGCCGTTCTTCCTCGTCAATATTATACCACACATCAAAATCCATTTCAACTATCACTTCAAAAAAAGCACTTCCGTCTACTCTTTCAGCAGACAGAAGTGCTATCTTTGTTTGTGTTACTAATAGTAATTTACTTCATCAGTTCCTCCCAGGTCACATCTGACCCCACAGAAACTCGTGCATAGTACAGCAGGATGAAGTATGCATCATCTGCATCCAGATTGCCATCCTTGTCAATGTCCAATGCCTCAATGATCAACTTTTCCAGTTCCGGATCATCGAACATGGTGTGCTCCTTGCCCACCATTTCCTCGGCGTAGTATACCAGAACCAGATATGCATCGTCAGGGTCTACCTTGCCGTCCTGATTTGCATCACCTGTGAGAACAGTTTGTTCCGTTTCAGTGGTCGTAGTGGTGTTTGTTGTTCCGGTAACTGTTGTATTGGTGGTATTTGTCGTAGTTGTTGTGGTATCGCTTGTTGCAGTTGTTTCCGAGGTATCCGTTGTTGCGGAAATAGTTTCGCTGGTGGTTTCGGTAGATGTTGTGCTTTCGGTGGTTTCCGTAGAAGTTGTGGTGTCTGTTGTGATGGATGTTGTTGTCACGGTTGTAGAAGTGGTTTTTGTAGTCGTTGTAGTTTCGGATGCTGAAGATTCCGTTGTCTTGCCGGATGTGGTGGTAGTTGTTGTTTCAGTTGTGTTGGAAGTTGTTGTAGCTGTTGTGTCGCTGGTAGTTGTGTTAGTAGGTCCTGCGGAAGTTGCAGTCTCACTTGTTGTGGTGGATGTGGTTGTTTCGGAAGTTGTAGCTGTCGTATCATCGGTAGTTGTGTTAGTGGGACCTGCGGACGTCACAGTCTCACTTGTTGTGGTGGATGTGGTTGTTTCGGAAGTTGTAGCTGTTGTGTCGCTGGTCGTGGTGTTAGTGGGGCCTGCGGACGTCACAGTTTCACTTGTTGCGGTGGATGTGGTTGTTTCGGAAGTTGTAGCTGTTGTGTCACTGGTCGTGGTGTTAGTGGAACCTGCGGACGTCACAGTTTCACTTGTTGTGGCAGATGTGGTTGTTTCGGAAGTTGTAGCTGTTGTGTCACTGGTCGTGGT
>NZ_CALDMP010000003.1 GCF_937915125.1 uncultured Ruminococcus sp. | reverse complement strand
CGGGCCCCCGTCAATTCCTTTGAGTTTCAACCTTGCGGCCGTACTCCCCAGGTGGATTACTTATTGTGTTAACTCCGGCACGGAAGGGGTCAGTCCCCCCACACCTAGTAATCATCGTTTACGGCGTGGACTACCAGGGTATCTAATCCTGTTTGCTCCCCACGCTTTCGAGCCTCAACGTCAGTTACCGTCCAGTAAGCCGCCTTCGCCACTGGTGTTCCTCCTAATATCTACGCATTTCACCGCTACACTAGGAATTCCGCCTGCCTCTACTTCACTCAAGAAAAACAGTTTTGAATGCAGCTCATGGGTTGAGCCCATGCATTTCACTTCCAACTTGCTTTCCCGCCTACGCTCCCTTTACACCCAGTAATTCCGGACAACGCTCGCTCCCTACGTATTACCGCGGCTGCTGGCACGTAGTTAGCCGGAGCTTCCTCCTCAGGTACCGTCATTTATTTCGTCCCTGAAGACAGAGGTTTACAATCCGAAAACCGTCTTCCCTCACGCGGCGTCGCTGCATCAGGGTTTCCCCCATTGTGCAATATTCCCCACTGCTGCCTCCCGTAGGAGTCTGGGCCGTGTCTCAGTCCCAATGTGGCCGTTCAACCTCTCAGTCCGGCTACTGATCGTCGCCTTGGTGAGCCGTTACCTCACCAACTAGCTAATCAGACGCGAGTCCATCTCTGAGCGATAAATCTTTGATCATGAAAACATGCGATTCCATGATGTTATGAGGTATTACCATCCGTTTCCAGAAGCTATCCCTCTCTCAGAGGCAGGTTACTCACGTGTTACTCACCCGTCCGCCACTAAGACAACTAAGCAAGCTCAATTGTCTCCGTTCGACTTGCATGTGTTAAGCGTGCCGCCAGCGTTCGTCCTGAGCCAGGATCAAACTCTTTAGTTAAGTTGTATATTATGAAGCATATGCCTCTTAATATCGATCCTGCAATTACGAAACACTCGCAATTACCTTCGTGATTTTATTTCAGTCTTTTCTGACTTCTCAATCTTCCGATTTCTCTCGGAATTTCAAGGGCTTTTTCGCTTGTAGTGCATTGTTCAATTTTCAAGATACTTCGTGACAGCTATTTGCGCTGCAACTTTTACATTATATCACATTCAGAACTTTTTGTCAAGTAAACAATTTGTGAATGAAACTGAACTCCCGTTCGTCATTTTACTCCTTTTTTTACTTGCCTTTCACTCTCGTGCGACAGCTTTATTATTATATCACATCTTTTCACGCTTGTCAAGACGAATGTTTTGCTGAAATCAAGAGTATTTTTAGATAAATTGCACATGTGCCATTAAATATACAAACCCCGGCCTAGCCGGAGCTTTTCTAAATACAAAAAGACTCGACAGTCTCCTGTCGAGTCTTTTCCATCATTCTATTATATTTTCATTATGCCTGGCTACTGCTATCCATGTCGATCTTGAACGCATCATACCGCTTGATCGCACGATCATTTTTCTCCACAGTCTGCTCATCGCACCAACCATCCAGCATATCTTCAAAGGCATCTGCATACTTGCTGGAGATCACAGATTTCATCTGATTTTCTGTCCAGAGATCATCCTCTGTCATACGCTCCGTAATATCCCGGCGAACGATCAGATAATACGCATTTTCATCCTCTACTATTGCCGGAACACCAAGTTCCGCTTCATCAAAAATGAAATTGTACGCCTTTTCTGACGGTGTATAGGTCACATCTTCCGGATCTGTATCCTCATCTGTTGTCACTTTAGCAATAATTCGTTCATTTGCATAAGGTACAGTGGTAGTCGTTGTTTCTTCCTCTGCATCGCTTTCTTCAGCAGCAGTGGTTGTGGTTTCTTCTCCCCCTGCCTCAGAAGCAGCTGTTGTGTCTGCTGCCTCATCTTCACCAGCAGTTTCAGTGGTATCCGCAGATTCCTCTGCAGCAGCGGTAGTCGTTTCCGCCTCAGTTGTGGTAGTAGTTGTCGTGGTTTCAGCCGGGATCTCGTTGCCTTCCTCGTCTGTTGCAGAGGTAGCAGTTGCCGCAGCTGCTTCTTCGGAAATGGAAGTTACATAGGCATTATATTCGCTCTGGATGGTGTCCATTTCCTCATCCATTGCTTCATCGTCACCCTTAAGCGCTTCCAGTTCGCCCAGATAGTCCTCTACCATGTGCTTCATGTCCGACTTGCCGGCATCATCCAGTTCCTCACCGTTTCCGTCAGTCAGATTGAACTGAATATACCGTACACGAGCATCATTTTCCTCATAATACTCCTTCAGTTCATCCTCTGTAACACCCTTTTCGCCGTCAACATCATAATAATACAAAAAAACCTCATCGGCGAGATAGGAATTTTTCAGAACCTGTGTTACAGAATCCTTGGAAATACCGTTTTTCTCGTAAATCTCACCATTTGCTTCCCAGAATGCTTCAATGCTGTCTGAGATCTCTGTTTTCTGTTCTTCGTCCAGTTCCAGTCCCAGTTCCTCACATTTTTTTGTGACTGCAACGTGATGCTGGCAATATTCCATGGTCTTATTCTGGATCCATGTCTCAGTGCTGACACCGTCCATGGTCTGCTTCTTTACCACATCATCATCGTTTACGTCCAGTTCAGAATTTTCTTCCTGGAGCGTCTGGGTCAGTTCCATGTATGAAGCATAGGAATAATAAATATAGATACCTGCTTTCAGCTGCACACCATCGATAGTCACTGCATAAGCTGTGCTGCTGCCGAATGTGCTGCATGCGGTACACGAAGCTGCCACTGCAGCTGCGGCGAGAGCTGCCGCCGCTTTTTTCCACTTGAACATATTTTTTAATACCTCCGAGATAATTTCCACGGTTTTGGCTTTGAAAAACCGCCGCCGTAATCCAATACTTATTTATTATACTATATTTTTTCGAATAAGTCCATACCTTACACGAAATTTTTTTCAAATTCTCAAAAAAGTCAGGCTGCGAATTGATTTTATCGGAATTTTGTGGTATAGTAAAGGATAAGAAAGCGTGCGAATTCGTTTTTTCAAAGAAAGGAGTTTTTCCCATGAAAGCATTGATCACAGGCGCAACCTCCGGTATTGGCAAGGCAATTGCCCAGGAACTGAGCCGCAAAGGATGGTCGCTGATCCTCACAGGACGCAGCGAGACTGCACTGGAGGAACTAAAAGAAACACTTCCGGTTCCAGTGGAGACAATTGCATTGGATCTGGCAGAAAACCAGGCGCCCTTTACATTGTACGAATTCTGCAAGGGAAAGCATGTGGACATGCTGGTGAACAATGCCGGTTTTGGCGTGTATGGTGCCTTTACGGATACGGCGTTGCAGGATGAACTGGAGCTGATCCAGGTGAACATCCGGGCGCTGCATATTCTCACAAAGCTGTTTCTCCGGGATTTCAAAAAGCGGAACAGCGGACGTATTCTCAATGTGGCATCCAGCGCTGGTTTCCTCACAGGGCCGCTGTTTTCCTCTTATTACGCCTCTAAAAATTACGTGGTGCGGCTGTCTCTTGCCATTGCAGAAGAGTTGCGCCGGGAAAAGAGCCGGGTCACCATCAGCATCCTCTGCCCCGGTCCTGTGGATACTGGTTTCAACAACCGTGCCGGAGTGCAATTCCGTGTCAAGGCACTGACGCCGGAGGCAGTGGCGAAAGAAGCTGTTTTCGGTGCAATTACTGGAAAACTGCTGATTATCCCGGGACTTATGATGCGTATGGGCATTGCCGCTTCTCATCTTGTGCCGGAACAGGTATTGTCCCGTATCCTCTATCATGTACAGGCAGCGAAAAAATCTGAATAAAAGCATAGCAGCACAAAAAGGCTGTTGCAAGTAAAGGCAATACCGCACAAAGATTGTGCGTCAGATGCGCCGTCAGATTTTTCGTCAAATGAAACAAAAATGCTCGTGAATACTTTGTGTATTCACGAGCATTTTTGTGAAATATGACGAAAAATATGCAAGCATATGACGTGCAAAGCCGCTAGGCGCTCTTTGTGCGGTATTGCCTAAAGTCCATGGCAAACCAGTGTGATATTACACACCCTGTCAGCCATGTTTACTGTTCTTGCAACAGCCTTTTTACAGTTTTCTTGTTTTATGATTCACCGGTGCGCCAGTGAATTTTGAGGACAAAAATGTCTGTTCCCCATACAATCCGTAATAACCGGACAATAAGTAGCTCACGGCAATTGCCAGCAGATAATATGGCGCTCCGGCAGCACCGAACAATTCCACGGCGATCATAAGGGATGCCAGAGGACAATTTGTCACACCGCAAAACAGCCCTACCATACCCACAGCGGCACAGAACGAGGGTGAAATATCCAATATCTGCCCGAACAGGCAGCCAAAAGTGGCACCGATAAAGAAAGACGGGACGATCTCGCCGCCTTTGAATCCGCCGCCCAGGGTGACAGCAGTGAAGAGCATTTTCGCAAGAAAGGCATACCATACTGCCTCTCCGCCCATGGCACGTCCGATGACATCAGTGCCGATGCCTAAGTAGTCCTGATTCCGCACCAACAGGATCAGAAGCCAGAGCACACCGCTTGCCGCCAGGATACGCAGATAGGAGTTCGGTATCCGTTTCCGCAGCTGTTTTTCCGTTTGATGCAGCAGAACACAGAAAAGAATACTGATAGCGGCACAAAGTACCCCCAGCAGCAGGATCTTCAACGCCGGGATAACCTGAAACGACGGTACATTTTCCACTGCAAATTTCGCCAGCGGAATCCCCAGCTTTCCGGCAATCCACGAAGCCGTCAGGGATGCTATGGTGCACGGTACCAATGCTGCATAGTGCATGGCACCGACGCAGACCACTTCCATGGCGAAAACAGGTGCTGCAATGGGTGTCCGGAAAATGGCAGAAAATGCTGCCGCCATGCCGCAGAGAATCAGTACACGTTTATCTCGTTCATTCAGCCGGAACAGCCGGCTCAGAACGCTGCCCATACTGCCGCCCAGCTGCAATGCCGCACCCTCTCGCCCGGCACTGCCGCCGCAGAGGTGGGTCACAATGGTAGAGACAAATATCAGCGGTGCCATCTGTACCGGCAGTTCCGATTCGGAACGCAGAGATGCCAATACCATATTGGTACCCCTGTCATTCTGATCCCGGGTGATGCGGTAGAGCCACACAATGAGCAGACCGCCCAGCGGAAGTGCTAGTAAAATCCATGGATGACCGCTGCGGAAAGATGTGACCCACTGGATGGCATACACAAAGGCAACGCCGATCAGCCCCACGATTCCCCCGGTGATCACAGAAAATAAAACCCATCGCAGGAGTAGCCGCAAATGAGAGATCACATGAATGGCACTGTGCAGCAGCCGCCCTTTCCAACGGGTCACAAAAGCATTACGCCTGTGCAAAGAATCCCCTCCCAGAACAGAAACAATCCTCTGTGAAAAAACTCCACAGAGGATCTTTCATCAATTCAAATCGATCAAACAATCAATAGTTTTCAGCCTTGATCATGAAATAAGACTGCGGGTGCTGACACACCGGACATACATCCGGAGCCTTCTTGCCGATCACAATATGACCGCAGTTTGCGCACTCCCAGATTACATCGCCATCCTTGGAGAATACGCAGTCGCCTTCCACATTTGCCAGAAGTTTGCGGTACCGTTCTTCGTGCATCTTTTCAATCTTACCCACTTCTTCAAACAGGGTGGCGATCTGTGTAAAGCCCTCTGCCTTTGCCTGCTCTGCAAATTCACGGTACATATCTGTCCACTCGTAATTCTCTCCAGCAGCAGCATCTTTCAGATTTTCCGTTGTCTCCGGCATCTGACCGCCGTTCAGCAGCTTGAACCAGATCTTTGCGTGTTCCTTCTCATTGCTTGCAGTCTCTTCAAAAATCTTGCCGATCTGCACATAGCCGTCCTTCTTTGCCTTGGATGCATAGTACGTATACTTGGTATACGCCTGGGATTCGCCGGCAAATGCCGCCAACAGATTCTTTTCTGTCTGTGTTCCCTTCAGTTCTGCCATGATCATATCCTCCTTTTTTCGAATCTACCTGCGTAAAAGCACAATATTGCTTTTCTGTCAGGCAGTTTCCTGTACAGTTTTTGATAAATTCTTTTCGGCTGTCTCCTCGGACTGCAATTGGCAGCCAGGACACAGACCGCTGAATACAATGTGGTGTGATTCGATCAGAAACCCGTTGCGGTTTATGATTTTATCGCAAAGATCCGTCTGATACGGCATATTCACGTCATAGACCCGATTGCATTTCCGGCATTCCATATGATAATGGGGCTTTGTATTGAAATCAAAGCAATCCGCACCATTGGGGATTGGGATATGCAAAATTTCGCCCTGTTCCGATAGAATTTTTAAATTCCGGTAGACAGTTGCCTTGCTGATCAGTGTATTTTCCTTTGCAATTTCACGAAAGATCTCATCTGCCGTTGGATGGTTATGCATGTGCTGTACCGTTTCCAATACCAGACGACGCTGTAATGTGTTGCGGTTTTTCATATCAATCATCCTTTAAAAAATCATATCACACAGAGATGCCGACACAAGAAACTAAATAATATCAGTTCTTAATTAACATTATATCCTGTATGAGACCATTTGTCAAGAGATTTCTCAAAAAAATCCGCTGTAATCATACACAGTCAGGTACCTTTGCAAAGCCAGCCTTTAGGCAATACCGCACAAAGATTGTGCGTCAGGTGCTCTTTGTGCGGTGTTGCTTTTATTCCTCGGGACAGAGAGACACGTTCTCGCCGTTCAGGATCTTGCTGGATGTCCGCATGGCGCACATTTTTCCGCACATGGAACAGGTGTGCTTATCCTGAGGCGGACGGCTTTCGAAATAATTGCGTGCTTTTTCGGGGTCAATTGCCTGGGCGAACATGCCCTCCCAATCCACATTGCAGCGTGCCTGGCTCATGGCATTGTCCCAATCCCGTGCACCCGGCAGACCCTTTGCCACATCTGCGGCATGGGCTGCGATCTTCGAAGCCACGATACCATCACGGACATCCTGTAAATCCGGGAGACGCAAATGCTCCGCCGGCGTCACATAGCACAGGAAATCCGCACCGTTCATAGCGGCAATGGCACCGCCGATGGCTGCGGTAATATGGTCATACCCCGGTGCCACATCTGTTACCAACGGACCCAATACATAGAAAGGTGCACCGTGACACAGACGCTTTTGCAGTTTCATATTGGCTGCAATCTCATCCATTGCCATATGACCGGGACCCTCCACCATGACCTGTACGTCACGTTCCCAGGCACGCTTTGTCAGTGCGCCCAGTTCCACTAGTTCCGAGATCTGACCGGCATCAGTGCTGTCTGCAATAGAACCGGGACGCAGGGCATCGCCGAGACTGATCGTCACATCGTATGTTCTAAGGATGTCCAGAACATCGTCGTAATATTCATAAAATGGATTTTCATTTCCTGTCATTTCCATCCAGGCAAAGAGCAGCGAACCGCCCCGGGATACAATATTTGTGGTGCGTTTCTGGCGTTTCAGCGCCTCTACTGCACGTCGGTTAATACCGGCGTGAATGGTCTGGAAATCCACTCCTGCCTTGGCGTGTGCCTCCAGTACTTTCAGGAAATCCGTAGCTTTGATATCCGCCAAATCTTTTTCCAGATAGCCGATGGCATCGTACATAGGCACCGTACCGATCATGGCAGAGGACATTTCCACCAGCTGTTTGCGAAAGGTGTGGGTCTTTCCGTAATTGGAAAGATCCATAATGGCTTCACAGTGGAACTGCAGCGCCAGCTTTACCTTTTCAAATTCCGCAGAATAATCGTGGCAATCCCCGGAAATGCCCAGGTTTACGTTGATTTTTGTCCGAAGTCCCTCACCCACTCCGGCAGGATGCAGACTCTTGTGGTAAATATTTGCCGGAATGCAGACAGTACCCTTTGCCACACGCTCCCGGATCAGTTCCGGGGAAAGATGTTCGTCTTTGGCAACGGTTTCCATTTCCGGTGTGATGATACCTTGTTTTGCCGCATCCATCTGTGTTGCATATGTTGACATATGATCAGATTCCTCCTTATACAGTTATTGCTCATGCAGAGCATAATTATGCGCAATGGGTCCGTGCCCGTGTCCCAGGGACAGACCTGCCTGAATGGCATGTGTAATATAATTTTTTGCACGGCGCACACTGTCCGTCATGGTGAAGCCCTGTGCCAGAAATACGGCAATTGCCGAGGACAGGGTACAGCCTGTGCCGTGGGTGTTTTTCGTTTCCAGATGCTGCCCGGGAATCCAGATGCACTCCCCGGATACATAAAGCAGATCATTGCAGACCCCATCGCAGTGTCCGCCTTTCAGCAGAATGGCAGTACGATACTGCGCAGACAATTCCGCCGCTGCCTGTTCCATCTGTACAGGTGAGGCAATTTTCAGCCCCGTGAGCCGCTGCGCTTCGGGAAGATTGGGGGTGATGAGTTCCGCCAGAGGCATCAGTTCCTCCTGCAATGCAGTCTGCGCCTGTTCCTTCAGCAGAGCATCGCCGCTTGTGGCAACCATCACCGGATCCACCACCACATGGCGCAGCTGGTATTTCTGGATCGCCTGTGCGATCACATGAATCTGGGGCACATCATAGACCATGCCGATCTTCACAGCCAAGGGCAGAATATCGTCACACACCGCTTCGATCTGCTGCTGTAAAAAATCCGCCGGGACTGCATGGATCCCACGCACGCTCACGGTATTCTGTGCCGTCAGCGCTGTAATGGCGCTCATGCCATAGCCGCCCAGCATGGTAATGGTCTTTAAGTCCGCCTGTACCCCAGCACCGCCGCTGCTGTCGCTCCCGGCAATGGTCAATACAGGATGGCGCACCATCATTGTGCACGCTCCTTTTCCTGAAATGCTTCGGTCATCTGCCGCAGTGTCCGGGCAGCCTGCTGCACATCCGGTTCGCCAAAAACGGCAGAGACTACAGCAATGCCGTCGATACCAGAGCCATAGAGCTGGGACAGATTCTGTGCATTGATGCCGCCGATGGCAACCACCGGAATGGAAACTGCTTTCCGGATGGCACAGAGCATATCAAAGGACAAGTGGGATGCATCGGACTTTGTGCCTGTTGGAAATACTGCGCCACAGCCGATATAATCTGCGCCTTCCTGTTCCGCACGGACTGCCTCCTCCACGGAATGTGCGCTGGTTCCCAAAATGGCATCCTCACCCAGGATCTCCCGCGCCTTTTTCAGCTTCATATCACGTTGTCCTACGTGGACACCGTCTGCCCCGAGAACACGTGCCGCTTCCACGTCATCATTGATAATACAGGGAATCCCGGCATTACGACAAATTGAAACAATGGGATACGCCAGCTGGATCAGCCGCTGTGTGGTACAGTTTTTCTCCCGGATCTGCAGCATGGTGATACCTCCGGCAATGGCGGCACGAACCTGATCTGTCAGATTGGCAGCCGGTGCGGTAATGGCATACAGCTGAAATGCGGATGGGGATAGTTTCATAAATGATCTCCTCTCTTTCTTTTGACCAATATGATTGAAAAAATGAGCGCACCAGCAGCGGTACGCTCACAATGACTTTCATCGTTACCTCCGTTGGCATTACCCAAATCAGGTACGGTCGAGACGTCTGCGCCTCCTCTCAGCCTGCGCCCAGCAAGCTCCCGTTTTTCTCAGTTTTGTCCTACAAGTGTCTGCCGCATACGCTGCCAGAATGGTGCCAGATATTCAAATATGGCAATATATTTATCCACAATGGCAACCACAAAACCTTCCTTGCACTGAGGCTTCTGCTTCACAACCGGCCACATATGGTGGACGATCATGTCCTCTTCCTTTGCATTCAAAGAAAATGCCATTGCCGCATTGGACAAGGCAAGCTTCGGATGGGTGGCAAAATGAGACGCCTGTTCCGGAGCAGCACTGCGGTCATATTCGCATGTCTCATAAAAATAGAAATCATGCAGCAATCCTGCACGGGCTGCCGAAACAGCATCCCAGTGAAAGCGGCGGCAGATCAGATAGCTGTAATAGGATACATTGATACTGTGCTGAAATCGTGTCGTATGCACATGATGTCGGAATTGTTTCAGTTGCTGCATATTCGCATGTTCCAGAATATCTGCCACAAAAACGTAATATGCATGTGCGGTAAGCTGCTTTTTCGAGCAAATTGCATGCAGCATACAGTGCACCGTCCTTTCTGAACTGGCAGCGCAGTTCACCGGCACGCGGCATCAAGCCGCTGAAAATACGTACATCTATCCAACGTGACTTCTTTCATTTAAGTGTAACAGATTTTCAGAGGTTTGTCAAGTGAATTCCTTTGGTATTTTACACAACAGATATATCAGATATATCGGTCAATCCTCCTGGACAATTCCAGGAATTCGTGATATACTAAAGGCAATACCGCACAAAGAACGCCTGGCGGCTTTGCGCATCATTGGGAGGAATGTCAAATGATAACCATATCAAACCGACAGAAAGGCATGATCTGCATTATTCTGTCGGCATTCTGTTTTGCATGGATGAATGCCTTTGTACGCATGGCTGGCGATCTGCCCTTTATCCAGAAAAGTTTTTTCCGAAATCTGGTCGCTCTTTTGTTTGCACTGACGATGCTGCTGCGGCAACATGGCAGCCTGAGACCCACGAAAGGTGCAATGCCTTATTTGTTGGTACGTTCCTTTGCCGGAACCGTGGGGATCCTCTGCAATTTCTACGCCATTGACCATCTGGCGCTGTCGGATGCGTCAATTCTCAACAAGATGTCGCCATTTTTCGCCATCCTCTGCTCCTGGTTGCTGCTCAGGGAAAAGCTCTCCTGGCAGCAGGGGCTGATCGTTCTGGGGGCATTTGTGGGGAGTCTGTTCGTCATCAAGCCAAGTTTCGCCAATGCAGATCTGTTTCCATCTCTTGTGGGTCTCCTGGGCGGACTGGGTGCAGGCGTAGCGTATACCATGGTGCGGCGGCTGGGGAAAATTGGCGAAAACAAGGCATATATTGTCTTTTTCTTTTCGGCATTCTCCTGCGTGGTGACGCTGCCTTATCTGATGCTTGCCTATGAACCTATGACCTGGAAACAACTGGTGATCCTGATTCTCGCCGGACTTGCGGCAGCAGGCGGTCAGTTCGGCGTGACTTCCGCATACTGCTATGCGCCAGCAAAGGAGATTTCTGTCTACGACTACACCCAGATACTTTTTGCCGCCGGGTTGGGATTCCTGTTCTTTGCACAGATTCCCGACTGGATGAGCATGGTGGGATATGGAATCATTATCGCCATGGCTGTGGTGATGTTTTTCTATAACAAAAGAAAAGATACCGTTTCACAATAACTCAATAAACAACAAAATCGGACATTCCGCCGTGGAATGCCCGATTTTTTCATGTTAAATTATTTGGGTTATTCTGCACTGGGCAGGGATTTCACCAGAGATACCAGGAATTTCAGCAGAATAATGGCATCATTATTGCCAAGTTCCTTGTCTGCATTGCAGTCTGCATTCAGAAGCGCCTGGTCGGACAGCTTCACTGCGCCAGCAGCCGCCTTATTCAGGAGAACTGCATCTGTGATATCCACTCTGCCGTCCAGGTTAATATCACCGTACAGTATGCTTGCATCAACAGAAACCGTTGTCTCCGTTGCTGTGCCGGATGTGGCGGTGCCTGTGCTGTTTCCTGTTGCATCGGTTGTTGCAGTTGCAGTTGTCTCTGTGGTAGTTGTCGTGCCTGTTATCGTTGTGGTCGTAGTACCTGTGGTCTCTGTACCATTGCCCACCAGTTTCAGCACACCGAAACCGCTGGTGTTGATATAGCCCTGACCACTCAGGTCGTTCCAGTTGGAAATGCTGGTACGTTTGCCGTCACCAGTGCCATCATCGTTGATCTGGACATCAAAGCCCACGATCTGGTCAGCCTGGAAAGAACCGATGGTATACGGAATCGCAACCTCTACCAGATAGCCGTCTGCAGTCTTTGCAGCAGCAGAAATAAATGCATCGGTAGAGCGTCCGTCTGTGACAGTCTTGTCATTCTCATAGTTGATACGGCACTGAATATCGTCGGTCTCATAGGAAGAGGTCTTGTGGTTGTTTTCGTCGAAGAATACTTCCACAGTATCCTGCTCATAGGCGTTGGCACTTGCCACGCTCAGCTTGGCATCCTTGACTTCCGTCAGCACGTAGACATAATTTTCATCCCACAGCATTCTGGAAGTACCAGTGGCACCGCTGCCCATGGAGTAGTTGTTGATCTGGATGGTGTTGGCTTCTGCCCATGCATCATCGATCACGCCGTCAATTTCGATGGGGCTTTCTGCCTTGGTGGCTTCGGCGTAGCTCGGCTGTGCAGCGAGGGTGACGATACCACAGGTAGGATAAGTATCCGTATTCGGCAGTTCACCAAGTACATGCTTTGAAAACTTCTCCATTGCATCATCAGGTGCATTCCATCCACAATCACAGCTTTGCACCTCAAGATATACTGTATCGCCAATTTTTCCGGTAAGGGGAATGGTGACATCAACAAATTCTGCATTGTCCTCGCCATCCAGATAAAGAGACTCCAACAATTCGCCCTGCTGTTGATCCTGACTGCCATAAATCAAAATGTCCGGATAGTCAATCATGATATCACCGAAAAGCCACTCTGCTGAAATACGAGGTCCATACACGCGGATAACCATGCCATCCTCATTCCAAGCAGCCTTGAAATAAGCATCACAAAAACCAGATGCAATCGACAGATACTGCTTTGTGCCAATCTCCAGCGCACGCTCCAGATCAGCATCTGTACCGTCATACTGATATGCGGTCATGGTCTGGAGTTTCTCCACTTCGGAATCCGTATCAATGACTGCATAATATGCCGGCTTTGCCTGATAATCCTTATCAAACAGCAGCGGATAGCCGCCGATCCAGCTGGTGGAATCGGTGATGCCCCAGATCACCACGGCAGAAATGTTCGTACCGGAATCTTTCAGTTCCTTGTACAGCTTGAACACATCCTGATATCGCTGTGCCAGTGCCAGCTGGTCTGCATAATCGTTGGACTTTTCAGATATATCCAGCTCCGTGATCTGGATCTCCAGCCCCAGGTCTGCATACTGCTGAATGGCATCCTTATACAAATCAATGGTGGGATAGCTCATAGAAATATGGGACTGCATACCCATACCGTCAATCAGACCCTTGTCGATCAGCGGCGTCAGAATGTCGCTGATGATATAAGCCTGCTTATTCGGAGAATACTCATTGTAGTCGTTGTAGAACAGCTTGCAGCCTGTCGGTGCATACTTCCGGGCATATTCAAATGCCAGCGGAATATAGGACTGGTCGCCGAATACCTTCACCCATGCGGACTGTCCATTCACTTCGTTATTGGAGCCGGCATCCCGGATGGTGCCTGCATCAGATGCAGCTTCGTTGGCCACGTCCCATGCGTAGAATTCCACGTCCGGATAGTCTGCCGCCAAGGTTTCCATGACGATTTTGATGTAGTTTTCCAGACGCTGGGTCATCTTTTCCTTGGACACCCATGCGCCGTCAGAAGCAAAATTCTCCTTAAAGAACCAGTCCGGGGTCTGGCTGTGCCATACCAGCACGTGCCCACGCACCGGAATGCCGTTTTCTCCGGCGAATTTCAGCATGGCATCTGCTTCGTTCAGGGAGATCTGCGGCATGGTGTCATCACCGGTCTCCTGTACGTACTTCTGGGACAATGCTTGATCCAGCACGCTGTCCGGCTTCAGTTCGTTGCCCAAGGTCAGGCTGTTATAATGCTTCCGGATCAAGTCCTTGGTTGCACCCTGTGCAAACTCAGAGCCAGCGCAGGCACAGCCGATCTTGAAATAATCGGAATAAGCGTCCTTCAATGCGGTGATATCATCCTGGATCGTCGGGTCAGGCAGGTGTTCCCCAATGGCATCATCCATGTAGAAATCCATCATATCCTGCTCCGTAGGTGCACTGGTGTAGCCTGTCTGCACATAGACATAGAAATTCGTTGCACCCTCCGGCACGGTGAATTCACTGCCCACATATTTCCACTCGCCCTTATTGGCAGTTTCAGTCGCAATGGTATAGTAGTTTTCCTTGCCATTCAGATCGTACTGCAAGTTAATGGAAAACTTCTGCGTATCAGTGTACTGGTCGCCATCATAGAGCACATAGCAGCCCACATTGTAATAGCCGCCAGCCACCATGATATCTGCAGCGCTTCTGGTTGCGCCATTCCAAAGCTGCGTTCTGCCGGAGACATACAGGCTATTGCTGCCGCTATGGGCATACTTGGTGGAAAGCTCCACCGTCGCACTACCACGGCTCTTCCAGCTCTGGGCGGAACCATCTTCGAAATCCGAGGTAAACTTGTCATCCAGCTGAATCTCCGTCTTTTCACCCTTGATGACGATATCGTCAATGTAATAAGTCTGGTCGGTGCCGGCGTTTGTCATCTCCACGTAAAGTGTCACGCCGGTGGCACCGGACGGCACCGTATAATTGCCCTTCATGGTGACCCATTCTCCGGCAGTTGCCTGGGCAGCAGCTACCTGGTCATAGTGGTCTGTACCACTGGCATCAGTATAAAGCATCTTGATTGCCACATTTTGCTGACCGCTGCCCTCATACATGGTGCTGGCAGAGATCTCATAGTTCTGTCCCTCTGCCACAATACCGGACAGAGAACAGCGGGGCGCACCCCATGTGGCTGTACGGTCATAGCAATAGAGGGATGTACTGCCGCTATGTGCCTGATCTGTGGACAGGGACAGAGATGCGCCAACGCCCTTCCATGCGCCGTAACCGCTTTCAAATGTGTCATTCATCAGCTCTTCTACCGCTGCATAACCCGTTATAACGGAAAGAGACAACGTGCTGACAGCAAGCACACCGGATGTCACTGCCGCCAGAATTTTTCGGATCGAAATCATTTTTTCTCCTTTCTTGTGTCCTTCATATCAAAATAATTCCATGCATCGTATGACTCTGAAACGTCATAACGCATAAAAATATTATACCATTTTAAGAAGATTTTGTCAATCTAAAATTAAAACTATTTTAAATAGCAAAGCAGGAAGAAAATCAGACAAATTTTGCGTTTTATTCTTGCACTGCGGCATGGAGCGTGGTATAATGATAGTATGCTGTGCATACGCTGAAGATGCAGCAGGCGCAGCTTCCTGTGAACTCATATCGTTCTCCTGCTGTCAGAACGATTTTTCAATATTTTACGATTATCAGAAAGGATATCATCATGCCTCTTTTGAACCCTCTGCGCTGTTTTGCATTTCTCGTCACTGTATCTTTGACGCTTTCCGTCTGTTCCAGCTGTTCGCTGCCCTTTCAGAAACAGGAAAGCGATGGCTCTGGCTATCTTTTCACAGTCAGCCTGCCTTCCAATCCCAAAAGTCTCGACCCTCAGTCTGCAACGGATGCTTCTTCCAAAACCATTATTACAAACCTCTACGAAGGGCTGGTGGAACTGGACGAATCCGGCATGCCCCAGCTGGCAGCTGCAGAAAACGTCAATGTCTCTGCGGACGGTCTGATCTACACGTTTCAGCTGAAAAATGACCGTTACTGGTATTACGATACCAACCAGAACGACGTGATCGACGAGGGAGAATCCTGGCAGGTGACGGCATCGGACTATGTCTATGCCTTTCAGCGGATCTTTGACCCCCAGACACAGTCCCCTTATACGGACATGTTTTCCTGTCTGACAAACGCCTCTGCCATTCAGAATGGGCAGATGGATTATACACAGATCGGTGTCAATGCAGTCAGTGATACACAGCTGCAGTTTTCACTGGATCAGCCGGACGCTCAGTTTCTCAGCCATCTGGCTTCTACGGCAGCCATGCCCTGCAACGAATCCTTTTTCCTCCAGACAAAAGGACGCTATGGGCTGGATCAGGAATGTGTGGCATCCTGCGGCGCATTTTATCTGCGCCTGTGGTTTTATGACCCATATGGCAGCGACAATCTCATCTACATGCGCCGCAATTCTGCCAATACCGAAGCACGAAGCGTCTATCCTGCCAATCTGACATTCCAGATCAAGAAAAACAGTCAGGATACAGCCGAGGATTTTGCAGACGGTTCTTCGGATGTACTTGCCACATCAATCTATCAGTCGCAATATATGGAAAGCGACCGCTACACAGTTACATCCAGCCGTGTCACTACTCTGGGGCTGATCTTTAACCCGGACAACACTGCTTTTGCCAATGCCAATATCCGAAAGGGACTCTCTATGGGCATCGACCGTTCCGCCATCGGGGAAAATTCCAACGGCGATCTGTTCCCGGCATATGGCATTATTCCACCGGATGTGCACTGCAGCGGCAAATCTTATCGGGAACTGGTGCCGGAAGCCAAAACTGCCTATGACGCTGCCGCCGCAGTGGACACCTTCCAGAAAGGCATGAAGGAACTGCACATAGAGTCCCTGGATTCCACAAAGATCCTGGTCTGCTCCACCCTCATGGACTGCGAAAATCTTCACGACATTATCCAGACCTGGCAGGAAATCTTCGGCTTCTACATTGGAATCGAAGAGGTCTCAGAGTCTGACTACTGGAAGCGCATTGCCGACAAAAACTACACCATTGCCGTCTATGGCATCACTGGCTCCAGTGACAGTCCTGCTTCGGTGCTGGAACAGTTCGGAACAGATGCGAACCGTTTCTACTATAGCAGTCATACCGTGGATTCTCTGATTACCGGGCTGAAAAGCTGCTCCTCTTCTGAGGAATTGCAGCAAAAGTGTCAGAACCTGGAACAGGCAATCCTGACCGAGGGACAATTTCTCCCCATTTTCTACAAAAACCAGTACTGCATCACACGTTCCAGCAATGCAGACATTGGGTATGACCCCTTTTCCGGCGCGCTGAATTTCCGCAATGCCAAGCATTTTGAATAAAACACCGGCACCGGGAATCCCCAAAACTTTCCTTGTTGCATTTTTCGTCCTGCTGCATACAATAACAATAGCAGCAGGGCCTGCTTTTAAAAATAGATGCCGCCAGTTTCTGAGAAATCGGTGCGGATACGGCAAGGGCTGTCGTAAGCAGCAAAATCCAAAAAAGTGTTACAATACTGCCTGTATTGTGCTTGCTTTTCTGTGTTTTGCTGACTTGCAACAGCCCTTTTTATTTTTGCAATTGTATCAGAAATCCTCAGCGTTTCTTTTTTTGCAGATCATTCTCCAGACGATTCACCTGGTCATGCCGTCCCACGACTGCTATGATATCGTTGGCACAGAGCGCCGTATTCGGTGTGATATCCGTTGTAACCTCTTCACCATGTTTAATGGCAATAATGTTCAGCCGGTATCTCTGGCGCAGATTCAGCTCCTGTACCGTTACAGTGGTGATGGTTTCCGGAATGCAGATCTCCGTAATGCTGACGTCCTCACTCAAAGCGATATATTCCAGCACACGAGGTGCCAGAAGCCGGTTCGCCAAACGGATTCCCATATCCCGTTCCGGATAGACAACTTCAGCCCCCAGCTTTTCCAGGACGCAGCCCTGTTCTTCACTGGTCGCCTTTGCAATCACATGGGGAACGCCCAGCTGCAGAACAGTCAGAGTGGTGAGAATGCTCACATCGATCTGACCGCCGATACCAACGATCACTGTATCACAGTTCTGTATGCCCATATTCCGCAGATTTTCTTTTGATAAATCGCTGACCAGATAGGCGTTGTCGGTAAAGGCAATGGCATCATTGATGACTGATTCTTTTTTGTCAATGACGATCAGATCCTTCCCTGCCTCTGCCAGCCGCTTTGCCAGCGCAAATCCAAATCTGCCTAAGCCGATCACGGCATACAATTCATCCTTCGTCACATTCTTCTTCAAATTCATTGCATACTGCACGGCATTTCTCCGCCGTGCTCCCTCCTTTTATCCTACTGAAATCGTTTCTTCCGGACGCAGTACCTCGTTATTGTTCCTGCCCTGCATCATCCACAGTGTTGCCACAGTCAGCGGTCCCAGACGTCCTATGTACATAGTAATGATGATCACCAGTTTGCTCCAGCCGCACAGTTCCGGCGTCAGACCACAGGACAGACCCACGGTAGCAAATGCCGATGTGGTCTCCATAAGAATATGAATGAAGGGCACATCCGGTTCGAATATGCAAAGCAAAAGCGTTGAAGCAAGGATCACAGAAAGCCCCAGCAAAAAGATCATAAACGCCTTATCCCGCACTTCCTGAGAGATTCGCCGCCGGAATATGGTGGGGTGACGATTTCTGGTGTAACCAATAGCAGACCAAATGCAGACAAACAATGTCGTGACCTTGATACCACCACCGGTAGAGCCGGGGGCTGCACCCACAAACATGAGCAATACCATCACAAGTAACGCAGCATTAGAGAAATCCCCCAGAGAAAATGCCGAAAAGCCCGAAGTTCGTGTTACGGTGCTGTAAAAAAACGCCTGCACCCAATTCAGGTTGTCCTGGGTTGCATGGAGCAGCAGCGTTCCACAAAGCAGAAGAAGCCCTGTCATGGTCAGTACCACCTTTGTGTGCAGGGAAAACCTATGGAATCGGCGCTTTTGCACTATATTCCACATGACGAAAAAACCCAGACCGCCGCAGATGGTCAGACCAGATGTGAGCAGAAGCATGGGCACATGATCCTGATACTGCATCAGGCTGTCTGCACCCAGCAGATCGAAGCCGGCGTTGTTAAATGCGGATACAGAGTGGAACACACTAAGCCAAATGGCATGTCCCACGGAATAGTCCTGGACAAAGATGGGAAACGCCAGAACTGCACCCAACAATTCGAATCCAAAGGTCACAAAGAACAGGATCTTCAGCAGTCGGAGAATTCCCTGAAAGCTGGACTGATTCAGGGATTCTTTAATCAGCGAGCGTTCCCGGATACCGATTTTTTTTCCCGTCAACAAAATAATCCCCACGCCCAGTGTCGTGATACCCATGCCGCCGATCTGGATCAACAGCAGCAGGACACCCTGTCCGAATTCCGACAGAACGGCGTTACACTGTATCACCGACAGACCAGTGATACAGACCGCACTCGTCGCTGTGAAAAGTGCATCGATCAGTGAAAGGGATTCCCCTTCCCGATGAGAGATCGGCAGTGCCAGAAACAAGGTCCCCAACAATATCAGCGAGGCAAAACCAACTGCGATCATACGTCCTGGCGTCAGCAGTTTATTCCATCTCATATTTCATTTCATCCTCCTAACACAGGCAAGCATATTAGACCTCCTCGGGAACTTACGAAGCACCATCTTCCTTGTCTCTTTCGCATCTGGCTTTGAGCCTCTCCCTTGAAATACATCAAGTATTCCTACGGTCGCGTCTCTTTGCCATATGCGAAATATCCTGCGGAATCTGGCACTTCTCCAGTTTCCGAGGAGGTCTATTGTACAGTATTGCCATTGCAAAAAACCGGCGCACACTGTCCGTGCGCACCGGCATTGATTCCCGAACCTGGTTTTTTATTCTTCTTCCATGCTGACGGTTGCGTCAACTGGCGGAACAGTATCATCCGTGGGCACTGCCTCCGCAGTTGTCTCATACACTTCCGCCTGCGCTGCTTTTTCTGCTTTACGCGCAGCACGCTCTGCCTGTTCAGCTTCCTTTGCCGCACGGCGTGCAGCTTCTTCTGCCTCTGCTTCTGCCTTCCACTTACCGTATGAAGTGTTCTTACAGCCGCATTCCGGACAGAACTTTTGCAGGTCATTGACCTTTGAACCGCAGGACGGACAAATTGTTGCATTGTCCAGACCAGCAAGTTCTGATTTCAGAACATCCATCTGTGCGATGAGATCAGCTGCCTGCTGAAACAAACCGGCATACTGTTCACCTGGATCGCACTGATTTTCTACATAATATCTGGATCCAATTTCCTTGTAAATGGTCTCAAGGGACTCATTACAGCTGTTGATCATCCGGCGAATTCTTGCCCGTGCAGTCGCTTTTTTGGAAGAATCGGCAACTTCTTTTGCCATCTTCCCTACATCATCGCTCATCTTCCGAAACTGATCCCGAAAATCCATATGCCATACCTCCTGGTATTCTTTGATTGTGATTGCAACACTATCATATGACAGTTCCCTGTCAATTGATTCCCGAATGCCTCAATTCTCAACCACAGACATAAGCAAAACGGGCACTGCGCAGACCCAGAACACTGCTGAACGCATCACCGTTTACAGTTTTTTTACCATCGATGGTGACCGACCGTACAAAACCACTGTCTCCTAACTCCATCTGAATCCAGTTAGACGGATTGGAGGAAAGTGCAATGCCATAAGCACTCTGAATGCGGGAGCGCACTTCATCCACTGACATATAGGTGACCACGCCATAATACGGATCGTATTCCGCATCATATTCGCAGGGAACGCTGACCAGATAGTCATATTGTCTCCCCCAGATATCACCCGAGCTTGCGGTTGCACCGCCGCTGGATGCGCCGTAAACTGTCAGTGCATAGCTTCCGTCATAGTATAGTGCCTGTCCAGCCACTGCGGAAACCGCATCGATGACATTCTGCGGCGGATTCGGTTTTAAGATCACGTTATTGACGCTGCCGCCGTTGTACATGATATATGTATACGCAGCGATCGCCTGAGCTTTCATTGCTTCCGGATGCATCGTAGAACTCATCTCGTTATAAACGATTTGCGAAATGATGTCCAGAATGCTTCCGGTCACGCCGTTGGCAGTAATTGTACCGCCGGCATTTTCCTGTACCAGAGTGGTACCGGGATAATAATGGAACAGAATGGACTGATAGTCATAACCGCCGTAAGTTGCATAGTAATTCGCACCATTCTGGCTCATGCCCACACAATGTCCATATCCATATGTTGTAAACGCAAACTGTCCGGCTTTTACAGCGCCGAGAGAGGCGGCTGCGCCCACGTTTGCACTTCCGGAAACGCCGGAGGATGCCAGCGTCTCAGATGCCTTTGGTGTTGTGGCATCTTCCATGGCGGCAATTTCTTCTTCCGACGGTTTCACTTCTTCGTATTGTACCAATGATAAGCTGGAATCGTAATCTGAAATTTCAGCTTTCCACAAGGTATCGCTGCTTTCACTGGCAGCTGTCTCCGTCACAGGAGCAGCGGTCTGTGGTACTGCATAGGCACTGACTGCGGTGGTTCCGGCAAGCAGTGCTGCAATTGCAAAAGCAATACCTGCATGTGGGTAACGTATTTTCATATCAAAACTCCATTTTTACCGGCAAAAGCCGGGTAGTATTCTGCACAGGCGTACCGGATCACACTCCGGTCGTGCACGAAACAGAATGCAAATGCAGTCTGTTATTCCTGTGCAGGCGCTGTTTCTCCTGTCCCTCCTCCTTGAATGGTTGCCAGCAGTGTATCGGTGTCTTCGCCATCCCGAAGCCGCCGTGCCACTACCAGAAAACGAGAATTATCCTCATCGGAATAGCAGGTGGAAAGCGTCAGAATGCTGTCTCCGAACTGCACATCCAAAGGATTGTCGATCATGTTTTTTGCCTCTACGGAATTGACATAGCTGTCAAAAGTCGCTTTATCGTCCAGTTCTTCCATGTTCCAGTACAGAAAATCCGAATCTGCGTCACCGCCTGTGATAATGAGACCGAAGATCACATAGGTATAGTCCGCATAATTGGAACTGAATGTGATAAACGGTGCTTCCTTATAGTAGGACGGATCCTGACGATAGCGGCGAAGAGAGCCGAACATGGTATTGTCTGCCATGTTATGTCCATAGAGAATAATATTTTCCGACCACGCTGCCGGATCAGCGCCGAACACGTCGGTACAGTCCATAAATACAGTACCAGCACGGAACTCCTGTCCGTCAAAGCCGTGGTCAAGATAATACTCGTCATCCACCGTCTGCACAACAGGATTGTCTACCTGTGTGCCGCTGATGGTAATATATCCTACGGTATCCGGATTCTGTGCCAGAAGCTTTTTTGCACGCTCTGTCAGTTCCGGTGCTTCCGTTGGTGCCTCAGTGGGTGTTTCTAATGCAGTGGTCGTTGTCACTTCCACACTTGCGGTCTGATCAATTTTTTCACCGCAGCCGGTTGCAAGGATCGAGAACATCAATGCAGCAACAACTGCGCCGTTTTGCCATTTCTTCATATTGTTTTCCTCATTTCCTTTCTGCGCCTGGTGTACCAAACAAAATAATGCATCATTATCCATAGGGTGCAAAAGGCGCATCGGGGTCATATGTCTTTGAATTCCACAAATAATAAACATTTGGCCATTTGATATTCGGATTCGGCATGCTGCCCGCGATCCGTTCATAGGGATCTTCTCCCTCACGAACCAGACGTGCCACAATCACAAGCCGTGCCGTATCAAAAGCGTTATTACAAGTAGAAAGGGTCAGCAGCTTATCGCCATATTCCACATCCACATTGGTGATGCGCAGTGTCCGCCGCTTGACTTCATTGACATAGTTATAAAATTCCGCTTCATCCACAAAATTGATGGCATTCCAATAATCAAAACGTGTATCTGTAGTATCCTCGGCATCTGCGATAAAATAACCGAAGATCAGGTACTGATAGGTCTCATAATTGGAATTGAGCTGGATGATGGGATGCTGCTCATAATAATTTTCATCCGTGCGGTAATATTTCAGTGTACCAAACATAGAAAGATCCCGCATGTTGTGCCCGTAAATGATCAGATTGTCAGAGTTGGGCACTTCCAGAGTACCGTTTTCTCCCACCTGGTCAAATGTACAGCGATAATCCAGAAAGATGGATCCCGGTTTAGAGTCCTCTTTCTGTACATTCCGATACAGATAGTATTCACTGCCCGGTTCATCATCCAGATGATGGAGCACCGGATAATCCACCTTTGTATCCGGAATGGAGATCCAGCCAGTGATCTCATCATTCATGGCAAGCAGATCCTCTGCACCGGGCAGCAGCGTATAAATCTTTTCTGTCGGTTCTTCAACAATTTCTTCCGTCTCTTCCGGTATCACAGCAGTGGTCTGTGCCGGAAGTTTGGCGTGATAACTGGTGCCGATGTCCTCATACAGGGCATCTGTCCGAAGCACATCTACAAAATAGATGATGATCAGCACGACACACACCAGAAATACCAGGGCCGACAGGAGAAAAATAGATTTTCTCGCGATCTCGCCGCCCGGATCTCCGGGCTGTGGAAACAGGGACAAAACGCTCTGTCCGAATGTCCGCTTTTTCTTTTTCGGCGGCTGATGCGGTGCCGGCGGCGGATACTTTTCGGGATGCTCCTTACGCTCCTTCACCTGCTTGATCTGATATGCCACACGGAGAGAGACGGCTTCGTCCTCCTCTTCCTGTGCAATATGAAACAAGCTGGTGCGGATGGCTGCGATCTTATCTTCCGGTTCTACTGGCAGAGATGCCTCTGTATCGGAAAAAACGGGATCTGTTTCTGCGCTTTCAGAAGCATCTGCCGGCGTAGTCGGTTCCGCTGTCACTGCATTTTCTGCCGTTTCGTTCTGCTCTGCCTTGATTTCCGGCGTATCAGACGATGCTACAGCGGTTTTTTCTTCATCCTGCATTCTGCTTCCTCCATCAGGGTAGATTCTGCGATACCGAATGCACACATTGCCGTGCCACGGCGAATTTCTTCCCGTGTCTGCAATCCGTACCGCCAAAGCTGCAAATGCGCAACAGCCTCCTGTTCACCCCATAGTATCCCCATAAACACCGTACCCACCGGCTGTTCCGGCGTACCGCCGCCGGGTCCGGCAAGTCCTGTCACAGACAGACATAAGTCTGCCCCGGACTGCTGCCGCAGACCGTGCACCATGGCAGAAGCTACTTCTGCGCTGACAACGCCGCAGTCTGCAATCAGCTGTTCCGGCACGCCCAGCAGTCGGGTCTTCATCCGTTCCGCATAGGTGCACAGTCCCAGTTCAAACACGTGGGATGCACCGGGGACGGACGTTACCAGCTGAGACAGCAGTCCGCCGGTACAGCTCTCTGCCGTGGCAATGGTGCGGTGATTTCTATCTAATAATTGTACAACATGCGCTATGGTTTTGTCAAGTGCTTTTTCCGTGTCTTTATAAATATGACATACTTTTTCCTCTTCCAACAGAAAATACCCCATAATCTGACATCGCCTTTCGACTATTCCAATTGATTATTTCTTTCCGAAATAATCAATTCCATTCAAAAACACGCATGGTAGTACCTTCCACTGCCTTTTCTACCAGCTCCGTAAAATCAAATTTGCTCTGTGCCTTTTCTACGTCAGCAAGAGACGGACGCACCTTCGGATGTCTGGGGGTAAATACGGTGCAGCAGTCCTCGTAGGGCAGTGTGGAGGTTTCAAAAGTGCCAATGGCACGGGCGGTTTCCACGATTTCTGTCTTATCCAGACCGATAAGGGGACGGAACACCGGAATCTTGCTGACGGCATCAGTGCAGGCAATCGCCTGCATCGTCTGGCTCGCCACCTGTCCCACGCTTTCGCCAGTGATCAGGGCAAGACAGTTGTCCTTTTCTGCGATCTTCTGGGCGATTTCCATCATGAGACGGCGCATGATCACAGTGAAATATTCCTCTGGGCAATACTTCTTGATCGCCTCCTGTATCTCCGTAAAGGGCACGCAGAAAAAGGCGATATTGCCGCAGTAGGGCGTCAGTTCCTGGCAAAGCTGTTCCACTTTTTCCTGAGCGCGGTCAGAAGTATACGGTGGACTCACATAGTGGATCGCCGAAATATGAATTCCCCGGCGTGCCATGCGATAGCCGGCAACAGGGCTGTCGATACCGCCGGACAGGAGCAGCAATGCCTTTCCGCTGCTGCCCACAGGCAGACCGCCGGCGCCCTTGATGTTGGCACCATGGACAAAAGCGTGGGTATCACGAATCTCTACCATGACAGTCACATCCGGATGGTGTACATCCACCTCCAGATGAGGATACGCCTCCAGCAGAATGCCGCCCAGCTCGGCGCAGATCTCCGGGGATTTCAATGGAAACGCCTTATCTGCACGCTTAGCCTCCACTTTAAATGTACGAGCACCCAGCAACACTTCCTCCAGGTAGGGCACTGCCTTTTCGGTAATGTCCTCCATGGACTTTTCGCAGACACAGGCACGGCAGAGTGCAGCGATGCCAAACACGCACTGCAAATGTTCCAGCACCTCGTCCAGGTCGATGTCCTCCGACTGAGGTTCCATATAAATGGTGGACTGTGCACGTGTCAGGCGGAATGCACCGAATTTTTTCAGTCGCCGACGCAGGTTTTTCATGAGAATATCTTCAAATGTACCACGGTTCAGACCTTTTAACGCCATTTCACCATATTTTGCCAGAATTAGTTCTTTTGACATGAATGATTTTACTCCTTTATTTCATTTATACTATAATGGGCACCTCTAAATACCCCGAATCCGTCAGATGTGGTGCAGATTTGCGACAGATTCACTTGCGGAAAAATGCAGGAATACTTGGTGTATTTCAAGTTTTTCCGCAAGTGAAGATGGCACAAAGATGCGCCGCAGATGGCGGGTGAGTGGGTTTTTAGAGGTGACCTAATGTATTTGAATCGAGATGTGCTTTTAATGCATCAATTCCCGCTGGGCATCCCGCAGTCCCTCTGCCAATGCCACTAAATCTTCCTCCGTATTTTCTGCACAAAGACTGATCCGCAGGGCGCTGTCCACTTCCTCCGGCTTTGCGCCGAAAGTTTCCAGCACACCACTGCTGGCACCCTTGGAACACGCTGAACCGCTGGAGACATATATTTCCCGCTTTTCCAGATAATGCAGGACGATTTCCGAACGATATCCCAACAGAGAAAGATTCAGCACATAGGGCGATGCGCCAGGAATATCCCGGATCACCACATTGTCCAACGACCGGAGCAGTTCCAGGAGACGGCTGCGCAGTTGGGATACTTTTTCATAGCGTGCATCCAACGTAGGGGCAAGTGCACCCGCTGCTGCGCCAAATGCGGCAATCAGCGGCACGCTTTCTGTGCCCGGACGAATCCCCTTTTCCTGGTGTCCGCCGAAGAGAATGGGCTTTACCCGGATGCCCTGTTTCACATAAAGTGCGCCCACACCTTTGATACCATGCACCTTATGACCGCTGATGGAGACCAGATCTGCACCCAAAGTTCTTGTGCGGAAAGGTACTTTTAAAAATCCCTGGACGGCATCACAGTGGGTGATGATCTCCGGATCACGGCGTTTCACAGCACGGAACACCTCTTCCACAGGCATCCGATACCCATTTTCGTTGTTGACCAGCATCATGCTGACCAGACAGGTGTCCTTATCAACTTGCGCCAGAAAATCTGCCGGGTGATACAATCCGTCTGCGCCCGGAGCTATGGGCACAACGTTGAAACCCTCTGTTTCCAGATACGCCAGAGTCTGTTTCACTGAAGCGTGCTCCACGGCACTGACGATCATTTTTTTCCGTTTCCGTCCATATGCCGCCGCTGCACCACGCAATGCCAGATTATTGCTCTCTGTTGCGCCGGAGGTAAACAGCAGTTCCTGAGGTTTACAGCCCAGTGCATCGGCAATGGTCTGTCTTGCAGCATCTACTTCGTGCTGTGCCTCCAGCCCCTTGCTGTGCAGTGAGGATGGATTGCCGTAATATTCCGAAATACATCGCATCATTGCAGCCGCCGCTTCTGCACACGGTTTCGTGGTTGCGGCATTGTCCAGGTAATGTTCCATCTTCGATTTCCTTTCTTTTCGTTCCATAAGACCATAAGAATAGTACTATTATAACACAGTCAAAGGCATTGTGCAAGGGCTGCAAAAAAATTCGAAAAAAATGAAAAAAAGTACTTGACAAATGATTCTGGATGTGATATAATAATTCTTGTCGCTGAGATTGCGGCAGAAAAATGCGGATATGGCGGAATTGGCAGACGCGCTAGCTTCAGGTGCTAGTCCTCGCAAGGGGGTGGAGGTTCAAGTCCTCTTATCCGCACCACA
>NZ_CALDMP010000002.1 GCF_937915125.1 uncultured Ruminococcus sp. | reverse complement strand
TCATCTGACGAAAAATCTGACGGCGCATCTGACGCACAATCTTTGTGCGGTATTTCCCTAATTCCTAACTCCTAATTCCTCATTGAAACAAAATCAAAAGGGAGAGAACAGTATGACGTTAAATGAATTACAGTGCGGAAAAACGGCACGTGTGCTCACTGTGGGCGGTGAGGGTGCGCTGCGGCAGCATTTTCTGGACATGGGGATCATTCCGGGCGGTGAGATCACCATGGTGAAGCTGGCACCTATGGGTGACCCCATGGAACTGCGGATCCACAGCTATGAGCTGACTCTGCGGCTGGCAGATGCCGCCCAGATCACCATTACGGATGTCCATGATGCAGCGGCACCCTGTGACCGCAATGTGCGGAAAAAAGTAGTTGACCACCCCGGACTGGGCGAAGGCGGCAAATATCACGTGAAGGCAGATGAAACACCTCTGCCGGAGGGAACGGTCCTGACCTTTGCCCTCGCCGGGAACCAGAACTGTGGCAAAACGACGCTGTTCAACCGACTCACCGGTTCCAATCAGCATGTGGGAAATTTCCCCGGTGTCACCGTTGACCGGAAAGACGGTAAAATACGGGAACATGCCAATACCCTGGTGACCGATTTGCCCGGTATTTACTCCATGTCACCCTATACCAGCGAGGAGATCGTCACCCGGCAGTTTGTACTGGACGAAAAGCCAAAGGGCATTATCAACATTGTAGATGCCACCAACATTGAGCGAAATCTCTACCTGACCATGCAGCTGATGGAACTGGATATCCCCATGGTGCTGGCACTGAATATGATGGACGAAGTACGGGAAAACGGCGGCTCTATTCTGGTAAACGAAATGGAGGCAAGGCTAGGCATCCCTGTGGTGCCCATTTCAGCGGCAAAAAACGAGGGTATTGACGAGCTGATCGACCACGCCATCCATGTGGCACAGTTCCAGGAACGCCCGGGGCGCATTGATTTCTGCAAGGAAGATGATGCAGGCGGCGCTGTACACCGCTGTCTCCACGGCATTATGCATCTCATTGAAGATCACGCCAGAACAGCCGGCATTCCCATCCGGTTTGCAGCGGCAAAGCTGGTAGAGGGTGACACACTGATTCTGGAGCAGCTGAAGCTGAGCCAGAATGAAAAGGAACTGCTGGAGCATATCATTGTCCAGATGGAAGAGGAACGTGGTCTGGATCGTGCCGCCGCCATTGCGGATATGCGCTTCAAATTCATCCAAAGCATTTGCGATGCCACTGTCATCAAGCCACGGGAAAGTAAGGAACATGTCCGCAGCACAAAGATCGATCAGATCCTGACAGGAAAATACACGGCAATCCCATCGTTTATTGCAATTATGGCGCTGGTGTTCTTCCTGACATTCAATGTCATTGGTGCCGGACTTTCCAGTCTGCTGGAATGGGGTATCGGTACACTGACGGATTGGATAGACAATCTCCTGACAGAATGGGACGTAAACAGTGTACTCCACTCTTTGGTCATTGACGGCATATGCAACGGCGTGGGAAGCGTGCTGAGCTTTTTGCCCACCATTGTTACCCTGTTTTTCTTCCTGTCGCTATTGGAGGACAGCGGATATATGGCACGTGTCGCTTTTGTCATGGACAAGCTGCTGCGTAAAATTGGTTTATCCGGGCGAAGCATTGTACCCATGCTCATTGGCTTTGGCTGCACTGTCCCCGGCGTCATGGCGACCCGAACGCTGCCCTCAGAGCGTGACCGAAAAATGACGATCCTGCTGACGCCTTTCATGAGCTGTTCCGCAAAGCTGCCCATCTACGCCTTTTTCACAGCAGCATTTTTCCCCAAACACGGCGGTCTGGTCATGGTTGCGCTGTATTTCGGCGGTATCCTCATGGGCATTCTGACTGCGGCGCTGATGAAAGGGACCTTATTCAAGGGCAACGCCGTCCCTTTTGTCATGGAGCTGCCAAACTATCGTATGCCGGGCGCAAAAAATGTACTCCAGCTGCTGTGGGACAAAGCACGGGACTTTTTGCAGCGCGCATTTACTGTCATTTTTCTCGCCACCATTGTGATCTGGTTCTTGCAGACCTTTGACCACCATCTGAATGTGGTTGCAGACTCCCAGGACAGCCTGCTGGCGTCCGTTGCTGGTATCATTGCGCCGATTTTCAAGCCTTTGGGCTTCGGTGACTGGCGGTTCTCCACAGCGCTCATCTCTGGTTTTATTGCAAAGGAAAGCGTTGTTTCCACGCTGTCGGTGCTGTTCGGTTCTACAGAAACGCTCCTGGCGGTTCTCTCTCCTCTGGCGGCAATATGTCTGCTGGTATTCTGCCTGCTGTATACGCCGTGTGTTGCGGCGATTGCCTCAATCCGCCGGGAACTGGGCGGAAAATGGGCGCTGGGCGTTGTGATCGGGCAGTGCATCATTGCATGGGTCGCTGCGTCGGTGGTACATCTGGTGGGAATGCTGTTCGGGGTGATGTGATATGACCTGGGCAGATGGCATAATCCTGCTGCTTCTGACAGTGGCAGTGGGAATAGCAGTGCGACATATTTTCCGGCATCGTTCAAAGCCGTGCAGCGGATGCTGCGGCGATTGTCAGAATTGCGGTAAAAAGGAAACATAAATAATACTAATCTCTGACCAAACCCATGAAAATCTTCACCGCCATCCACTCGCTGCTCGTCGTCAAACGCCCTTGCCAGGCGACAGCCTGCCTGCGGACGTTTTCCTTGATCAGCGAATGCCTGTCGGCGAATCTTTTCATGGAACTGATCAGAGATTAATATAACAACAGGAAAACTTGCGGGTGGCTAATAGCCGCCACTACATTAACACAAAAAGCGGTACAGCAAATCTGCCATACCGCTTTTCGCTATTTACGGAGCATGTCCGTTACATTCGGGAGAACCCGATCTCGCTTAGCCCAGCTCTGCGAAATACTTGATGGTGCGAACCATCTGGCTGGTGTAGCTGTTCTCGTTGTCGTACCAGGAAACAACCTGTACTTCGAACAGATCGTCAGCGATCTTGGAAACCATGGTCTGAGTTGCATCGAACAGAGAGCCATACTTCATACCGATAACGTCAGAAGAAACGATCGGCTCTTCGTTGTAGCCATAAGACTCAGTAGCAGCAGCCTTCATTGCAGCATTGATGCCGTCAACAGTTACATCTGTGCCCTTTACAACAGCAGTCAGGATGGTGGTGGAACCAGTCGGAACCGGTACACGCTGTGCAGAACCGATGAGCTTGCCGTTCAGTTCCGGAATAACCAGACCGATTGCCTTAGCAGCACCGGTGGAGTTCGGAACGATGTTTGCAGCGCCAGCTCTTGCTCTTCTCAGATCGCCCTTTCTGTGCGGACCATCCAGGATCATCTGGTCACCAGTGTAAGCGTGAATGGTGCTCATGATACCGCTCTGGATCGGAGCATAGTCATTCAGTGCCTTTGCCATAGGAGCCAGGCAGTTTGTGGTGCAGGATGCTGCGGAGATGATCTTGTCATCAGCGGTCAGGGTGTTGTGGTTTACGTTGTAAACGATAGTCGGCAGATCGTTGCCAGCCGGAGCAGAAATAACAACCTTCTTTGCACCAGCGTCGATGTGAGCCTGTGCCTTTGCCTTAGAAGTATAGAAACCTGTGCACTCCAGAACAACGTCTACGCCGATCTCGCCCCACGGCAGCTCTGCTGCGTTAGCCATAGCATAGATCTTCAGGGTCTTGCCGTCAACAGTGATAGTACCAGCCTCGTCATCAGCGGTAACAGTGTGCTTGTCCTCGCCGATACGACCTGCATAACCGCCCTGTGCGGTATCATACTTCAGCAGGTGAGCCAGCATAGAAGGCTTTGTCAGGTCGTTGATTGCAACAACCTCATAACCCTCTGCACCGAACATCTGACGGAATGCAAGACGACCGATACGGCCAAAACCATTAATAGCAACTTTAACTGACATTGGAATTACCTCCTAAATTTTTATAATCTTATTTTACACCATTTCGAAGCAGAATTCAAGCACTTTCTGAAAAAAAGCATGCATTCCCCATACAAGTTCTCTTAATTTCTACATTTTGTGTAAAAATCGAGCCATCAGTTTGTTCAAGATGCACAAATCTAAAAATTGAAACAAAAATCTCAAAATTTTTATTTCTATGTTCTCAAATATGTAGTATAATAAAAGCATAGAATAGGAACGTAATAGGGAGGGTATATGACATGCAACAAAACGAATACGATTGGATCGTGAAATGGTATCAGCAGACAGCGGATTACGTGATCCTATTCTCGCAGCAATGGGAGACACTGTGGCAGAACCGGGACTGTCCCATGCTGCATCATGCAGAAAATGATCAGGCATTCCTGACTTATTTCGAGAATAAGATACCAAAACCGGGAACATATCTCATTTGTTATCAAGGAGAGCTTTACAGCATTCAGTTGGATTGGCATGAACAGGAGGACGAAATTCTGTACCTGGTGCGAATCGGGCAGTCCCCCTGCCAGGAAACCGCATGGAAGAATCCGACATGGCGGCACGAACTGGAAAACCAGACTGCTGCCTTACGCCAGCAGGTCTTCGGAATCTCCAATGCAGTGGCAGAACTGTATCATACCATCGAGGAAACCAGCGACGGATATTCCCGCATGGTACTGGAAGAAATGATGGAACAGCTGAACATCATCAAGGGCAACTGCTGCCGGATGATGCAGCCATCCGTTTTACAGAGTGAGATGTCTAAATATTACCAAAGCCAAGAGATTTCCAGCGAGGCTTTTTTTCTTGACCGCGAATTGTCGAAATTTGTCGAATCCTGTCATGCAGTTCTCGGAAGAACTCTGCGGCTGCACTTGGAAAGCGAATCGCACCTGCGGATCTTTGCAAACCGCAGACGATTGCAGAACTGCCTGCTCTGTCTGATCTTACACATCCGGCGGCAGCGCCCCGACATCACCCGGATGCACTGGAACGCACAGCAGCAGGAGGAACAGATCATCCTCACCTGCACTGCCGATTCTGACGGAACTGATACTGTATCCAAACGGCACAGCAGCCTGGAACAGCTCTATGAGACGCCGCTGGTTTCTCCAGAGGAGATGGTTATCCGGCTGTTCTGCAAAACATATCACGCTGCCGCTTTATATACGAACCTGGAAAACCGCATGGTCTGCACCCTTCGGTTTCCGGTGTGCAGTCCGGATGTACCGCTGTCCCTGCAAAGCCCCAGTCAGATATTGCAGGATGATGCATTTTCACCTTTTCAGATCCTTCTGTCGGATATTTCCGCATATCGGTTTTATTGAAAAAGGAAGGAGCTGTTGCAAACAGTCAAAATCCAACGGGAAAACGATGCGATGTGGGCATCGCACCCGTTAACCAGGATTTTAGGCAATACCGCACAAAGATTGTGCGTCAGATGCGCCGTCAGATTTTTCGTCAGATGAAACAAAAATGCTCGTGAATACTTTGTGTATTCACGAGCATTTTTGTGAAATATGACGCAAAATATGCAAGCATATGACGTGCAAAGCCGTCAGGCGCTCTTTGTACGGTGTTGCCTTTACTGTCTTGCAACAGCCCCTTTTGCTATGTGCATCTGAGGAAATCCCCCGACATTTTTTTACGCCGCCAATTCATTCAGAATCAACATGCCCAATTGCAGCGCAATTCCTGCCAAAAGCCACGGCGACGACCAGAATACCCGGTTTCTCGTTGCCTGCTTCTGGGTGGGATATGGCAGCGGATACTTCCGTTCCTTCAGAAACCAGAAGATCACGCCCACCAGAGAAATCGCATAGTATCCCAGCGCCAGAATGCCGAACACGACAGCGCCGATTCCATCTGCAAGAAATTCCTGCCCCAGGCTCAGCACAAAGGACATGGTATTGATGGCAGCGTGCACCAGAATAGACGGCAGCAGAGAGTTATGCCGCGCAACGATTTTTCCCAGGAACATGCCAACCAAAAAGCCCGGCAGGAACTGACCTACATTACCATGCATGAGACCAAACAACAGGGCACTCATGACAATGCCGAAGCGGATGCTGACTTTCGACAAAGTTTTCATGAGAAACCCCCGGAACAGCAGTTCTTCTGTCACCGGTGCCAGAATACAAGTGTAAAGGGCAACCACAATGGTGGACTTTGCACTCGAAAAATATGAAAAATCCACTTCTGTCATTTCCATACCGTTCTGAGACATGAGCCATTTGAGAATGGAATATACGATACCGGCAACACACTGCAGCCCGATGCCAATGGTCATATATTGCACAGCTTTTCCCACGGTAAAATCCTGGGTCTGGAACAGACTGGGTGTGGGGATTCTCATACTGCGACAGCCGATCAGTGCCACTGTGACATTCAGCACAGAAAAGACCAATGCATTTAACGCCATCAGAAGCGCAGAGTTCTGAAAATATGTCATCACATCACTCGTATCGCCGCTGAAATAATTCATTAAGGAGCCGCCCATTAGAATGAAAATCACCAGCATTAGAATCGTGAACAGTGTCTGAGAGATCAGGCAGCTCAAAAACACGCCCAGCCCCGCCGTGTTCATGCTTTTCCGAATGGCACGTCGTTCCTCTCGCTCCGGGAACAGCGGAATCTCAAAGCTCGGCAGTAGAATCTGTGGCAGGGTGCGGCGATAGTCCGTGCGGTATGCCGCATTTTCCAGAGAATTCTCAAAGGGATTCTGAGGATCGATCTGGGACTGCGTTGCGGACGGCGAAACCTGGGGTTCCGGCTGGGAAGCGCCGGGCGTATTCCACGAATATGTATCCATATATGATAATGCCTCCTGTTTTCCTGGAATGAATTTTTGATAGTATATCATTTTTATTGTACCACATTTTTTGTCTTTCGTAAACAACTTTTTTGAAATTATGAAGCAAAATTTGTCCAGGCCTGCACTTGTCCCTGGTTTTCCGTGAACGAGAAAAAAGCCTATGGACAAATCCAGAAAAATATGCTATACTTATTACAACAAATCATCATTGGAGTCGGTTTCATATCTTTTTCTGCATAGATTTTCGAGTGAATTTTCGCTGGTTTTAAGGCGGAAATTCGCAGGCGAGCTTCCGCCCGGCAAGAATATCTAAGGCAACACCGCACAAAGAGCGCCTGACGGCTTTGCACGTCATATGCTTGCATATTTTGCGTCATATTTCACAAAAATGCTCGTGAATACACAAAGTATTCACTGCGCTTTTTGTTTCATCTGACGAAAAATCTGACGGCGCACCTGACGCGCAATCTTTGTGCGGTATTGCCCTAACGAAAAAAGCAGTAAAATTCGCCGAAAAAATGCGTGGAAAAAGATGCAAAACTGGTTCCTAGCAAAGGAGAAGGAATTGCCTATGCAGCACGAAAAATCATGCGGCGCCATTGTTTACCGCAAATCCCATGGCAATACGGAAATTTTGCTGATCAAGCATATTAACAGCGGTCATTGGTCTTTTCCCAAGGGTCACATGGAAAACGGCGAAACTGAAATTGAGACCGCTGTCCGTGAGATCAAGGAAGAAACCGCCATTGATGTCATGGTCGATCCCACATTTCGGGAAACTGTCTCGTATTTTCCAAAGCGTGACACCCAGAAAACCGTTGTTTATTTTATCGCATGTGCCAAAAATTATAATTTCATCCCCCAGGAAGAAGAAATTGCAGAGATCCGCTGGGTGGATATCGGCTATGCGTCTTCCATCCTGACGTATGAGAACGACAAAAATATTGTCAACAAAGCCAAGGCAGCCATCAAACGATTCTGAATGCAAAATGCTCCCGGTGAATTCATCGGGAGCATTTTTGTTTTCCATTATAGGCAATACCGCACAAAGCCACAGGTGCTCTTTGTGCGGTGTTGTTTATAAAATATTCCGCAGAAGGGGCATTTCTCCCACGCCAAGGCGTTCGATCCACATCCGTGCTTCGGCAAATTCCGATTTCAGCTCATCGCAGTCCTCTGCACGCATGGGGTCCAGATGGGAAATGGTAATATCGATCTGAAGTACCTTATCCCGCCATACCATGAGATTCAGCATACGCTGTGACTTTTCCCATTGGGCTTCGAATTCTGCAAAGGGCTCCGCCGCCGCTTCCAGAGACTGGGTCTCTGCAATTTCTTCGATCTCATCCAATCCAGCCAAAAGCTTGTCTGTTTCAGTATGCACAAACCACGCTGTGCCAATGCTCAATACGAGCAGCATAAGCAGAATTGCCGCACCCAGACGTACTCGGTTCACTCTTTATCCCCCCTTTTCTTCGGGATCACAGTACAAGCACCAGTGGAATCCGCAATCATCAGAAATACCTGCTTCACCGCCAGACGATGCTCTGCCAGCTTCTGATAGACCCACTCCACGTTATATCCGATCATTGACAGTGACTTGTTCATGACAACACCGTCCTGAATAATCGCCACAGGCGGATTCAGGATTGCCTTTTTCAGTTTGATATCTCCCTGGGTCAGAGGCTGATACTCAGGCTTCGGGTAAACAGAAATGGTTCCCGTGGTTTCCATGATGGCAAACTGCACCTGGCTCACGTCAAAGATCTGATTGGAACGAAGTGACATCATCAGATCGTCCACAGACAACCGCAGATCACGCATAGTCGCCTGTTCGATCTGCCCGTCCCGGATTATGATCTTCGGTCTGCCGGAGATGATACGGCGCATCCGCAGGGATTTCAGCGTGACCCAGGACATGACCGCCTCATAGCATACCAGCGCCAGAATAGGCAGGATGCCCACGATCAGAGGAATGTCCGGATCTTCCAGGGGCAGCGTGGCAATATTGGAGATCAGAATGGTGATGACAAGCTCCGACGGCTGCAATTCTCCCAGCTGCCGCTTTCCCATCAGGCGAACGCCGAAAATCACCACAATGTACAAGATCAAAGATCGTATCAGAACAATACTCATAGAAAAATGCGCCTCCTTCCATACCCTTAGTATGGACAGAGGCGCATAGATTATGCAGAAGAGTACTGCGTTATTTTCCTTCTCCGGCAGTTTCGCCGCCCTCCCGTTTCTTGAAAACAAACAGCTTGCTGAACAGATAGTTGGACAGGACAATGAAAACCTGTGCACAGATCTTCACCACATAGTAATTCAGTCCCAGCCATGTTGCGAATACCAGCATGATGCCCAGCTCCAGGAAATAGGAAACCAGACGTGCTCCGTAGAAGGAGAAAAATTCCGTCCAGAATGCACGCTTTGTGGCAGTCTTGCTTTTGAATACGTATTTTTTGTTGGTAAAAAATGCAAAGGTCACGGCGCAGATCCAGGAAAAAGTGGTACAGAAGATGGTCGCAGCGGCACCAGTTCCCAGAAAATACGCTGGTACAAACTGGGTCACAAAAGAGACAACGGTAGTCAGTCCGCCGAAAATGAGATACAGAATCAGATCTTCATAGCGAAAATACAGATTCCGCAGGGGCTTCGGCAGGTGATTTGCCACCCATAAGATAAAACGTTCCATTTCTTTTCATCCTTTCTTTTTGACAATTCACGAAATATTGTTTATTCGTTTCTGCCAATTGTATCATTTTTCATAAAAACATGCAGAACTACTTGATTCTTTTCTGATTTTATGGTATGATGCATAATAGTTATATTGATTTGTATGATTCCAGGAGGAACTATTTTGATTTACGTCATACCGATACTGATTTTATTGATTTTTTCCGCTTTGTTTTCCAGTACAGAAACTGCATTTGCCTGCGTGAACAAGATCCGCATGAAGCATCTGGCAGACTCCGGGGACAAGCGTGCCGCTGCGGCGCTGCGCATTGCCAACAAATATGAACAGGCACTGACTGCCATTCTGGTGGGCAACAACATCGCCAACATCGGTTCTTCTTCCCTTGCTACGGTATTGTTTACCATTTACTTCGGCTCTGCCGGCGCAGCTATTTCCACCGTTGTCATGACCATCCTGGTACTGACTTTCTGCGAAGTACTGCCGAAATCCTACGCCAAATCCCATGCAGACAAAATCGCATTGGCACTGGGCGGCATTCTCTCCAAATTCACCACGCTCATGACGCCTTTTGTCTGGTTCTTTGATCTGCTCTCCCGTACATTCAAGCCCAAGGACGAAGCACCCAGCGTCACAGAGGACGAGCTGAAATACATCATTGATGAAATTGAAGAGGAAGGCGTTCTGGAAGAACAGGAAAGCGATCTGGTGATCTCCGCTCTGCAATTTGATGAAACCTCTGTCAGCGAGATCCTCATCCCCCGGGTACGCATCGTTGCACTGTCCTCAGATGCCACAGTGGAGGAAGCGAAAAAGCTGTTCCTGAACAGCCATTTCTCGCGGTTCCCTGTCTATGAAAAGAGCCTGGACAATATCATCGGCATGATCACCAACAAAGACTTTTTCCGGCTCATGTGCGGGCAATACACTTCTTTGCAGGAGATCACCCAGACCGTCATTTATGTACCGGAAACCAAACGCATCAGCGATATTCTCCGGGAAATGCAACTTGCCAAGACACATCTCGCCATTGTGGTTGACCAGTACGGCGGCACGAAGGGTATGGTAACCCTGGAGGACATTCTGGAGCAGTTGGTGGGCGAAATCTACGACGAAAGCGACGAGATCGTCCACGAGTTCCAAAAGACAGCACCTCATGTCTACACCGTAGTGGGTTCGTTCAGCATCAGCGATGTCTGTGCAGGGCTGGACGAAGAAGATGCACCAGCGCATGTTCCGGAGACAGATTCTACCACAGTGGGCGGCTGGGTCATGGAACTGCTGGGGCATATTCCCGGCGTAGGCGAAACGGCGGAATATGGCGCATTTCACTTCACCGTACTGGATGCGGATAACCAGACCGTCAAAAGCATCCGACTGGAGGTTACGCCGCCGACAGAGGAAGAAGAGAAATAGAAAAGGTAAGGTCTCTGCGATTGCGCAGAGACTTTTTTGTACCCTATTCTATGAAAATCTACTTTTTCTTATACTTAAACAAAACCAGCGCCACCACAGCAGTCAACACCACTGCAATCATTGTGGGAAACCAGGTATGCTCTGCACCGGGCAAATCCAGCGTATTCATGCCATAAAAGCTGAATACCATGGTCGGAATCGCCAGAATAATGGTCACCATGGTCAAGCGCCACATGACGATATTCAGGTTATTGGAGATCACAGAACCAAACGCCTCGACTACGCCGGAAAGAATGCCCGAATAAATACTCGCCATTTCCTGCGCCTGTTTCAGCTCAATGAGTACATCCTCCAGAAGATCCTGATCTTCTTCGTAGAGCTTCACTACCCTGCCCCGCAAAATCTTATTCATGGTCACATCGTTGGATTTCAGAGAGGTAGAGAAGTAAATCAGGGATTTTTCCAGTTCCAGCATCTGGATGAGTTCGTGATTCTTCATGGCGCCGTGCAGTTTTCTCTGCATGGCAGTGGATGTCTTGTCGATCTGTTTCAGATAAACCAGGAAGGAGGATGTAATATTCATCATGAGCCGCAGGACGAACTGCGTCCGGAACTGGGTCTGGATATTCCGCACCCGACCGCTGACCACGTCATCAATCACCTTATTTTCCCGCAGGGAAATGGTGAATACGTAGTGATCCGTCAGAATAATACCCAGCGGCATGGTGTAAAAGATCAATGTATCATCCTTCTGCACCTCTGAAACCGCCGTATCAACAATAATCAGCGTCTGATTTTCTTCCTGTTCCACACGGGACGATTCCTCTTCGTCCAAGGAGGATTTCAGAAAGTCGCTGTCCAGGCCATATTCATCAATGAGCATTTTGCGTTCCTGGGCAGTGGGATCCACTACCGAGACCCAGCAGCCGGGCGTAATGGAATCCACTTCAATGAGCCGGTTTGCAACCGTCTTGTAATACGAAACCAAATGGAATACCACCTTTCAGCAAGGCAGCTCCACTGATACAGCACAGCTGACCCTGCATATTTTCAAAGTTCTGTTCCCTTTGCCGTATGCCTTTTTCATGCATGGCAAAGGATATGGGTCAGCGTTCATGCCGCACCTCCTGTTCTATCATACGCTTTTCCGGCAATTTAGCCGCTTCTTTTATTATAACAGAAAAAGCCGCCCTTGGCAAGGCGGCTTTTGTAAATTTTACGATTTTTTTGCAAGACGATTACGCATGACTGTCACGAATCTCTTCCCGCAGGCGTTCTTTAATACCATCAAAAATCACGTTCTTTGCATGGACAGCCTGTTCCTTGGTAGCAGCTGGAACGCCTTTCAAGGGATAGTCTATCCCTAAGTTTTCATACTTCACTTCGCCCATGGTATGATACGGCAGCACATCCAGTGCCTTCAGATTATCCAGTCCGCCAATAAAATGTCCCAGACGGCGCAGGTATTCGTCATTCAGCGTCAATCCCGGCACGATTACGTGGCGGATCCAGACCGGGACCTTCTTTTCTTTCAGATATTCGGCGAATTCCAGAATATGCTTGTTGCTCTGCTTGGTGAGCTTCTTGTGCTCTTCCTCATCAATGTGCTTGATATCCAGCATCACCAGGTCTGTCACAGCCATAAGACGGTCAAATTCTGCACGCTTTTCCGGTCGGAAAAGAATCCCGGAGGTATCCAGGCAGGTGTGGATATTTTTCTTTTTTGCCGCTTCAAACAGCTCGGTGAGGAATTCCATCTGCACCAAGGGTTCCCCACCGGTTGCAGTGATACCGCCGTCGCGGAGAAATTCCTTGATGCCATCATATTCTTTCAGCAGTGACTCCACGCTGCGCAGATTGCTATCGTCAGTTGTCGCAGGCCAGGTGTCCGGATTGTGGCAGTACAGACAGCGCATGGGACATCCCTGGAAAAAGATCACAAAGCGAATGCCCGGGCCGTCTACTGTGCCGAAGCTTTCCGTAGAGTGAATGTGTCCTTCCATAATCTACCTCCTTTTGATACAACAATGGGCGCACAAAAAATTGTACGCCCACTGGAATGTTACTTATGCGACTTTCGCAGGACTGTTCCGATTAGAGACCAGCGTGGAAAGTTCTGGAGATAACGTCATCCTGCTGCTCCTTGGTCAGCTTGATGAAGTTAACTGCATAGCCGCTGACACGGATAGTCAGCTGCGGATACTTCTCCGGGTGCTGCTGTGCATCCAGCAGAGTCTCACGGTTCAGTACGTTTACGTTCAGATGGTGACCGCCTTTTTCAGCATAACCGTCCAGCAGGCCAACCAGATTTTCGATTTGCTTTTCATTTGCCATAATAAATTCCTCCTTGCAGAATTTACAACAATTGTATTACCGAAAGAGCAAATGCTCACTCTTCGTCTATGAATTCAGTCGGCTGACAGCAAGCCATGCTTCCCTTTGAGCAATCCATGCTGCGATAGGTTTTCACATTCATGCCGTCACCCATGAGATCATCCTCGGAAATGGTCAGGTGACCGCTTCCATTCTCCATGAGCTTTTCGATCATATCGACCAACTCATCGGACTTGTCATGATCCTTGAGTTCATGCTGTGCCATGACCCTGCGCCTCCTTTCTCATTATAAGGGGTTTCCTTATTCCTTCTCCATAGCCTCACGGATAGAAGCAATATCCACATCGCCTGCGAATACAGAAGAATCCTTACCCAGGGCGTCCGGAATAATGGTAAATGTGTTGGAGATACCATCCTGTGCATTCTTCCACGGCAGCTTTGCAACAGAAGCCATAGAAGCAGCTGCACCGTGGGTATCACGGCCGTGCATCGGATTTGCACCCGGTGCCAGCGGCTGACCCTTCTTACGGCCGTCCGGTGTGTTACCGGTCTTCTTGCCGTATACAACGTTGGATGTGATGGTCAGGATAGAAGTGGTCGGTACGCCGCCTCTGTAGCAATAGTTGCTGCGGATCATATCCATGAACTTGTTCAGGATCTCAACAGCAATGCTGTCTACACGGTCGTCGTTGTTGCCGTACTTCGGGAAGTCGCCTTCTACTTCGAAGTCAGTCACTACGCCGAATTCGTCACGGATGCACTTTACCTTAGCATACTTGATTGCGGACAGGGAGTCAGCAACAACGGACATACCAGCGATACCAGTTGCGAAGTAACGCTTAACGTCTCTGTCGTGGAGTGCCATCTGGAGTGCCTCGTAGCAGTACTTGTCGTGCATGTAGTGGATGCAGTTCAGAGTATCTACGTACAGCTTTGCCAGCCATTCCATCATGTCGGTGTACTTATCCATAACATCATCGTAGTCCAGATAATCGCCTTCTACCGGACGATACTTCGGACCAACCTGATTGTGCTTGCCGGTCTTGGCATCGATTCTCTCATCCACACCGCCGTTGATTGCATACAGCAGGCACTTTGCCAGGTTTGCACGTGCGCCGAAGAACTGCATTTCCTTACCAACACGCATAGAGGATACGCAGCAAGCGATGGCATAATCATCGCCGTGTGTTATACGCATCAGGTCGTCGTTCTCATACTGGAAAGAAGAGGTGTTGATGGACAGCTTTGCACAGTAGTGCTTGAATGCTGCCGGCAGGCGCTTGGACCACAGAACAGTCAGGTTCGGCTCCGGTGCAGTACCCAGGTTCTCCAGGGTGTGCAGGTAACGGAAGCTGTTCTTCGTTACCAGAGTTCTGCCGTCGAGACCCATACCGCCGATGGACTCAGTAACCCACTGCGGGTCGCCGGAGAACAGTGCGTTGTATTCCGGTGTTCTTGCGAACTTGACCATACGCAGCTTCATGATGAAGTGGTCGATATACTCCTGTGCCTGTTCCTCAGTCAGAGTGCCGTTGTCCAGGTCACGCTGAATGTAGATGTCCAGGAATGTGGAGGTACGGCCCAGGCTCATTGCAGCGCCGTTCTGATCCTTGACAGCTGCCAGATATGCAAAGTATGTCCACTGGATTGCTTCCTTTGCATTGGTAGCCGGTCCGGAAATGTCATAGCCATACTTTGCAGCCATGTTCTTCAGAGCCTTCAGAGCCTTTACCTGCTCTGCCAGTTCCTCACGCAGACGGATCTTCTCCTCTGTCATGGTACCGGAAGTCACAGCCTTCTGATAGTTCTTGTCTTCGATCAGACGATCTACACCATACAGAGCAACACGGCGATAGTCACCAATGATACGGCCTCTGCCGTAAGCATCCGGCAGACCGGTGATAATGGCATTGTGACGAGCAGAACGCATTTCCGGTGTGTATACATCGAATACGCCCTCGTTGTGTGTCTTTCTGTACTCACGGAAGATATAGCTGATCTCCGGATCTACCTTGTAGCCATAGGATTCGCAGGCAGTCTCAGCCATACGGATACCGCCGAACGGCTGGAGAGAACGCTTCAGCGGCTTGTCAGTCTGGAGACCGACGATTGTCTCAAGTTCCTTGTGAATATAGCCGGCATCGTGAGAGTTAACCTTGGATACGATCTTGGTATCCATGTCAATTACGCCGCCGTTTTCACGTTCCTTCTGGAACAGATCCAGTACCTCGCCCCACAGTGTTTTTGTTGCTTCAGTCGGGCCGGCCAGAAAGCTTTCGTCACCCTCATACGGAGTATAGTTCTTCTGGATGAAGTCACGTACGTCGATGGTCTTTTCCCATGCGCCGCCAACGAAGCCTTCCCATGCCTTTGCCATTGTTTCTGCCATTTTTAAAATCTCCCCTTTGCTGAATGAACCAGCGGAATTTAGTTTGGATTTTTTGCAAATCACAACTGGTTAAGCCATAAAAATGCGTCATTTTTAAGTCATATTCTCCTGACCTTTTCAGTTGTGTTTTGGTCTGTCTTAATAATAACACATCTCAACTAGGATGTCAATAGCTTTCCTGCAATTTCCCAAGAATTTTTTTCGGAAAACCTTATTTTTCGATTATGTATCCCGGAATGTTGCATTCATTTTAAAATAAAGAAAAGAAAAAGCGCAGATTCGATTTGTTTTGTTAGATATTCGGCAGCGTTTTCGGTTGACAGGATTTTTCCGGCATGTTATATTTTCTGTAATGTCAGAAAATGATATACAGCACGCTTTTGCTGCTGTACCGTTCTGACTGACGAACTAAAATGATTTCCCATTAATTTTGTCGGAAATCATCTGCTTGTTCATTGTTATTCCACAAAAATCATGGGATTCCGATCGGCTCCGGAATCTGTTTTTCCAATCGAAATTTTAATGACATATCCAACATCTTCCCCGGTGCACAATCCGCATTCTCGGGTACCGCTGTGCCCTGACACTGGGTGAAGATCATGGGAAACATTGCTGTAGAACGTATTGCGTTCTTTTTAATCTCTATAAAATCTATGATATTTGTAGGAAATCGACAATTCTATTATCGAAAAAGGCTTATTTTTTCTACCAATCCCCCACTAAAACCCTCTTGAAAACCTACTAAACCTATGTTATAATAGTAGTATTAAAACAAAATCCCTATGCGCTCAAATGTCATACATTTTTACGAAAGGAAAAAGCCATGAAAATTTCAACAAAAGGCCGCTATGCCCTGCGGATGATGCTGGATCTCTCTGCGCATCAGAACGATGGTTTCATTGCGCTGAAAGATATTGCAGAGCGGCAGGAAGTCTCCAAGAAATATCTGGAACAGATCGTTCCGCTGCTGACAAAATCCAACCTGCTTCGCACGAACCGGGGATATCAGGGCGGTTATATGCTTTCCAGAAAGCCCTCAGAATATACCGTAGGCGAAATTCTGCGCATTACAGAAGGCAGTCTCTCTCCGGTGGCGTGTATCCAATACGGTGACGTTGACTGTCCCCGGTCGGAGCAATGCCTGACCATTCCGGTATGGAAAGGGCTGTACCAGACCATCAACAACTATCTGGACGGCATCACACTACAGGACATGATTGACAACGCTGCCGGGAACGATTTCTGCATTTAAGGCCAACGTTCATGACAGCTTTATCTGCACAAAAAAAACCGCACAAGTACGCTGAAAAAACAACTTGTGCGGTTTTCTTATGCCCGATCCTTTATGGGCTTGATCACAATACGATTTTTGTTCTTCTTGTCCTCATAAAGCGCTTCGTCTGCAAATTTCACATAGCTCTGCGCTTTCATGCCCGGTGCGCATTGCACCGCATACATACCAAGACTGATGGTAATATTATATGGTTTCTCGCTTTCGGCATTATACAGCCGTGCTGTCTTTTTGATGCAGTCATAGATCTCCTGCATTGCTGCATTTGCGTCACCATCGTCCACCATAACAAAGGCTGCAAATTCATCGCCGCCGATTCTGCCGATAACATCCAGCAGCGGCACGCAGGTATTCAGATAATGTATGCAGGTCTTGAGGGCATGGTCACCCTCGTTGTGACCGAAGGTATCGTTGATAATTTTCAGATTGTCCAGGTCGCCCAGCAGCAGAATGCCGGTCTTTCCCGCAGATTCCGGACTTTCCAGAAGCATATTCGCAAACCGGTAGAACCCGCGCCGGTTATAGGCGCCGGTCAGTTCATCGGAATCGGACATCTGCTCCAGTCTCCGGTTATCATACCTTGCCTCTTCCAGGTCGCCTTCCAGTTCCTTCACCAGACGTGTCATCTTGATGGCAGAACAGATCTGCGGCGCAACGGAATAGATCTGGGAAAAATGGTTCAGATCCAGTTCGCAGACAAACAGACCATACTGTTCCTCATTGGAAAACAGGGGCACCATAACAAAGGTGTATCTGCGATCCTTCGGCATGTGTTCATTGTCAATACAATCAAAAATGGAAACCCGCTGTTCCGGCGGTTCCAGCTTTTGAAGATTTTTTCCGATATGATAGGACTTCAGATAGAGATCGTCCGGGATGTTCCACGTTTCATATTGATAATGCACCACAGGAACCCGGAAGATGTAAATATAACTGCTCCTGAAATTGACGCGATACAGATTCTTGACGATGGAAAAGAAACTTTTTTCCTCATCACTGCAATTGATCATCATATCCTTATTGATATTGCTGATGAGAAAATTGCTGTAAACCAGATTGGTGCGCAAAATATACAGCTGCTGCATGCTGTAATCCAACAGATGATTGATAAACGCACTATAGATTTGTTCTGTTGCCAGATAATTTTCCGGATTTCCTTCGCAGAGAAGCAGCGCCAGGTCTCTTGCATACAGCATAATCTTTTTCAGCAGAGGAATCTGAATCCGGATCTCGTCCGTCTGCTGGAAAAGCTGCTCAATTGCCCTTTCATATGCAGCAGCATCCAGCTTCTGATCTGTGCTGATCTCCTCAAATTCCTGCTCCAGAAGTTTTTCCACTACTTTAACAAATTCCGTTTTTTTCAGACTTTCCACGTCACCGATATATTTATAAAAAATTGCGGAGACGATCTGTTTTGCGGCATGATTTTTTGCCATTTCCCGGATCTGTTCCGGTGAGATTTCCCGTTCTGCTGTACTGCCGCAGGATTCCCGTATGATCAGCCGCGAATCCAGAGTGAGGCTGCGAGTGCTTCCCGTTTGAATCAGTTCCACTGCGCCGCACATTGCCCGATATCCCATATCGCTGACGTTGGTACGGATGGTGGTCAGCATCGGCTTTAAGCTGGTGGCAACCTCCGAGTCATCAAATCCGGTCACAAGAATGTCTTTTCCCACTTTCAGACCGCGTTCCTGGAACACATGATAGCCGCCGATGCACATTTTATCATTGGCAAAGCAAACTGCCTCCAGATCAGGATGCGCATCCAGAAGCGCACGTACCTCATCATCGGATGATTCCGAAAAGTTTCCGTATACAACCATGGTACTGTCATAAGGGATCTTATTTTCCTCCAGTGATGCCTGATAACAATGGAGACGATCCATCGCGTCTGCATTCCCCATGGGACCAGAAACATAGCCGATCTTGCGGCATCCGTGCCGGCGGATCAGATGATCTACTGCAAGCTTCATACCATTGGTATTAAAATGAATGCAGGGATAGCCCGGATATTCGACTTCCATAGTCAGAATGGGAAGATCACCGTAGCTGTCTAAAAACTGGATCATTTCTTTCTGGCTGATATAAGATCCAACAGTTCCGGCAGATACGATCAGTGCATCCAGATTCTGTGAAGAGACATAGCTATAGATCACATTGTACTGATAATCATAAATAGAATACTTTTCATCATCTTCCACCGCATTGATACCACGTCCTGGAAGAAGGATCAGATTCACGTCCAGTTCTTCTGCCGCCGTAATTGCACCTTTCAGAACCTCTGTGGCATATTCATTTTCTAGGTGGTGTATCATTAAACCAATTTGATACCGTTTCTTCTCAGCCATTTTTGACTCCTTCAGTTCATCCGTTCCAAAAAAATTTCAAATTGCGGTATACCAGGCAAATGTGACTACAAAAGTCCACACGTCCATTTCCAAAAATCTTCTTTTAGTATAACATATCTGATAGCTGATTGCAAGAACTTTTTTGCATTTTTATCAAAAAAGTACAAAAAGAAATAGCTCTCATTCCTGTTCCTCTTCTGCACGCAGTGTATAGCGGCACTCCGGAAAACGGCTGCATCCATAGAAATCGCCGTAGGCGCCGTGTCGAAGCAATAAAGTACCGCCGCACCGGGGACAGAGTCCATTCCGCAGGGCAAAATTCTGATAGGCGATCTCGCTGTCGATCTGATCCAGATGCTGTTTCCGGGCTGTTTTGGAGTCCACATTGGCACAGAGAATGGTGCCCGCCATGTACTGCACCGTATCCCAGGCAAAAATCGTATGCCGATAAGTGCGGATGGCACGGCGCAGTTTTGAAAAATGTACCAGTTCCTGCTCCGTGTTCACATTCAGTTCTGCCCTATCCGAAAAAGCCGCCATGGAAATAAACATGTCATCCTTTTCCAGATCCAACAAAGATTTCAGAGCCTGGATGTGGGCGTAATTCTGCCGGAAGGGATTGCGAAAGGGATACTTTTTCTCATGCAGTTCCTGGGTCCAGTATTCCGACCGGTCACTGCCATGGATACGACCCTGATAATTTTTCGTTTCAATGACAAAAATGCCATAGACCGAGACCACGATATGGTCGATCTGGGTGAGCCGCTTTCCCGTCAGCAGCATGAGATCGTCCAGTACAATATAGGAACGGCGGGAAAGCCGGTGCAAACGGCGGGAAACCGTTCGTTCCCCGGCATATCCTTTCAATTTGGTGCGCAGAGACTCCAACATCGTAACACATCCTTATGAAAACAAATGCGGCAAGGCGATATTCACCTGCCGCACCAGTTTTATTGAAATCAAAGAAATGAAGTAAACACCCCATAAGCTCCAAAAATAAATACTACTATTCCAACAATAATCAAAAGCGGCTTTAGTTTTTTCAACTTTATCCCAAGAAATAATACAGTAGCACCAATCAATGCAATTATAATAAATAATAAACGAATTGGCATGATGTTCCCTCCTTAATTCGTAAAAATAATGTTATAGTCTTTTGTCATTTCAGCGGTTTTCAAAAAACTGCGAATGACATTTTCCGCATTTTCCCTTGTATTCTCCATAATTTCAGAATCTGAACTAATTTTCTCTTCTTTATTCTTCTTTATCTCTTCAATTAATTGCGTATAGTCGCCCATTTGTGTTTCATTGAATATAGAATAATCTTCAAATGGAAATTCAAATGAAGACATATCAACTTCATGAGACAAAATTTTTACATCTGGCATTCTTATAGTGATTCTTTGGTTTTCATTGTCTATGTCCGTAATGCTAACTTCAGATAAATCAATTCCTATATTGATAACACCTTCATATGTAAAAACAACTTTATTTGTAGTAAGCGGCAACTTTATATCCATAAATTCTTTACTATCCTCAAATGAATCCGCATCTTTATAATAATACTTTGTTGAAGTAAGTTCGCTTGCTGGACTTATAATTTTTTTAACATTTGAAACTGTAATGAGAATACTTTCATTCTCCTCCTGTGTTTTAATAGTTTCATCTATATTTACAATTGTTGGTTTTGCGTCTTCATTTTTCGAAGATGATAAAATTGGACTTGCAACAACTCCTATTACAATTCCTATAGCTAAAGGTAATGCTACTTTAAGAAAGCCCTTTATCTTTTTTAAATACTTTTTTATCTTTGCAGTAATCAATTGCTTTCTACTCTTCTTTTCCACAATAATCTTCCTTTTCCTTTGATTTTCGTTGAAAATAGCATCGAATTTGTATAAATTATTATACCATATTTCAACTTAAATGTCAAGATATCATCAAAAGAAATAAGAAAAGCCGTTATTTATAACACGATACTATTTTCAAACAAAATATAAAAGGACGAACTGCGCATTCGTCCTTTTAACAACAATGAATAATTTAAATGTTAATTTGCACCAGCCGCTTCTGTAGTATCCTCAACCGGAATATCCACCAGAATGGAAGAATCCGAAGAGACCACACTGGGATACTTGCCGTCCCACTTGTCGATCTGCTGATACCGCAGCACATTCTGGTTCAGCGAAGCATTGATCTTCTTGTTGGCTTCCGCTTCTGCCTCTGCCTTTTTGCGAATGGCATCTGCTTCTGCCTCTGCTGCGATGACCTTTTGTTCTGCAGCAGCCTCTGCCTCAATGATCTGCTGTTCCTTTTCGGTCTCTGCACGGAGCTTGTTCTGTTCTGCTACCTGCTTCTGTTCAATGGCGGCATTGAATTCCGCAGAGAAATCGAAGTTTACGATATTGAACTTGTCGATGAGAATACCGTATTCCGACACCTTGTTGGAAAGTGTCTCCCCGATCTCATCTCCCACCGCTGACCGCTTTGTGATGAGTTCCTCGGCGGTATACTGTGCAGTGACAGCTTTCACAGCCTCCTGAATCGCCGGCTGGAGCACAGTGTCTGCATACTGCTCACCAATATTCTGGTAAATCTCCGCCGATGCATCCTTTGTAATATGATAGTTGATGGCAACACCGCTGGAAACGGTTTGCAGATCCCGGGATACGCTGTTGGAATCCACTTCAGTTTTCTGGATCTTGTTGTTCATCATGATCACTTGCTGGGCAAAAGGAATCTTAAAATGCATTCCCTCATCCAGCACACGTTCGCTGACCTTTCCGAACGTCACAATCACGCCGGAATGTCCTGCCGGCACAATGGTGATCGTGCCAAAACAGAGGATCAGTAAAATCAGTACAGCCGCACCTGCAATAATTCCGATTTTCGCCTTTTTCATACTATTTTCCTTTCTGTTTCTGATAAAAAATTGTTGTATTTTGTCTATTATAGCACAAGCAGAAAATACTGTCAAGATATTCTCAAAAATATCCACTTAAATCAATTTTTTGTGAAATATGGATTATTGTAGGGGCGACCATTGGTCGCCCCTACATAAAATGATTCATTTTACAGCATGCAATTTAAAAATTGATTTGCGTGAATAATATCGCATCCACTGCTTTCAGTTCATCCTCTGTCAGCGGAGCTTGTCCCACGATCTGCAAACTGTCCAGAAGCTGTTCCGGTCGGGATGCACCCACCAGCACAGTGGTGACCGCTTTCTGCCGCAGGATCCAGCAGAGTGCCAGCTGTGCCAGACTCTGTCCCCGTGCTGCTGCGATTTCCTGAAGCTGTTTCAGCTGCGCCAATCGTTCCGGTGTCAGCTGCTTTTCACTGAGAAACCGTCCGTCTGTCCGGATGCGGCTGTCCTCGGGAATCGTGCCGTGAAGATAGCGGTCTGTCAGCAGTCCCTGCTCCAGAGGGCTGTAAATGATAAGCCCTTTTTCCAGGTCTGCGCAGCCATCCAGAAGTCCGTTTTGTTCCACGGTACGATCCAGCATGGAATAGCGGTTCTGGTTGATGATAAACGGGCAGTGCAGTTCTCCCAGAATGGCGGCAGCACGGCGCATGGTCTCGCCGTCATAGTTGGAAAGCCCTACATAGAGCGCCTTTCCGCTTTGGACTGCCTGCGCCAGTGCGCCCATAGTTTCCTCCAGGGGCGTCTCCGGGTCAGGACGGTGATGATAGAAGATGTCCACATAGTCCAGACCCAGCCGCTTCAAGCTCTGATCCAGACTTGCCAGCAGATACTTTCGGCTGCCGAAATTGCCATAAGGACCCTGCCACATATCATAACCTGCCTTGGTGCTGATGACCAGTTCGTCCCGGCAGCCGGCAAAGGTAGTTTTCAGAATCCGTCCGAAATTGCGTTCCGCGGCACCTGCCGGAGGACCATAGTTGTTCGCCAGGTCAAAATGGGTAATCCCATTGTCGAAGGCAGTACGGCAGAGAGCTTCCATGTGCTCCAGACTGTTGGTATCGCCGAAATTGTGCCACAGTCCCAGGGAAAGCAGGGGCAGCTTCAAACCGCTTTTTCCGCAGCGGCGGTATTCCATGGTGTCATAGCGTGTGGGGTTGGGAGTATATGTCATATTAAACACGACCTTTCGCAGGATATACAGCTTTCGCTTGATTTACTTTTTCATCATTATACTGATTTTCGGGAAAAATGTCAAGGTCGGATGGTTTGTGTTTGCACAAAGCAATTTTATGTTAGCAGCATAAAACTCACAAAATTGTAGGGGGCGAACTGTGTTCGCCCGCAAATATCAGCCCCCAACAAACCAAATGAAGTCCGTCCCTTCAAAATAATAAAGAAAACCTAAGGCAACACCGCACAAAAAGCACCAGAATAATTGACAAACCCTCAGAATTGTACTATAATATCACTTGTGAATCCGAGACGGCATTTTGCAAACGCTGAAAGCCGTTTCAAACTAGGAGGGATCTTTCATGTATCAACTGGCAATTTTGGATCTGGATGGAACTCTGGTCAACTCCATCGAGGATCTGGCAAATGCTGTGAATCATACGCTGACAGAAATGCACTATCCCACACATCCTCTGGAGGCATTCTATCACTTTGTGGGCAATGGCGTGAAAAAGCTCTGCGAACGGGCTCTGCCAGCAGGTGCACCGGCAGAAGAGGCGGAACAGCTTTTATCCCGGTTCTATGCCTACTATGAACAACACTGTCTGGACTGCACCCGTCCTTATGACGGTATGATCCCAGCGCTGGACAGCCTGAAAGCCGGCGGAATGCAGCTGGCTGTGGCTACCAATAAGCCTCATAAATTTGCAGAAACTATTGTGAAGCACTTCTTTGGTACAGAATGTTTTGACCAGATCCTGGGCAGCAATGATACACGTCCCCGAAAGCCGTCCCCGGAGATTCTTCTGGAAATCATGTCCGCCTGCGGTGCTGCGCCGGAGGAGACCATTATGATCGGCGATTCCGATGTGGATATTCTGACCGCCCGGAATGCAGGCATGGATTCTATCGGCTGTACCTGGGGATTCCGGGGAAAGACGGAACTGGAACAGGCTGGGGCTGTTTATCTGGCGGACTCCCCTTCTGATCTGACAGAAATTTTAAAGAATCACTGATTCTTTAAAGCAGCACCGCACAGAGAGCGCCTGACGGCTTTGTGCGGTGTTGCCCTAAAAAATGACAAAATAACACAGTATTTTTTCTTATCTTTCGCAAAATTCTGAAATATACTTGACACTTCTTTGTTTTTTCGCTATAATTAGGGACAGGACTCTTTGCAGAAACATCCGAACTGTCTGAATTTCTGTAAGAACGGTACAGGGATTCTGAGACGAAGGATTCTGCTGTCCCGATTGTACATCATCAGAAGCGAACCCTTTCGATTGATTATTTGAAATATATTTTTTGTTCTACACGGATTTGTTTTCTGATCCCGGTACAGTCTGAATCTTATTTTCATCGCCTTGTCTTTCTTCGGAGAGACAGGGCTTTTTTCTTTTCAGGGCACCTCTAAATACCCCGAATCTGTCAGATGTACCGCAGATGGCGGGTGAGCGGGTTTTTAGAGATGCCCATAAGAAAATGGTTCGCAAGGGGAATACGACAGCAATTTTGACACAATACACAAGAAAGATGTGGTTTATGCCGGCTTTTTTGACTTTTCAATCGCAATGTTGGAACTGTTCCAAACTTGCTATTTTAAAAAAAAGAGACCACAATTTTGCTTTTTAACGGTTTTCCCAATTTTGATATGAAGAAAATTATGTTTTTTTCTAATTTTCCATTGAAAAACACAGTGAGATGTTGTATAATAGGTATTGTTTGAAGCGAGTGTACAGGTGTTTGAAGTCAACGTACACATTCATTCAGATAACAGACAGTCGAACAGACATTTTCTGATCGTACTATTTGTGACAATTTTTATTTTTCAGGAGGAGATTCCCATGGCATTTACATTTAAGAACGCTTATCTGCAGAAAGTGTATGACAACGTAGTAAAGCGCAACGGCAACGAGCCGGAGTTTCTGCAGGCAGTCGGTGAGGTTCTGATGTCTCTGGAGCCGGTCGTAGAAAAGGACCCGTCTTATGAGACAAACGGCATCATCGACCGTATCGTAGAACCGGAGCGCATGATCCAGTTCCGTGTTTCCTGGGTAGATGACAACGGCAACGTACAGGTTAACCGCGGTTTCCGCTGCCAGTTCAACTCTGCAATCGGTCCGTACAAGGGCGGTCTGCGTCTGCACCCGTCCGTATGCGCATCTGTTATCAAGTTCCTGGGCTTTGAGCAGATCTTCAAGAACAGCCTGACCACACTGCCTATGGGCGGCGGCAAGGGCGGTTCCGACTTCGACCCGAAGGGCAAGTCTGACAACGAGATCATGCGTTTCTGCCAGAGCTTCATGACAGAGCTGTCCAAGCACATTGGTGCAGATACTGACGTTCCGGCAGGTGACATCGGTACTGGCGCACGTGAGATCGGCTATATGTTCGGTCAGTACAAGAGACTGCGCAACGAGTTCACCGGCGTTCTGACCGGTAAGGCACTGTCCTACGGCGGTTCTCTGGTAAGAACAGAGGCTACCGGTTATGGTCTGCTGTACTTCACCGAAGAAATGATGAACTGCATGAAGAATGACAGCATCAAGGGCAAGACCGTTGTTGTTTCCGGTTCCGGTAACGTAGCAATCTATGCTACCGAAAAGGCAACAGAGATGGGCGCAAAGGTTGTGGCTCTGTCCGACTCCAACGGCTATATCTACGACCCCAACGGCATCAAGCTGGATGTTGTAAAGCAGATCAAGGAAGTAGAGCGCGGACGTATCAAGGAATATGTGAACCGTGTTGAAGGTGCCACCTATACAGAAGGCTGCAAGGGCATCTGGACCATCAAGTGTGACGTTGCTCTGCCTTGCGCAACACAGAACGAGATCGACGGCGAATCTGCTGATATCCTGCTGAAGAACGGCGTTCAGGTTGTTGCAGAAGGTGCAAACATGCCGTCTACACCGGAGGCAATTGACAAGTTCCTGGCTGCTGGCATCCTGTTCGGACCGGCAAAGGCTGCAAACGCAGGCGGCGTTGCGACTTCCGGTCTGGAAATGTCCCAGAACAGCGAGCGTCTGTCCTGGACATTCGAAGAGGTTGACGCAAAGCTGAAGCAGATCATGGTCAACATCTTCCACAATGCATATGACAGATCCAAGGAATATGATGTAGAAGGCAATCTGGTTGTCGGCGCAAATATCGCAGGCTTCCTGAAGGTTGCTGACGCTATGAAGTGGCAGGGTGTGGCATATTAATCTGCCGCAGCGATCTGTAAAGCACAAATAGGCGCATCATTGCCCTGACATAAAATGACGGATGCATGTGTTTCTCTCAGCATTTCTGAAAAGAGATTCACATGCATCCGTTTTTATACTAATCCCATATCGTTCTATTGCAGAAGTTGCCAGATAGCATTTTGTGGGTCATGGCGCCCAACCGCAGGCAGGCTGTCGCCTGCCAAGAGTGGGCAACGCAGAGTGACGAAATGATAGCAGCAAATTCTTCAACAGGTTGATATGGGATTAGTATTACTTTCGTCTTATGAAAAGAAGGGGCTGTTGCAGGCACTCAAAATCCTACAGGAAAGCGGTGCGATGTGGCATCGCACCCTACAAATTACCACGAATTGCGTGACATTTTGTAGGGGGGCGATGCCCACATCGCCCCCTAAACCAGGATTTGACCGTTCTTGCAACAGCCCCTTCTCTTTTTTATAAGACTCGTCCGAATCAGAAGTACGGTCTATTTTATTGGCAGGTAACAATGTATCCGCTGATATTATCGCCGGATGCGGTATAATTTTTGCTTGGAATGGTCATGTCCACATCATTTGTGCCGCCAATAGAAACATAGAATACAGAATAGGTCATCTCGCCCACAGTGATTTCCAGGGGATCATCGGCAGAATAGCCATGTACCTTTTCCACATATTCTTCCAGGCAGAGCTTATGTTCTGTCATATACACTGCATGAGGAACACCCACATAGCGGAAGGTATAGGAACGGCTGTCCTCTCCGGTAATGCTGTCCTTGCCGTCGGGATAGCGGATGATAAAGCCATACTCCGCCGCATGTTCGGAGATCCAGGCATAGTCCGGATATTTCTCTGCATTATAATAGTCCGAAGTGCCGTCCCCGAAGTTGATCTTCAGGTTGAAGCTTCTGCCGCTGTGATAATCGGAATAGCCGCCCCGGAAACCTGTATTGCCGCTGTCATAACGGCTGTCCTGATCTTCCTTGGTGCGATAGCCGCTGAATACCTGCATACCGCTGAAACCGGTTTCCTCTTCAAATGCTGCCATCATAGCATTCAGCTGTGTGATGGTCTCCTCGTCCAGCTGTACTTCCATATCGCTGACGCTGTAGGAACTGTTGCGTTCCTCATAGACGCTTTTCAGCTTCGGGTCACCAGTGGGGAAATCATAGCTGTGGTCATTGTTGATAACGATCAGATCGCCCTTATTGACGCCCTTTGCGGGAAGCGTGATCTGCTTTGCATTTGCACTGGCATTGGTGCTGCTTTCCGTGGTGATGGCTGCGGCGTCTGTAGTGCCTTCTGCCGCTGACTGTGCTGTTGTGGTCGTGGCAGTTGCAACCGGTGTCGGTTCTGTGCTGCTTTCGCCGATGTTCAGTTTACCGCTTTTGTTGCAGCTGTGCAAACAGAGTGCACCGATCAGGATGATGATCAGAAGCATGGGAATAACCACAACGGCGATCCGGTCGAACCGAATCTTCCGGCGCTTGGCGTGACTTCCGCCCTTGACACGGGGTTTCTGATCGGATGATGGTTTTTTATGCGGCTCCTGAGGAGCGTGCTTGTTCGGATTGGGTTTGGTGCTCATGCTGCATAGTCCTTTCTCAATGGGTTTCTCAGAATCCGGCAGAAGCTGGATCTCGCTTTCTTTTCTGATTTTTCTATTATACCATAAATCCATTTTCTTTTCAAGTCAAAAATTTTCTTTATGCAGAAATCGAGTCAATCGTGTTGGGGGCGAACTTTGCTCACCTAGAATTTACCAGAAATGTAACCACAGGCAAACAAAGTTCACTCCTACAACAGAACATACCTTAAATCAGAATCAAAAAAAGGATTCTTACTCATCCTTCGCCCATTTATCTGGTATTGAAAAAAGTTGTAAAACTGGCAATTGTAACAGAGCCAATTCCATGGTATCCTAGTAACAAGGTGGAATGAATGAGGAATGTGTCATTTCAGGCAATACCGCCGTTCCGCATTCCGAACTCCTCATTCTTCATAATTCAAAAAGCAAATTCAGGAGGAACAGCAATGGGAAATCGTTATGAACTCAACAAGAACCTGGCACAGATGCTCAAGGGCGGCGTCATTATGGATGTCACCACACCGGAACAGGCAAAGATTGCCGAAGCAGCCGGTGCATGTGCCGTTATGGCACTGGAGCGCATTCCGGCAGATATCCGTGCAGCCGGCGGCGTATCCCGTATGAGCGACCCGAAGATGATCCGCGGCATCCAGGAGGCTGTCAGCATTCCGGTTATGGCAAAGTGCCGTATCGGTCACTTCGCAGAGGCACAGATCCTGCAGGCAATCGAGATTGACTATATTGACGAGAGCGAAGTACTCTCCCCGGCAGATGACAAGTACCACATCGACAAGACCAAGTTCGATGTACCTTTTGTCTGCGGCGCAAAGGATCTGGGCGAAGCACTCCGCCGAATCAACGAGGGCGCTTCCATGATCCGTACCAAGGGCGAGCCGGGCACCGGTGACGTAGTACAGGCTGTACGCCACATGCGCATGATGCAGGCAGAGATCCGTCGTCTCCAGTCTATGGCAGAGGACGAGCTGTTCGATGCTGCAAAGGAACTGCGTGTCCCCTACGATCTGGTACAGTATGTTCACGACAACGGAAAACTGCCGGTCGTTAACTTTGCAGCCGGCGGCGTGGCTACTCCGGCTGACGCTGCACTGATGATGCAGCTGGGAGCTGAGGGCGTTTTCGTTGGCTCCGGTATCTTCAAGTCCGGTGATCCGGCAAAGCGTGCTGCTGCAATTGTAAAGGCTGTCACCAACTATCAAGATGCAAAGATGCTGGCTGAGCTGTCTACCGATCTGGGCGAAGCTATGGTAGGTATCAACGAAAATGAGATCTCCCTGCTGATGGCGGAGCGTGGTAAGTAATGCGTATCGGTATTCTGGCACTGCAAGGTGCGTTTGCAGAACACAGTGTGATCTTGCGCCAACTGGGTGCAGAGCCCTTTGAGATCCGCCAGAAGCGTGATCTGGACCAGCCTATGGACGGTCTGATCATTCCCGGCGGCGAGAGCACGGTTATGGGAAAATTGCTGAAGGAACTGGACTGCTTCGATGACATTCAGAATCGGATCCAGAATGGTCTGCCGGTATTCGGCACCTGCGCCGGACTGATCCTGCTGGCAAAAGAAGCCGAGGGCGGCAAAGTACAGCTGGGCACCATGGATATTTCCGCACGCCGCAATGCCTACGGCAGACAGCTGGGCAGCTTTTCCGTGACTGCGGAAATGAAAGGCGTGGGTGAGATTCCCATGGTATTTATCCGTGCGCCTTATATCACAGCAGTTTCCGGCGATGCAGAGGTGCTGGCAGAAGTAGACGGCAAGATCGTTGCCGCACGGCAGGGCAACCAGCTGGCAACGGCTTTCCATCCGGAGTTGACAGAGGATACCCGGGTACACCAATATTTCCTGGAAATGATTCACACAGCTAAATAAATGCAAGATCAAGTGGTTTGAAAGAAAAAGCATGATTTTTCACAAAACCACTTGATTTTTTTGTGAGAATCCTGTATAATAAGGATACCGGTATTGCATCCGGAATAACCGCCGATTTGGCAGATAGGAGAAAGTCCCATGGCAGAAGAAAACGAATTTGGATCAGGTCTGCTGTACACTCTGGAAGATGAGGACGGCAACGAACAGGAATTTGAGGTACTGGGCGAGCTGGAATACAACGGCGCCACCTACTGTGCCCTGATCCCGTTTTATGAAAACGAGGAAGATTTGCTGAATGATGACGGTGAATTTGTCGTTCTGAAAAAGGAAATGGTTGACGGCGAGGAAATGCTCTGCACCATCGAAGATGACGCTGAGTATGAAGCAGTCGGTGAAATGTTCCTCCAGCAGCTCAACGAGTTCTTTGACGAAGAGGACGAGGAAGAGGCATAATCCAATTCTGACAGCAGGATAGCAGAAAAATTTTCACAAATTTCCTATTGATTTTTGTGAAAGATTATGTTATACTAAACATAGAAAAATGAATACTGCCTGGTACGAGACATTGCGGTTTTTATAATCCAACACTCTTTTAAAGGGAATCCGGCTCCGGTTGTGGATTGCAGACCTCCCGCTTCGGCGGACGAAGGGAGCGTGAAGCAGACGGGCAGATACCCACCTTGCTGTAATGGCTTGGTTTTATTCGCTGCAAGACGGCCGGGCGGTTTTATTTTTTCTATATGAAAACAATGCACCTTGAGATGGTTGTCTCAGGGTGCTTTTTGTTTTGTTATTTTGGATTACTTTGCAAATGTCCCACATCTTTTTACAGAAAAAAAGGGTGAACATTGTTCACCCTCTTACACATATCACATATGCGCTGTTACGACAGCGTTTTTTTATCCTCTGCATCTTCATCTGAGAGATACTGTTCCACAATAAATTTCGGACGTTCCTTTGTCTCCAGATAGACCTTTCCGATATACTGCCCGATGATTCCGATGGCAAGCAGCTGCAAGCCGCCGATTGCCCAGATGGACACGATCAGAGAAGTCCAGCCAGTCGTCGTAGCGCCCATAAAATGACGTACTACAGAATAGATCAGCATAATGATGCTCACCAGAAAAATCACTGTCCCCAGCCGCGTGATCATGCTGATCGGCTTTGTGGAAAGGGATGTGATTCCTTCCCAGGCAAAGGAAAGCATCTTTTTCAGGGGATATTTCGATGTACCGGCAAAGCGTTCCTTTCGTGCATAATACACCTTGTCACTGCGATAGCCGATCATAGGCACTACGCCACGCAGAAACATGTTCACTTCCTTGAAGGAACCCAGACCATCCAGCGCTCTGCGACTCATGAGACGATAGTCCGCATGGTTAAACACCACATCTGCGCCCATATGCTTCATGACTTTATAGAAGCCCTCAGCAGTGAATTTCTTAAAGAAAGTATCCGTGTCTCTGGCGCTGCGCACGCCATACACCACGTCATTTCCCTCGTAATATTTTTCCACCATTTCATCAATGGCATCAATATCATCCTGCAAGTCGGCATCCAGAGAAATGGTCATGTCGCAATGATCTTTCACCGTCATCAATCCGGCAAGGAGTGCGTTCTGATGTCCCCTGTTCCGGGACAGGCACACGCCCTGATACATGGGATTTTCATGGTGCAGCTGTTCGATCATTTCCCAGGTACGATCCTTGGAACCATCATTAACAAAGACGATGCGGCTCTTTTCTGAGATTTTCTGCTTTTCGATCAGCGATGTCATTTTCGCCAGAAGCTGTCTGGATGTTTCCGGCAGCACTTCTTCTTCATTATAACACGGGATCACAAGATATAATGTATCCATTCTGCATCTCCTCCTTACTTCCAGAATGCAACCAGCTGATACAAATGGTCGCACAATGCCGGATACTGTTCCTGCGGGAATGCAAAGTTGAAGATCTGCACACCGTTCACAACAATAGCACAGACCATGGAGACTGCCATGAATTTCCGCACCAGTTCCTTCTTGGTCTCATTCTTGGTTTTTTCATACAGGAAAAACAGAATGATATATGCACCCAGAATGATTTCCCAGGAGAAATCCGCTGTATACCGGATGGCATAGCCGCTTTCCCAAATGGAACAGATGATGACCAAAGGCATGATGACACAGGGCAGTCCCACCAGAAGTGCATTCTTCCACTGTGACTTCCGATCGGGAAGCTTCCGGAGTGCTTTACAACAGAAAAAGTACGCCAGAACCGGAAGCGCCAGGAACAAAATACCCGACGTGTTGCCAGAATCGGAGAAATAATATCCGTTGACTTCCATCTTCGAAAATGGTGTTGTAATAAAAGGATACTCCGCTGAAAATGCCGGCATTGCAAAGAGATAATTCAACAGTCCGATGAGGACAAAATGGGTATGGTACTGCGAATTGGTGAAATCATTGATGGTCAGGGAGTACTGGATACCGAAATCAAGGGGCGAATCGAATCGTACAAAGTTGTACCACATCTGCGTAACGCCCAAAGCCGCCAGCGGCAGAACTGCACATAAAATATATCCGACCCGGCGCACCTTGTTGACGCCGTTCACTGTTCCCTCTTCCAGGATCACGCCCGCCTTGGGAATGCCCACGATGAAGTAAACGCAGGCACAGATCGCATAGACTGCCAGTGTCGGACGGCAGAGCACGGCGATTCCCAGGAACAGCGAAGCCAGCGCCGTCCGCACAAGGGAGACCTTTCCCTGTCCCACCTGTCCCAGAATATTGGAGGAGATGAGACAATATGCACCCATTGTCACAAAGGCAAAGCCCGATGAGATGGATATTTCGTAGAACAGCGTTCGTCCCACGCCGAACCAGATACCGCAGGCACTGAACAGAATGGCAAGCCCGGCAATCACGCAGCCGGAAGGAATTTTCCGGAACCAACGCTTCACAAACGCCAGATAGGTCATACCCAGGAACAGCAGACCGATGAGGCTGAACAAGAGCACCGACAGATTGGTGGAACAATAGTGCCCGGTCAGCTTGTGATAAGGCAGGTACAGCAGGATCACTGGTGCAATACCATAATAAGAGTAATACTTTCCGTCATAGAGTACATGATCCCACTCAGCTTCTGCCCCTGCACTGCCGCGCATACTCCAGTCGTAGGGATTTTCCAGCGCCAGCAGTTCCTCTGACGGTTCCTTTAACAGAGATGTCTGCCCTTTTTCAAAGGCATCCACCAGTTCCTGGGTGATTTGATTGCCCGTACGTTGCGTCAGCTGCTTTTTGATACCGCCGTCCGGCAATTCCGCCATGACGATCAGAACAGCCAGCACCATAACAAATGCGGTCATCCATGTCACCACCCGGCGGCAGAAACGGGTCGTTTCCTCATAGGGCTTTTTCAGCAGCGGCGCAAAAGCAATCGCATATGCCAGGGTGCCCAGCGCAACGATCAGAAGCATCCGAAGGGGTGAAACGCCAAAGGGAACCGGCGTGTTCAGTTGAATATTCTGAAGCAAAACCACATCGCCGTCATTGTAGCCGGTCAGTTTCACACGAAGCTTCTGCACATTCCCAGACAACTGGCAGGGTATGTACTGGGTGTTCTCACGTCCGTCAATGAGATCCGCAGTCGCAAAATCATAGCGGTATTCCACATGGGTAGCATCCGTAGCATCCAATACCACTTTGGTATGCTTTGTATCATCACCAAACCGCGCCTGTACACGCACCGTTCCCACCGGAATATCCAGTCCTTCAAAAGTAATGACAACTTCATTCTTTCCCTTGATCTTCAGCGTTTTAGAATTTTCATCCAGTTCATACTCCCCGGATTCAATTGTTGCTTCTGAAGGAAGCAAGGTTTTCTGCGGATAGTCGCCCAGAAGAAGATGAAATGAAGGGAACTGAAAAATCGTCAGTTCCAGAACTGTCGCCGCAAGCAGCAGCTTTCCAAAAAACCGAAGGGTTTTATTTGCTCTGTGCTGATACAAAAGGCAGGTACCGTATTCCAGCAGTGCCGCACATCCCATCAACAGAAATGCGCCGTCATACGGGGCAAAATCCACAATGCCAAACAGATCCGCAAGACCCAGCAGCACCAGCACTGCCGAAGCCACAGGCAAAAGGATATTTTTCAGCGTCAGGGAACGTCCCGCCGGAGACATCTGCACTGGCGCATCCTCAACTTCCTCCTGTATATCTGACAACGGTTTCTGTTTCCGGGAAGAAGCCTTCTTTATATCACGCACATCTCCCTCTGATGCATCCTCTTCTTTTTCCGGTTCCTTCCTCACCGTTTTTTTCCCATTTCTGTTCAATGGCCAGAGCCAATCCTCCTGAGATTGTGTTTTTTTTGCAGCATACAGCAATCCCACAGAAAGTCCCGCAGTCAGCAGCAATGCCAGAAAAAACACGACAGTCACAACATTCATCTTTTTTCATGTCCTTTCTTCTTCGTTTCGTAAAACAAGCGCATTTTAGCACTATAAATTGTAACACATCTTCTTAACCTTGTCAACTACGATTTAAAGCAATACGCAAAAAATCAATCCATTTTTATTTTGGGCAATTCGCCGCATGTGATTCGCGGCAGCCATCGTCTCCTTTGCAGATGTTTGCTCTGTCTGTTGACATGACTCCATAATTAAAACGACATTTCAGTCATAAAGAACCGACAGAATCCAGGAAAAACCTAACATTCTTTTTTCATTTTTGTAAGAATGCATAAACAGAGCAATTCACATTTATAAGATATGCACAAGAAAGATGCTGTAGTCCCCATAGACAGCTCTGCACAAATTATCCCGACGGATTCACATATCATCTGACTGTGGCTCTATCGCTGTGCCATGTAGAAAGTGCCTTTGCCTATGCTAAATTTTTCTCCGTCTTTTTGTGCGATTTATACATCTTACCTCAACAGAAGCACTCATACTATCTGCTTATTCGCCAAAAAGTAAGTCGTTATTTTGTGGAACACCGACAATTTTTCAAAATTCCCATAGGATTTTCATGGTGCCAATTGACAAACAACAGATTTTGTGCTATGATAAAGTAAGAATGGTATAGAATGCTTTTTTGCAGCAAGAACAAATTATGAAAGGGGTGGATGTTATGAATCAGATTCTATGCAGTGAAGGATTTCAGCAGTTTTTCGATGCATTACAGAAAAACGCAGAGACCATTGATGAAATGGCAGAAATACTGAAAAACAGTTTTCCGTTGATTGCTGACGCACTTCCGGTGGGCAAACTCATGGTTCGGTTCACAGCACCGCAGACTGCACTAGATCCCAACGGACAAAATTGTATATTCGAGGTTTACTGCTCCCCGGACGGTTATGCAGACATACCATATGAGGAAGAATTTCATACAAACGAAAGCGGAAACGCAGTTGTTGCATTTTATCCGAAAAATGCAGACAGTTTGGATGAAAAAGAAAAACCCCTTCTGCATTTTCTGGCACAGAATGTTTTTCTATGCCTAGGAAGAACGCGCATGGTGCAGATGATGAAGCGGATCTCCATTACTGATCTGCTCACAGGAGCATCCAACACCCGGGGCTTTATGCAGTTCGGCGACATGCTGCATGAAAAAGGACAACTCAGCAACTACACCTGCATGTTCATCAATATCAAAAATTTCAATTATATTAACCAGACAGTTGGTCCAAGACAAGGGGACGCTATTCTCAGAAAATATGCGCAGATGATTCAGAGCGTCATGGACGAAGAAGAGATCCTGTCCCGTCTGGGCGGAGATAATTTCACTGCCCTTGTGAAAACAGAGCATATCCAGCATATCCTGCATTTTATGTCTGATATTAAAATTACAGTGCCCTATCTTGAAAGCACAAAGACCTTTGATATCTGTGCAAGAATCGGTATGTGCGAAATTACGGAAACCCAGACCATGGGTGATATTATGAATGCGACCTCTACGGCAATCAACATTGCGAAAACTGCCGGTCAGGGAGATTATGTCTGGTTTCAGCCGCAGATGCTTGCCAATGCCCTGCATGACAAGGAAATATCCATCCTGTTCCCCAAAGCATTAGACGGAAGAGAATTTGTTGTATATTACCAGCCCAAGGTCACCCTGGCAGACAATCACCTCTGCGGCTGTGAAGCGCTGGTGCGCTGGATCCGGAACGGAAAGCTTGTTCCTCCCATGGAATTTATCCCGGTACTGGAAAAAGAGGGCACCATCTGCCGCCTGGACTTCTACGTTCTGGAAACCGTTTGCATGGATATCCGAAAGTGGATCTCTTCGGGCATTGAACCGGTACGTGTTTCAGTAAACTTCTCCAAAGCCCATCTGCATAATGAGCACCTGGCGGAGGATATCATTGCCGTGCTTCGGAAATATGAAATTGACAGCAAGTATATTGAGGTCGAACTGACAGAAATGTCCGGCTATGAAAATTATGAGACCCTTTCGGCATTTGTACAGGAAATGCGTAAAAACGGTGTCAGCACTTCCATCGACGATTTTGGAACCGGCTATTCCTCCCTCAACCTGTTAAAGGATCTGAATGTGGATATCATCAAGCTGGACAAGTCGTTCCTCAACAACATGGAAAACCGTCATCAAAACGATGTGATTGTTATCAAGAATATCGTCAACATGGTAAATGAATTGCAAATGGAAGTCATCGCCGAGGGTGTAGAGACCCAGAAGCAGGCGGAATTTTTGCGAAATATCAATTGCCGCATGGCACAGGGCTTCTTATTTGACCGTCCCCTGCCCCATGACGACTTTGAAAAACGGCTACAGGATCAGCATACCTACACTTTCTCCAACCCACAATAACCTTTTTGACAGAATATAAGGACGTTCCTTCCGGGACGTCCTTTTTTGTACAAAAAATCACGCTGCACCAATGTGATACAGCGTGATAAAACGGAGGAAAATTTTCAGAATTACGCCTGCACCGGTGTGCCGGAGAGCACTGCCTCAGATACAGTATCTTCCGCCTCCTGCTGATGTTTCAGGCGCACATGGAATCCCACGAGAAGCAATCCTGCAAATATCAGTGCAATGACTGCCAGCACAACGCAATCCATTGTGACATCCTGACCGGATGCGATACCGCTCCGGAAACCGTGCACGGTATAGGTGAAGGGCATAAAGGGATTCAGGATCTGATAGAACCGGGCAGACAATTCCAGCGGATAAGTGCCGGCACAGCCGCTCAGCTGCAATACCATGAACACCAACAGAACAAAGCTGCCGATGATGCCCAGGAAGAAGTTGGTGCAGTATTCCAGCGTCAGGAATGCAATGGAGGAAAGGCAGGCGATAAACAGCGTTCTTCCCAGATTTTCCGGTTCGAAACCGTTGAATGCCACCAGACAGCCTACCATCAATACTGCCTGCACAATTGCCAGAAGCCAGAGGGTGCCCAGCTGTTTTGCCCATGCTGCACCGGCATTTCTGCCCTTGATCTTCTGATCATGGGGCGAGAGCATCACGCAAAATGCCAGACCTGCCACCCACAGTCCCACTGCCATCATATACGCCGCCATGGCATTGCCATTAGAAGGTACTTCCGTAGCAAAGGATTCCTGTGCTTCCACCGGCGCAGAGAACATGTCATAGGTCAATTCGCTGGCGGTAATGCCGTTTACTTCCGCTGCACCATCGGACAGTGCCAGATGAAGTGTATCTGCGCCCTCAGACAAGGTGCTCAGACCATCTCCCAGTTCCACTGAACCGTCAGCCAGCTGAGATGCACCATCCTGTATCTGCCCTGCGCCATCGGTCAGCTGTGCCGCACCGCTGGTGAGGGCTTCGTTATTGGCAGTCAATTCCGCTGTACCGTCCGCCAGCTGCGCTGCGCCGCTTTGAAGCTGGGATACTGCGCCGGTCAGAGTTGGCGCACTATCCGCCAGAGTCTTTGCGCCGTCATGCAGTGACGAAGCACCAACCACCAGAGATGCCGTATTGGTATCCAGTGTGCCCAATCCATCTGTCAGACTGGAAACACCGCCGGTATAAGCCGAAACGCCGGATTCCAGAGTATTGCTGCCGGAAACCAACTGATCCAATCCAGCAGCAATGCTCTGGGCACCGGGCAGCAGCTGGCCATCCACTGCCTGCTGTACTGACTGCAATCCGCCGGAAAGAGACGTTATCGCCTGCTGTGCCCCCGGGATCGCCTGATCTGCACCTGCCGCCAGGGCACTGACACTGGTTTGCAGCTGAGAAATCGCTTCGCCGGTACTGCTCAGATCTGTCCCCTGAAGTGCAGCCGAAAGTGCAGTCACCTGGGTGCCGATATCGGAAATATCCGTTCCGAGAGATGCCATGGGTGCAGAGAAACAGTTCAGAAGTTCCTGCTGAGATGCCGTATCCAGAGACTGAAAAGCCGCTGTCTGCATCATCGCTGTCAAAGATGTCTGCATGGCAGTCAGCTGTGCACCAGCATCCTGTGCGCTGGTGCCGATGGCTGTCAGACTTGCCGTCAGTGTTTCTGTAAGACCGCTGACATCAGGCAGTTCCGTGGATTGCAGTGTGGTATTCAGGGTATCAATCCCCTGCTGCAGCTGCGTCAGTCCGGCGCTGAGCTGTTCCATCTGTGCTGTGCTGTCCGCTGAAAGACTGCCATTCAGAGCATCGGAAAGGCTCTGCAAACCGGCAGTCATTGCCACACTGCCCTGCTGGAGCTGCGCTGCGCCGTCTGACAGAGAAGCCGCACCGTTTTTCAGCTGGCTGCTGCTCCCGGACAAGGTCTGGGCACCGCTGTATGCCGCAGCCACACCGTTGGTATAGCTATCCACGCCATTGGAAAGGCGATCCGAACCGTCAGAAAGCGCCGTCGCACCGTCTGCCAGAGTTCCTGCCCCTGCCGCCAGCTGATCCATGCCGTCCGACAGCGTTTTTGCACCGTCATTGACTGTGGAAACTCCGGCAGTATAGGTTCTGACACCATCCTCCAGGTTTTTTGCACCGTCCACAAAGGTAAGAGTGCTTTCGGAGAGCAGTTTCAGATTATCCGTGATCGTTGTATTGCCCTCTTCCAGCTGTGCCACGCCATCGGTGATTTCCGATGCACCGTCAGCCGCCTCAGTCATACCATCGCCCAGTGTACCTATCTGGTCAAAAATGGTTTCCGTATACTCCTGGGTCACACTGGCGGAGATCTCCTTCTCCATTTTCGCCAGGGCAGATTCACTCATTTTTGAGGCAATGTAGTTAGTTCCCGGGTTTGTCTCATAGCGCAGCTGCATCTTTTTCGGCTCTGCATCCATGAGTGTGGACGCATTTTCCGAAAACTCCGGGGGAATCGTGATCACCATATAATAGGTGCCGTCCCGGAGACCATCCTGCGCTCTGGAGTTATCCACAAAGTGGAAATCCAGCTGTTCATTTTCCTGGAGCTTTTCCACCAGCTCGCCGCCGACATCCAAAGTCTTTCCCCCATACTCCACTGCCTGATCTTCGTTGACCACGGCTACGGGCAGTTGATCCACATTCCCATAGGGGTCCCACATGGAACCCAGGAACAGCGTGGTATAAATTGTAGGGATCAATACAATGGCTGTCAATGCGATTCCTTTGAAATGCCGATTCAAAAAACTCTGTTTCTGCTTTGAATCGCTTTTCTGCATGTTTCCTACACCCTTTCTTTTGGTACGCCGCCGAACCCCGATACGGTTTTGCACTCTTAATGTGACGAAAAACAGTTGTCTACAAATAGAAAGTTGTTGACTTTTCGTCCTGTTTCTATTATAATATAGGAAAGGTTGATTTGCAACCGTTGATTTTACGAATTATGTCTACTATTCGACACTGTGTTTATTATTGAAAGGATGGGTCAAATGATAGATTCCCTGAAACAGGAACGGCGCTATCGACGCACGGAAACTTTAATTTTAAACGGGCTGACCACGCTGCTCCAGCAGAAGAGCATCAAGGAGATCACAGTCCGGGAACTGGCAGATCTGGTGGACATCAATCGTTCCACCTTTTATCTACACTACACGGATATTTACGATTTGCTGGAAAAAACGGAACAGCGGCTGTTGCAGCAGCTGACTGCCGCCATCAATGACAAATGGGAGAATCAGAAGGCACCCAACCATTTCTTTGAATTTCTGGAACAGGCATTTACGATTTTATCTGAGAATGCTCTGCTCTGTTCTGCACTCATGGGTCCTAACGGTGACATTGCCTTTCTGCGTACCATTGAGACATTGTTCCGGGACGAAGGCGTCAAAACACTGCGTGCCTTTGCACCAAAGGAACTGCGGGATCAGGACCTGCAATATGCCATCTCCTTTGCCCTTGCCGGGTGCATGGGACTAGTGGAACGGTGGCTGAAAAACGGCTGTCAGGAAACGCCCACCCATATGGCGGAGCTGACCCTGCTTCTTCTCCGAGAAGGCACCACCTCCATCGGCACGCCGCCGCTGCACGGCACAATGGCATTTCATACTAATCTCTGACCAAACCCATGAAAATCTTCACCGCCATCCACTCGCTGC
>NZ_CALDMP010000001.1 GCF_937915125.1 uncultured Ruminococcus sp. | reverse complement strand
GTATTCACTGCGCTTTTTGTTTCATCTGACGAAAAATCTGACAGCGCATCTGACGTACAAACTTTGTGCGGTATTGCCATGAAAAATCTCACATACCGATTTTCTGAAGTTCATCCAGAAATGCAGGCTGTCTGGGATGTCCCTGGCGAATTTCCATCGCAAGATCCTCTGCATATTCCTTGCCGCACGTCTCTTCGTATTGCTTCAGGACACGGCATACATTTGCATACTCTTTTCGCCCACTTGCATTTCCTGCCATCTTCAGAATAAGATTCTCATAGATCTGTCGTCCAGGTTCTTCCCATTGGCTGCCTTTCAGTTCCGGTTGTAATTCCACTATTTTTGGTGGATATATCTGACAATATGCATAGATCCGGTTTGCCATGTGTTCTACACGAATGATATAAACATAAGCATTCTCTTCCACTGCATTCAGCAGCTTTTCCACGGCTTCCGCTCTGTCTTCCTCCGGCAGACTCTGTTTCCACTTCATATAGTATTTTGTTTTCCCATAGACCACAAGCTGACGGCAGACAAGCCCGTACGCCTCAGAATCACCGGTGCAGGCATAGATTTCCTCCAGGTGCTGAAACCAACCAGCTTTGTCATAGACACTATCAGACCTTTCTGCACCTTCCAGTGCCAGCTGTTCCGCTTGCGCATAATTTTTTTCTGCCAGCAGCATAGAGATCGCTTTGTGCCGGAAGTCGTCGATTTCCACATGTGCCAGAAGATAGGAACGTTTTTCCTCCTCGGTACCATACTGTTCCATCACATCTAATTTCCGTTTCTGATATTCTTTCTGATACCGATCCTCCCAGCCAATTTGCATGTCCAGATGCTGATACATTTTCTCCCGATATTCCGGCAGCTTACAGAATTCCAGCATGGCTATGTACCAATAATCATCTTCATAAATCATTTCCATATCGCCGTCCGACGTACAGAACTGCTCCCAGACCGCATCCATCACTGCACGATTGCCGCTGTCCACTGCCTGTCGGGCAAGCTGCTCCATGCTTTTGGCGCATTCGTACATAACATCAAAAGGGTCATCCTCTATTTCATAATACAGCTCATAAAACGCATCGTCATTCCAGGCGTCATTGATTTCCTGAATCATTTCTGTATAAACCCTCGCCTGTTCGGGCAGATCCAGCTGCTCCGCCTGTACCAGAATTTCCTCTGCGATTTCCATGAGAGAATCATCATAATCCATTTCATGGATTGCACTGGAAAAAGACTTCAGCAATGCCTGTGCCCCGGACGGTTCAGAAAATCGTAAGCGCAGAAGCTTTTCAAAGCTGGCATCCCGTTCTGCCTGCCGCAGAAGCAGCTGTATCAGCGTTTCCTTGGAGCAGCCGGAAAGCAAAGATTCTAAAGTATGCGAAGTGTTTTTTTCAAAATCATTTGTGGTCATTCCGGACAGCTCTCTTTCTTTTTTGGATAAAATAATTATACCACACTACGGAGTAAATTGCAAGATAAATGTGAATTTTTATAGACGCCTCAACTTCACGGCATAAGCGTAGGGCATGAGCTTGCTCCCACCGTATTCCCCACAATTGCACGATATCATTTTTTTAGGGACACGGCGTGCCGTGTCCTTATTGATTATCGTCCATTATTCCGGTGAAAACGCCCCACCGGGATGTTTTCAAAGCTTAACTTGCCCTTACGGATTGATTTTTTCTGCGATCTCAGTGATCACACGCTGATCGCTTTCCGATTTTATCCGGTATTCCGTTCTGGAATAGAAATTATCATTGACATCCCAGAGCACAGGAACAAAACCGTATTCTACAGCCATATCCAACATCTGGCGCAGACATTCCGATGAGTCCGTATATTCCGCATTCCGTGCCAGATGGGTGCTCTCATAAATGGAAGTACACTCTCCCACAAACACAGGGATGCCTTTGTCCGTAAATGCCGCTTTCAGCAGTTCGCACTGATCTTTGCTGTAATCCAGCCACGCCTGATTGCCCACCTGGTTCATCCAGTATTTTGCATTGTCAATATAATGCACAGAGACCATGAGCCTATCCTCTGCCGTATCCTCCGGCATCCGGAATCTGGCATCGGTGGTTTTGTCAATATTCGTCCAGTAGCCGGAGACAATGAGCATACGCTCCTGATTCTTACCGCCTGTTTTCCGCACAGCGTTCACAAAGGTCTGGTTCATCTCGTTGACATAATCATACATCTGGTCATCCGTGTAGGAATCCGATTCCTGCTGGGAACCCAGATTCTCATTGAAGCCCTCGAACACCAGGTAGTCAGAATAGTCCTTATAGTGCTCGGCGATCTGTGTCCACAGGTGTTCTGTGATGGAGAGTACCTCATCCTTTTCGTTGTTTTTAATGAGGAATTCGTCGTAGTGGTGGATGTTGATAACGGCATACAGCCCGTCCTCCAGACAGTATTCCACAAGCTCATCCACACGCTGGAAATAGTCCGGACTAATGGTATATGTTCCATCGTCCACCATCATATTGCCCCAGTATACAGGAATTCGCACCGTGCGGAATCCTGCCTCCTGATAGCCGTCAATGCACTCCTTTGTGGTCACAACAGCACCCCAGCAGGTCTCATAATTCTCCGGCGTATTCTCTCCGATGGTCATACAGCCGCCGGTCTCGTTGGCAGTATCCTCCCAGAACGCCTCCATGGTATTCCCCAGGTTAATGCCCATGCCCATATCCTTTGCATAGGCAACAGCGGTCATATCCCGCATGGCGGCTTCAGAGGTCTCACTGCCGCTCTGGTCAGCAGTTCCGCATCCGCTGACAAGACTGACTGCACCCGTCAGAGCACATACCATTGCAATCACTTTTTTTCTCATAATCCTATCTCCTTTTACGCCGTCTGTTGTAAGAGCCATTTGTCTCAGCATTGTTAGGGCAATACCGCACAAAGATTGTGCGTCAGATGCGCCGTCAGATTTTTTGTCAGATGAAACAAAAAGCGCAGTGAATACTTTGTGTATTCACGAGCATTTTTGTGAAATATGACGGAAAAGATGCAAGCATATGACGTGCAAAGCCGTCAGGCGCTCTTTGTGCGGTGTTGCCTTAGGGAAACACTGATTCAATCTGGCTCGTATCTTCCCCGTTCAGAGATTCGAACCGGGGAGAAATTGATTCCCATGAACTAATCCGGAAACACCTTGCATTCCCACGCCAGATATGTTATACTTCTATTATAGCACATCCCCCTGCAAATTGGCAGGATAAATTCGCCATACAATAGCACAAAACTGACAACAAAAGGAGCTGCCTATGTTCCAAATGCCTCTCAGTGCCTTTCTCCAGGACGAAAGCTTTCCCTTTTTCATCCAGTACGGCATCCACAAAGAACCGCTCTATCTCCACAGCCACGACAATTTCTCCGAGCTTGTCATTGTACTCAGCGGCAGCGCAGAGCACATCGTAGACAGCGAACGATACCGCATCTGCAAAGGCGATGTCTTTGTCATCAGCGATGAGACGGAACACGGCTATACCGATGTCCGGGATTTCCGTATCTGTAACATCATGTTCCGTCCGTCCTTTTTTCTCACGCCGGAACTGGATATCACGGAATCTGCCGGATTTCAGGCGCTGTTTGTCCTGGAACCCCGATATTCCAGAAAGAGCCGCTTTTCCAGCCGGCTGAAGCTGGATGTGGACGCTTTTCTTCAGGTGAACCGCATGATCGACCAGCTGTACCAGGAATTCACCGAGAAACCCGATGGATGGAAAACCATGCTCAAGGCAGAATTTCTGGCGCTGACTGTTACCCTGTCACGTCTGTATCGTTTCGAAGCTATTCCCGATGATGCCGGTATCCTACAGTTGGCAGGTGCCATTGCCTATCTGGAAAAAAACTATGCAGAACCCATCTCTGTCTCCCGGCTCGCTAAGCTATCCAACTATTCCGAGCGACAGTTTATCCGACTGTTCAAAGAGGCTTTCGGCTGTATTCCCATGACATATATCACCAATCTGCGAATGCAGAAAGCATGCGAACTGCTGGGAACAACGAGTCTCTCCATGGCAGAGATCGCCTCCCGGTGCGGCTATCACGACAACAATTATTTCAGCCGGATCTTCAAAAAGCACAACGGCATGACCCCCTCGGCATATCGTGCCAGAGTGACAAAAAATACGCCATAAAAACGGCACCCCCACCTGAATGACTCAGGCAGGGGATGCCGTTTTCTTGTTTAGGCAATACCGCACAAAGATTGTGCGTCAGATGCGCCGTCAGATTTTTCGTC